>JADLFO010000103.1 GCA_020845455.1 Caldilineaceae bacterium
CCTCCCTGGCGGGATGTGGCCCTTATTGGCGATCTCCGCTCACCCTAATCTGCGTTCCGATGCGGCTTAACCGCACCCGACCCTTATGCATTCGCGAAGCACTAGCAAAGGAGAAAACGATGGCTATGTCGAAGCTGACTCGGCGGCACTTCCTGCAGATGACCGGCGGCATATTGAGCGTCGGCGCGCTGGCGGCCTGTGTGCCGGCGGCCCCTGCACCAGCGGAGACCACGGCGGGCGGTGAAGCCGCAGCCCCCGGCGCCGCAGCCGCGGTGAGCGAGGATAGCCCACTGTGGGTACTGCACACGAATGACTTCCACCCCGACTACAACGACCTGATCCGCAAAACCATTGTCGACTTTGCCGCCGAGAAGGGCTGGCCGCTGGAGGTCGCCGACACGGCAGGGTTCTTGGGCGGCAGCGCCGACATCCAAAAGATCGCCGCCGCCGTACAGTCGGGCGATGCGCCGGACCTGTGGATGCACACGGTCAACGTCTTCCAAATGCGCCAGTTGGGGACCCTGGTGCCGGTCACCGACATTGTCAACGAGGTCATCGGCATGTATGGCGAGGTGACGCAGCGCATGCGCAACGACACCTTTGCCGACGGCGACTTCTACGGCGCACCTTTCCATGTGCGCAGCGACGGCGGCTGGGCGCGCAAAGATATCTTTGACGCCGCCGGAATCGACGTGACTGCGCTCAAGACCTATGACGAACTGCGCGAGGCGTGTATGGAAGTCTCCGACCCTGACAATGAGATGTGGGGGTGGGGTATGACGGTCAACCGCGGCGGCGACGGCGGCTACCTGGTCAACCGCGTGGTCAACGGCTGGGGCGCATTCTGGGCAGATGAAACCGGCCAGTATGTGACCATCAATACGCCCGAAACCGTGACCGCGGTCGAATGGCTGGTGGATACCTACACCAACCCACAGTGGGAACGGATGCTCCCGCCGGGCGTCTTGAGTTGGACCGACCCCACCAACAACGAATCCTATCTGGGCGGCAAGGTCGCCTATACCCAGAATGCCGGCACGGTCTATGCCAAGGCCGTGGTGGACGGCAACCCGGTTGCGCCGCTCACCCAGTACGATCTGCCCAAGGGCGGCCCGGCGCTGGAAAGCTTCAATGGGCTGGGCGGCATGAACTGGCTCATGATCAAAGAGGGCAAGAACCCCGAGGCCGCGCGCGAGATGCTGATGAAGTTCTTCACCGAAGAGGTCTTGAAGCAGGTCTACACCGTGGCCAAGGCCTATGCCGTCCCGGCCTATGTATCGATGTGGGACTGGCCGGAGATCACCGGCGACGCCAACGCCATGGCTCAAAAGCCGGCGGCGCTTGACCCAACCGGGTGGAACGGCATGCCCTACCCCGGCCCGAACACCCCGCAGATCGGGGCGGTGGGCAACGCCAATATCCACACCGACATGGTCGCTTCAGTCATCACCGGCGACGCCACCGCCGAAGAAGCGGTGCAGCAGGCCTATGACCGCGCCGTCCAGGTCTTTAAGGAGTTTGGTGCGCCGGGCGAACGCTAGGCGCAGGTACGCATCGACGGCGGAGGCTGGATGGATGGTCTAGCCTTCGCCGTTGGCCGCGGAACGAAGGAGAGCTTTGTATGAGCCAGACAACGGTTGCCGGTCGCGTGGCAGCGGATCGCCCAGGCTATCGCCCGTCGCTTTACACGCGCATTGGGCATTTCTTGGGCAAGGATTGGGCGGTGGCCTATGTCTTTGTGCTGCCGACCATTCTGCTCCTGGGCGGGTTGGTCGCCTATCCTTTTATGAACGCCGTCTATCTGAGCTTCACCAATACCGTGACGCTGCAGACCGGGCCGTTTGTGGGGCTAGACAACTATCGGGCGCTGTGGGCGGACCCGTTTTTCCGTTCTGCGGTGCGCAATACTATCGTCTATACCGTGTCGTCGGTCTTTCTCAAGTTCTGGGTAGGGCTGACCGCGGCGCTGCTGATCCACCGGGCGCGACGTTTTTCCGGCATCCTCACCGGCGCGATCTTGATCCCCTGGATCGTGCCCTCGGTGGTGATCGCGCTGACCTGGAAAGGGCTGCTCGATCCGGTATACGGTGGCGTCAACCAGTTTCTGCTCCAGATGGGGCTGGTGGACAAAGGCTTTCCGTGGTTTGGCTCGCACAAGACGGCCATGCCCTCGGTGATCCTGGTCAACCTGTGGCAGGGCATTCCCTTCTTTGCGGTCACGCTGCTGGCGGGGTTGAAGGCCATCGACAAGGAATACTACGAAGCGGCGACGATTGACGGCGCCTCGGCCTGGCGCTGTTTTCTGCACATCACGCTGCCCGGGCTGCGCTATGTGATCATCGTCTGCGTGCTGCTCTCGTCGATCTGGACCTTTAACAACTTCACCGATATCTATCTGCTGACCGGCGGCGGGCCGGTGGGCGCGACGCGCGTCTATTCGATCCTCTCCTGGGAGTACGCCATTCTGGGCTTGCGCATCGGCATGGGCGTGGCCGCGGCCATCACCATGGCCCCGGTGCTGGCGATCTTTATCTTCATCCTCGGCAAGTATATGTCGACGGGCGGACGCCCGGAAGAAGTCAGCGTCGAAGAGACGCCCGGCCCCGTTGCCCAGTTCTTCTCGCTGCTGACCTGGCCCTTCCACATGGCGCTCAAGGGTCTGTTGTGGGTCTTGGGTCGGATCAACGACGCCGTTGAGAATGTATTGGCCGCCATTGGCCGCAGTCTGAACAGGCTGTTCGTGGGCAACTCGGATGCCGGCCAGCGCCGGGCGCGGCGGGTTGGCCGCGTGACCTCGGTCGTGATGACCAACCTCATCTTGGTGCTGCTCTTGGCCTTTGAGCTGATCCCCTTCTATTGGGTCCTAGTGACGGCCTTCAAGAGTACCGCCCAGATCGTGGCTTTCGAGTCGGTCTTTTGGCCGCGGCCCTGGACACTGGTGCAGTTTGACACGCTGCTGGGTCCGACGCGTTCCTTTGCCCTGTGGTATCGCAACACCGTGGTTGTGGCGATTGTAGCCACCGCGGTGTCGGTGTTGGTCGCCTCGTTGGGGGCCTATGGGTTAACGCGGCTGCGCTGGCGTGGCTCCAACTTCTTTGCCAGCGCCGTGCTGATCGCGTATCTGATGCCTCCCGTACTGATGTTTATCCCCATCTATCAGATTTTCGCGGCGCTGCGGCTGACCAACTCGCTCACCGGGTTGATGGTGGCCTATCCGACCTTTGGGCTGCCCTTCGCCACCTGGCTGTTGATGGGCTACTATGCGTCGATCCCGCGCGAAATGGAAGAGGCAGCGCTGATCGACGGCTGCAACTATCTCCAGGCCTTCTGGCATGTGGTGCTGCCGTTGGCCGCACCCGCGCTGATGGCCGCGGCGCTCTTCGCGGTCACGCAGGCGTGGAAGGAGTTCATCTTCGCCTATGTGCTCCTTTCCAAGGAGCGTCTCTATACGCTGTCGGTCGGCCTCGCCCAGATGATCATCGGCGATGTTCTCCCCTGGGGCGAGTTAATGGCCGCCGCCATCCTGATGGCGATCCCAGTCATCGCGCTCTATATGGTGGGGCAGAAGTTCATGGTGGCCGGGCTGACCGCAGGGGCGGTCAAGGGATAGGGTCCCTGCGCCAGGGCGTGCAGCTTTCCAGCCGCACCGGCAACTTGACAGTGCGGTTTTCCGACCACACCTGCGGAATGACAGGCACACCGCGCAAGAAATCGGCGCGCAAGCGCAGCCGGTTTTCCTGCGCGGTTGCTTTTGATAGACTGTAGACTGATGGTTCTGAAGCCCCCAGGTCTACCGTTGCACTGACGGCGGTAAGAACGGGCTGGTCGCGGTTCCGCCCGGCGGAACCGGAGAGCCGGTCACGTCGAGTTCGACACCCGTCTCATCCGCCTGGACGACAATATCGAAGGCATTATGATGGGCGGCCTGGAGGCTTAGGCCCCGCCCACAGAGCCTCTACTGGGCTAGAAAACGAGACGCTATCGTGGATACTACCGCGCCAAACCCGGCCATTGCCCAGGCGATGGCAGCCGTCGCCGCCGGCGTCGCCAAAGCCGAAAGCGACCCGCGCCGCCCGCGCTATCACTTTCTGCCGCCGGCCCACTGGATGAACGACCCCAACGGGACGATCTATCACAACGGCTATTACCATCTCTTCTACCAGCACAACCCCTTTGCGGATGTGTGGGATCATATACACTGGGGCCATACGCGCAGCCGTGACTTGGTTCATTGGGAACACCTGCCGATTGCTCTCTGGCCCTCTGCCGAGTTGGGCGAATCGCACTGCTTCTCCGGCTGCGCCGCCGTCACCGGTGACGGGCAGCCGATCCTGATCTATACGCAGGTAGGGCCGGGCGACCGCACCGAATGGCAGGCCAACGCCCAATGGGCCGCGCTGGGCGACCCCGACTGGATCGCCTGGCGCAAGCACCCGCAGAACCCGGCGCTCAGCCTGCAAACGCACGGCGGCCCCGCCTTTGAACGCGACTGGCGCGACCCCTATCTCTTCCAGACTGAAGGCCGCACCTTTCTGGTGCTGGGCGGCGTCTTCGACGATACAGCCGCCGTCGCGCTCTACGAAGCCGCCGACGCTAGCCTTGTGCATTGGACGTATCGCAATCTGCTCTACACCGAACCGCGCCACCAAACGCGCTTTCTGGAATGTCCCAACTTCATCCAGTCAGGCGACAAGTGGGCGCTGCTCACCTCGCCCTACCGGCCTGTGGAGTATGTGGCGGGCGATTTCGACGTGACGACGCTGACCTTTACGCCGCGCCGCAATGGCGTGCTGGACTCCGGCTATAATGACCTTGCCCCGGCCAACTTCTATGCGACCAACACGCTCCACGCGCCGGACGGGCGCTGCATCCTCTTGGCCTGGGTGCGCGGCTTTGCGCCGGGCCGCGGCTGGAACGGCTATCTTGCTGTGCCGCGCGTCTTCACCATCGACGCCGACTACCAGCCCCGCCAGCAGCCGGTGGCCGAATTGGACCAACTGCGCGGCGCGCACCATGCCGTGCATGACCAGCCGCTGGACGGCAGCCAGATCACGCTCGACCGCGTGGACAACGCCTCGCTTGAAATCCGGGTCACCTTCGACCCCGGCGACGCCGCGCAGTCGGGTATCCGTTTCAACGCGCTGGGCAATGACAAGCCGCTGGAGATCAGCTTCGACCGCCAGGTGCTGCTCGTCGACGGCGTGCCCGCGCCGCTGGCTTGGTCGCCCGGCGAACTGCTGACCCTACGCATCTATCTAGATGGAGCCGGTCTGGAACTGTTTGCCAACGGCGGACGGGTCGCCGTCACACGCGCGGTCGACTTGCCGGTGGGCGGCATGGAGATCGCGCTGTTGGCACGCAGTGGACGCGCCTATCTCCACAGCTATGACCGCTGGGAGATGCACGCCATCTGGTAGAGAATTGGGTTGGGGGCGTAACTGCGCCCCCAACCCAGATGGCCTCCACACACGATTGGGTACCCCTGTTTGTGTCCTCCCATTCTATCGCGGCCTGTGTCCAAGAGATAGGCGTCTGGCTACAATAGAAGCAACGCGAAGAGGCAGGCGCGTTGGCTGCGCCGCGAATTCCTAGCGGCGCAAGACAGAGCTATAGGAGGATTCGTATGCCGATCAACACACAGTCGCACGGCAATACGCAGGCACACAGCGAAACCGGCCGGCGCGACGCCGGTTCTATCGCCAATCGTCAGGACCGGCGTATCCACTTGGCAGAAGTCAAGCAATGTCTGCAAGGGGTACACTTCCCTGCCGATAAAAGCGAGCTAGTCAACTACGCCAAAGAGCATCACGCTTCGCTGCGTATCCTCGACACGCTCGAACAGTTGTCGACCAGCGAGTTTGGCAGTCCCAATGCCAAGCCCATTCCAGAATACAAGGATCTGGATGCGGTGCTGCGCGAGATCGAGAAGGTCGATCGCACCGACTAGCGGGGCGGGATTGCCGGGCACATTCCTTCTCTTCCTTGTCCACGGCAGGGAAGCGTGTTACAGTTGTACACGCTTCCCTGCTTTTGTTTTGGCCCATCCCTGCTGCCGTCTGACCGCTGTTCATCCATCATCCGCCACGCGACCCACGACAATGGGTCGATCACAACCGGGGAGATCGGATATGAAAGTCGCCGACGCCATTGCCCACATCCTCAAGGCGGAGGGCGTGCAGACCCTTTTCGCCTATCCCGTCAACCACCTGATCGAGGCTGCCGCCAAAATCGATATCCGCACCGTGATCGTGCGCCAGGAGCGCATCGGGCTGCACATGGCAGACGCCATCAGCCGCCTCACCTCCGGCAGCCGGATCGGCGTCTTTTGTATGCAGCAGGGGCCGGGCGCGGAAAACGCCTTTGGCGGGGTGGCGCAGGCCTTTGGCGAATCCTCGCCGGTCTTGGTGCTGCCCATGGGCTATGCGCGCAGCATCGCGCAGGTGCAGCCCAACTTCAATTCGGCGCTCAACTACCGCCATGTCACCAAATCGGCGGAAAGCCTGCCCTATGCCGAGGCTGTGCCCGACGTGATGCGCCGCGCCTTTGCTGCGCTGCGTACCGGACGGCCCCGCCCCGCGCTGGTCGAGATCCCTGCCGACCTGATCAACGCCGAGGCGGGCGACCTGCCTCCGTACCAGCCGGTGCGCGCTGCCCGTTCCGGCCCAGACCCAGAGGCAGTCACCGCCGCGGCAGAAGCGTTGGCAGCGGCGCGCGCCCCGGTGATCTATGCCGGGCAGGGCGTCCACTATGCCCGCGCCTGGGCCGAACTGCGCCAACTGGCCGAACTGCTCAACGCGCCGGTGACCACCAGCCTGACCGGCAAGAGCGCCTTTCCAGAAAACCACCCGCTCTATTTGGGCTGCGCCAACCGCGCCATGCCCAAAGCCGTGGTCGAATTCCTCAACGACGCCGACCTGATCTTCGGCATCGGTTGCAGCTTCAGCACCACTAGCTTTGGCATCCCCATGCCAAAGGGAAAACCGATTATCCATGCCACGCTCGACCCCGCCGATCTCTACAAGGACGTGATCCCTGAACTGGCGCTGGCGGGCGATGCGCGGCTGACGCTGCAGGCACTGCTGGACGAAGTGCGGCGGCTGTCGGGCGCTGCGGGCAGCCCCAAAACAGATCGCCGCGCAGCCATCGCCCAGACCAAGGCGGCCTGGTTGGACGAGTGGCGGCCCAAGCTGACTTCAGATGAGACGCCGCTTTCACCCTACCGCGTGATCTGGGAGTTGATGCAGGCTGTAGACGTGCCCAACACGATCATCACCCACGACGCCGGCAGCCCGCGCGACCAGCTTGCGCCCTTTTGGGAGGCAGTCGAGCCGCTCTCCTATCTGGGCTGGGGAAAGACGACACAGTTGGGCTATGGCTTGGGGCTGGCGATGGGCGCCAAGCTGCTCCACCCCGACAAGCTGTGCATCAACGTGTGGGGCGATGCCGCCATCGGCTTTACCGGTATGGACTTTGAGACCGCGGTGCGCGAGCGCATCCCCATCCTGTCGATCCAGCTCAACAACTTCTCGATGGCGATCGAGATCCCGATCATGCAGGTCTCGACCGAGAAATACCGGGCGACCGATATTTCGGGCAACTACGCGGCCATGGCGCAGGCGTTTGGCGGCTATGGCGAGCGCGTCACCAGCCCGGAGCAGATCGCCCCGGCGATCCGCCGCGGCATCGAACAGACGCAGCGCGGCGTGCCCGCCCTGCTGGAGTTTATCACCGCCAAAGAGTTGGCCGTCTCCCGCTATTGATTTGCATCCATTCAGCGCCGGTCACTTGCGAAGTGACCGGCGCATCAGCGAGTATCAGCTAGAAAGCATCTTCCATGGACTATCAATCGCTCTTTCGCGGCCCCTTGGCCAAGCGCCACGCCGAGGGCCGCCCGATCCGTGTCGGGGTGATCGGCACGGGCAAGTTTGGCGCGGGGCTGGTGGCGCAGATCTCCCAGATGCGCGGGATAGTCGTGGCGGCCATCGCCGATGTGCGCATCGACCACGCGCGCCATGCCTACGCCTCCAGCGGCGTGCCGGCGGCGGCGCAGCGCGTGGCCGAGGAGGCGCGCGACCTCGACGACGCCATCCGCGCCGGCCAGCCGGTGGTCACCGAGGAGGGCAGCCTGGTCTGCCAGGCCGAACAAATCGACGTGGTGGTAGAGGCGACCGGCCTGCCCGAAGTGGGCGCGACCATGGCCTATGCGGCGATCCAGCAGCGCAAGCATGTGGTGATGGTCAACGTCGAGGCCGATGTCACGGTCGGCCCCATCCTGCGGCGCATGGCCGACAGCGCCGGCGTGGTCTATACGCTGGTGGACGGCGACCAGCCCGGCTGCACTATGAACATGATCGAATGGGCGCGCACGCTGGGCTTTGAGATCGTGGCCGCGGGCCGCGGCACGGTGCTCTACGCCGACGACCCTGCCGGCACGCCGGAGACGGTACAGCAGCGCTACGGCTTTAGCGACGAGATGATGGCGCGGCGCACGATCAACACCAAGATGTACAACTCATTCCGCGACGGAACCAAGGCGCAGGTCGAGATGACGGCGCTCGCCAACGCAGCCGGGCTGCTCCCCGACGTGCGCGGCATGCATGAGCCGTCGGTCAACATCGCCGAGATCGCCCGCACCTTTTCGAAGCGTGAAGAAGGGGGCATCCTCAGCCGCCACGGCGTGGTGGAGCTTGCCAACAGCGTGGACAAGGACGGCAAGACCCTGCTGCCCAACGGCTTGGGCATGGGCGTCTTTGCGGTGATCCGCACCGAACACCCCTTTACACAGGAGGATCTGCGCTCCTATTTTGTGCATTCCGGCGGCAACGGGCATAACTATCTGATCTGGCGCCCCTATCACCTGGTGGCGGTAGAAGCGCCGATCTCGATTGCCATGGCCGCGCTCTATGGGCAGGCCACCGGCAGCGCGCAGCCTGTGCCCACCGCCGAGGTCATCACCGTCGCCAAGCGCGACCTCAAGGCGGGCGAAGTGCTGGACGGCGGCGGGGGCTACACGGTCAACGGCATCTGCGAAAAGGCCACCGTGGCCCAAGCGCAGGCGCTGCTGCCCTTGGGACTCTGCGCGGGCGCCAAGCTGCGCCAGGATGTGCCCCAAGGCACAGCGATTAGCTACGCCATGGTGGACATCGCCGAGGATTCCTTTGTGCTTAAGCTTCGCCGCCTCCAAGACGCGACGTTGGACGAGAGAGCATAACCGCAAAGAGCGCAAAGACTAGAAGAGAAGGGGTCAGGATCTATTATGGAATACCGCCGCATGGGCCGCAGTGGCCTCAAAGTATCTGAGATCTGTCTAGGCACAATGACCTTCGGTCACGGCGCCGACGAGGCCGAAGCGAAGACGATCGTCGACCTGGCGCTGGAGGCCGGGATCAATTTCTTTGATACCGCCAACTCCTACAGCAACGGTCGCTCGGAAGAACTGTTGGGTAAGGCGCTCCAGGGCCGCCGCCGCGACGCGGTGGTCGCTACCAAGTTCTTTAATCCGATGGGCAGCGGCCCCAACGATTCGGGCATGTCGCGCGTCCACATCATGCAGGCCGTCGAGGACAGCCTGCGCCGTCTGCAAATGGACTACGTTGACCTCTATTACATCCATCATGTGGACCGCGAGACGCCGCTGGAGGAGATGCTGCGCGCCCTCGACGACCTGGTGCGCCAAGGCAAAGTACGCTACATCGCGTGCAGCAACTATGAAGCCTGGCGGCTGATGGAGGCGCTGTGGACCAGCGACAGCAAGAACCTGGCGCGCTTTGAGTGCTACCAGCCGCAGTACAGCCTGGTGGTGCGCGATATCGAACAGGAGATCATGCCGATCTGCCGGCTGAAGGGCTTGGGCGTGGTGGCGTGGAGTCCGCTGGCAGGCGGCTTCCTCACGGGCAAATACAAACCCGGTGAGCGCAGCGTCTCCGGCACACGCTCTGATGAGGGCTGGGCCTATCCCAAGCAGTACTTTGCCGCCAACGCCGACGAGACGCTGGCGACCCTGTTAGAGACCGGCCAGGCGCTGGGCCGCTCCCCGGCGCAGGTGGCGATCCGCTGGGCGTTGGAGCAGCCGGGGCTGACATCGGCGATCGTCGGCGTGCGCACGGCAGATCAACTGCGCGACAACCTGGGCGCGACCGGCTGGCGGCTGAAAGACGAAGCGCTGGAGACGCTCAACCGCGTCTCGCACCTGCCCGACCGCTACCCCGAATCGATGGAAAAGAACATGAGCGAACGCCGCGCCCAGGCGGTGCGCCAAGTCAGTTGGGCGCGCTGACCTGTCCAACACGCAGCCTTTTCCCATATCGACGGCATAGGCAGAGAAAACGTGTAACCCGATATGTACCTATATTGGCGGAACAATCCCTTTTCTCCGCCCGTCCTACCCACAGAAGGTCAGCCATGCAGTTTCATATGCCGGCTGAACCAGCAGAGCAATGCATTCTGTGATTCAAGGAAAGGACTGAGAGAACATGAGTAAGACCAGTTTGCGTGTGATGGGGGCCGCGTTGCTTACCCTGCTGCTGTTCGCTGCGATCTTTCTGAGCGCAGGCGCGGGCTGGGTGAACGTCCCGGCGGTCGAGGCGCAGGAGTCGCAGCCAGTTATCAGCGCCACGGTCAACCGTGCGATCACGGTGGTGGGCGAAGGCAAAATGTCGATCGAGCCTGACATCGCCCGTATGACTATCGGTGTGGAGACGGTGAAGAACACGGTCAAGGAGGCCAGCGCCGGAAACAAGACTACCGTCGAAGCCGTGCTGGCCGCGCTGAAGGCGCAGGGCATCGAGAAGAAGGATATCCAGACCTCCGGCTTCAGCATCTATGCCGAACGCTTTGGCCCGGAAGGCCCCTTGGCCGAAGGTGACGTGCGCTATCGCGTGAGCAACAACGTCATGGTCGTGATCCGCAACCTGGAGAACGTCGGTACCATCCTGGATGCCGCCGTGGAGGCGGGCGCCAACAACATCTATGGCGTCGAGTTCGCCCTGGACGACCCCAGCGCCATCGAGTCGGATGCCCGCGCGAAGGCTATTGCCGACGCGCGCACCAAGGCTGAGGACATCGCCGGCCTGAGCGAAGTGACGCTCGGCCAGGTGCTCAGCGTGAGCGAGGTCATCGGCAGCGGCGGCGGCTTCTATGCCGGCAACTTTGCCGAGCAGTCGCGAGGTGGCGGCGGGGCGCCCATCCAGCCGGGCCAGTTGGAACTAGTAATGCAGTTGCAGGTGGTCTACGCCATCGGCGAATAAGCGCCGGGGGCACAGACACCCCCACCCAACTAGACACGAACGGGGACCGGACCATCGGTCCCCGTTGTTTTTTGGATCGATCCCCCTGGCTCGTCCACACGCCAGACCGTCAGCGGCGGGCCGTGAACGCCAGGCCGTAAACAACCTGGCTAAACAACGACGCCCGCTCAAGCGGGCTTGCTACGGCGTGACGTTCACGCATCGGCACTCTTTTGAGGCCGATGCAATTGTGCGGCTAGAAAACTGCCCCTATGGAACTCTCGTAGCGACGGTTTTCCAACCGCCGATCTGCGGATTCCCGTGCTTGACAAGGCGGGCGACAGTCGTTAGGATGGTTCCGTTTGGATAAATTGTCCACTGATTTTCACAGAAAGGAGGTGTACGCATGGCAAGTCCGAATAAGCTATTCCGCCTACAGGGCAACGCAGCGGACCATGGTCTCTCCACACCTCCGTTCGAGGGCGCATAGGCCATTCGACCTATCGGTGTTTTGAGGATTCTGGTCACAGGCGCGTTGCCCTGTGACCCTTTTTGTTCTAAAGCAGCCCATTACCGGCTCTAGCGCCCAGGGCGTGTATCGCCGGGCGGGGCAGAGAAGACCGCTTTCGGAGCAGTGATGACCTGGGTCACGGGATAGCATCGGATCGCCCGTGGCCTGTCTTTTGGTGCAGCTAGAACGGCCACGGGTGGTCTCCCCGTGGCCGTTTTGGTTTGCAGCTATTTTGCATTGGATTGATCCTGTGTGCGTTGACCCAGGGAGCCTTTCTGTGAATTCTCGCAGCAAGCGATTCTTCTCGTACTACAAACCCTACTTGGGGTTGCTTTGGGCGGACATGCTGTGCGCCTTGGTCGTATCGGCGATCCTGCTGGCGCTCCCCTTGTTTGCCAGGCACATCACCAAAAATATCCTCGACGGACAGACGCCCGCCGCGCTCAACCAGATCTACACTTTGGGTGGTGTGATGCTGGCGTTGGTGGCCGTCCACACCGCCTGTAACCTGTTTGTCGACTACAAGGGGCACATGATGGGCGCGCTGATGGAGCGCGATCTGCGCCGTGATCTGTTTGAGCATCTGCAAAAACTGTCGTTCAGCTTCTACGATGGGCAGCGAACCGGTCAGTTGATGAGCCGCATCACCAATGACCTGCTGGCTATCTCCGAGCTATACCATCACGGCCCGGAAGATCTCGCCATTGCGCTGTTGACCTTTGCCGGCGCGTTCATTATTCTGGTCAAGATTGACGTTCAGCTTACCTTGATCATCTTTGGCTTCCTGCCCATTATGGCGGCCTATTCCTTCTATTTCAACCGCAGGATGAACCGCGCCCTGCGCCAGAGCAAGGAGCGGATCGGCGAACTCAACGCTCAAGTCGAAGATACGCTGGCCGGCATCCGAGTAGTCAAGTCCTTCACCAACGAAGCGATCGAAACCGCCAAATTTACACACGCCAACGACCGCTTTGTCCGCAGCCGCAGCGATGGCTACAAGAGTGAGGCCTACTTTTCCGCAGGCATGATCGCGTCCACGCAGATCATCACGATTGGCGTCCTCGTCCTTGGCGGAATCGGCATCACAAACGCATCGTTGGACCTGGCCGACCTGCTGACCTATATCCTGTGCGTAGGCATCCTCGTCGAGCCAATCTTGCGGCTTGTCAACTTCGCCCGGCTCTATCAAGAAGGCATGACCGGTTTCAGCCGCTTTATGGAAATGATGGAAATCGAGCCGGACATCCAAGATGCAGCCGATGCCATTGAACTGGCGCAGGTTCGGGGATGTCTGGAGTTCAGGAACGTAAGCTTCAAGTATCGCAACGACCAAGCCTATATCCTGAAGAATACATCTTTGACTGTAAGCGCGGGGGAGTACATCGCGTTGGTGGGGTCGTCGGGCGTGGGTAAAACGACCCTCTGTTCGCTGATCCCCCGCTTCTATGAGGTAAACGAAGGCGAGATTTTGCTCGACGGCATCGACATCAGGCAGGTTCGCCTGCGTTCGCTCCGGCAGCATATCGGCATTGTCCACCAAGATGTCTATTTGTTTGCGGGGACCGTTCTAGATAATATCCGCTACGGCAAGCCCGATGCCGGCCAAGCGGAGATCGTCGAGGCCGCCAAGCAGGCCAATGCCCACGATTTCATCATGGCCCTCGCCGACGGGTATGATAGCGATATCGGCCAGCGCGGCGTCAAGCTGTCCGGCGGCCAAAAACAGCGGTTGAGCATCGCCCGCGTCTTTCTAAAAGACCCGCCCATCCTCATCTTCGACGAAGCGACAAGCTCGCTGGACAATGAGAGCGAGCGCGCCGTACAAGAATCATTGGAGCGGTTGTCGGCCAACCGCACCACCTTGGTCATTGCCCACCGTCTGTCTACCGTTCGCAACGCGCAGCGGATCGTCGTGCTGACCGACGCCGGCGTCGACGAGCAGGGCACACACGAAGAGCTGATCGCCTTGAACGGCGTCTATGCGAGGCTGTACAATACGCAACTGAACCTGTCAGAACGAGGGGATCGTGGCGCATCCCGGCTCGAGCTTGTACGCGGATGATGCACGCGGGGGGTGCGCCGCCTTTTCCCACGCAACCCAAAGGAGCGACAGATGCGCGCCAAAACGCTGGGCCGCACCGGGCTAAAAGTCTCAATTGTGGGGCTGGGCACGGCCTTTCTGGGGATGGCGGAGCTAAACACCGCCTCCGCCGGCTATGAAGAATTAGTCACCCATCTCGACGAGGAGCTAGGTATCCGCACCGTGCATGCCGCGCTGGACGCGGGCTGCACGTTGATCGACACCGCTGCGCTCTATGGCGGCGGGCGCAGCGAGGCGATCATCGGCCAGGCGCTGCGGGCGCGCCCCGACCTGGCCGCGGCCTGCACGGTCACGACCAAGGTCGGGCGCACGCTGCAGGGCTATGACTATTCCTATGACGGGGTGATGCGCAGCATCGAGACCAGCCAGGCACGGCTGGGGCTGGAACGCTTTGACGTGGTCTACATCCACGATGCGATGGGCGTGCCGTGGAAGACGGTGATGGGCAAGGGCGGCGCGCTGGAGGCGCTGCGCGCCCTGCAAGCCCAGGGCATCGTGCGCTTTGTGGGCACGGCGGCGGACGACCCGCGCACCAACGCGCCGTATATCGAAAGCGGCGAGTTCGACGCGGCGGTCGTGCCGCGGGCGTGGAGCCTGCTCAACCAGTTTGCGGCGCAGCGCATCCTGCCGGCCGCCGTACGGCACAACGTGGGCATCGTGACGGCGACGCCGATCGAGCGCGGGCTGCTCGCCACCGGGCCGATCCCCGGCGCCACCTACTTTGACCGCAGCTACAGCCCAGCCTGCCAGGCCCATGCCGGCACGCTGCAGGCGCTGTGCCAGGCGCATGGGCTGCCGCTGCTGGCGGTGGCGCTGCAGTGGTGCGTACGCCATCCGCAAGTCGCCACCACCATCCCCGGCGCACGCAGCCCGCAGGAGGCGATTGCCAATGCCGAAGCCGCCAAGGTGGCGATCCCAGACGAGTTCTGGCAGGAGCTAGAGCCGCTGATCGTCCATTGGGACGACTGCGCTAACTTCTGACGGCGCTGCGTTGACCCACCCGGCGCTAAAGCCGCCGGGCTAAAGAACCACGCCCCCCAAGGGGGGCGTAGCGGAGGGGTGTATTCGTGTAGGTGCGGTTTTCCAACCGCCGAGGAGATCGCTCTGCGCGGTTTTCTAACCGCATCTACGCCTAGTCGCCTCTCAAGCCCGCTTATGATCTTTAACAAAATCGTGAGGCAACTGTTATTCCGAGACCCCTGTCGAAGAATCTCTCTGAGAGCGCACCAAAGCAGAGGGATGCTTCGCGCCACAAGCGGCGCCGGCTCAGCATGACAAGCCACTACCGCACGAGTTTGTTAACTTTCAAGAGCGGGCGTCGTTGTGCAGTCAGGCCGTAAACGGCCTGGCGCTGGGGCTGGGATTGGCGTCTTTCTGTTTTGCGCCCTTTGCGGTCATTCATTCTGCCCAAAAGCGGTCCACGCGAAATGGACTGATGTCTGCATCGGGCGTCTGCCCCTGCGCCATCTGCGCCATAAGCTTGCCGCTGTAGGGGCCAAGCTGCAGACCCGTGGGACCATGACCCGTGGCGAGCAGCAGCCCCTCCCAGCCCGGCACGGACCCCAGGACGGGCAGGCCGTCCATTGTCAACGGGCGCAGCCCCACGCGCATCTCCAGCAGCTTGGCGGATGCCAGCCCCGGCGCAGCGCGCAGCGCCTCGCCCAAGACTTCGTGGACGCCCGCCGCCGACGTAGCGGTCTGGAAGCCCGACCCCGTCTCGCGCGTCGCGCCCACGGCGATGCGTCCGTTGGGCCAGGCCACAATGTAATGGCCGCGGAACGCGCCCACAATCGGCCACTCTTCGGTCGACGCGTCCTCCAGCTGCAGATGTGCAATCTGCCCGCGCTGCGGCTCGACCGGGATACGCACCCCCAGTTGGTCGCCGAACGCCGCCGACCACGCGCCGCCGGCGATGATCGTCGTGGCCGCG
>JADLFO010000104.1 GCA_020845455.1 Caldilineaceae bacterium
TCATGCACCCGGCTGGGATGAATGGTATCGCGAGGCGACGCGCAAGTTTGCCCATCACGGCTATGCGGCGCTGTCGCCCAACCTCTATTTCCGCGCCGGCCACGGCACGCCCGAAGACGTGGCGGCCAAGGTGCGCGCCGAGAAGGGCGTGGCCGACGGCCAGGTGATGGGCGACCTGACCGGGGCGCTCAAGTTCCTGCGCGCCCAGCCCTACAGCAACGGCAAGGTGGGCATCTTTGGCACTTGTTCGGGCGGCCGCCATGCCTATCTGGCGGCCTGCCGCGTGCCGGGGTTTGATGCAGTAGTGGACTGCTGGGGGGGCCGCGTGGTGATGTCGCCGGAAGAGCTTTCGCCCAAACAGCCGGTAGCACCGATCGATTATACTGCCGACCTCGTCTGCCCGCTGCTGGGGCTGTTTGGCGAAGAGGACCGCAACCCCACCCCGGCGCAGGTGGCGCAGCATGAGGCCGAACTCAAGCGGCACGGCAAACGCTATGAGTTCCATATGTACCCCAACGCCGGGCATGGCTTTTTCTACTATGACCGGTCCGCCTATCGTCAAGAGCAGGCGGTGGACGGCTGGCAGAAGATTTTTGCCTTTTTGGCGCAGCACCTGGGTTGACCGCGGACGCAAAGAGATCAACCGCAAAGGGCGCAGAGGATGCGAAGTTCAGAAGAGAGAAGGCGGAAAGCATAGGTGCAAGACAACAACTTCGATCATCTTATCTCACGCGGCTTGCAATGGAGAATGGAGGGGAGAAACACGCATGTGTACGATGATCGTGGAGCAGGTGGCGATTGACGGCTGTGGCAAGGGCACGGCGGGCTGGTTCAACGTGCGCCAGGCCAATGTCTCCTATGACCACCCGTTTTATGCGCGGCTGGAACACGCGCTCAACATTGATTTTGTGGACGAGGCGCAGGGGCCGGGCGCGCGTGTGGCGGTGGAACTGAGCGTGGCCTCGGCCCAGGCGCTGGTCGAGACGATCCGCGCCGTGCTGGCCCAAGCCGAGATGGGCGGCTATCTCGACGAGCCGGAGCCGCCTGCAGGGGCGCGCTAAGCGCCGAGCAATTGGTCGAGCAGCGCCGTCAACTGTTCGAGTGAATAGGGCTTCTGGATCCAGCCGTCGATCTTGACTTCGGCCAAGGCCTGGCGCTGTTCCTCGGAGGCGTAACCGGTGGACAGAACGACTTTGACCTGAGGGTTAAGCGCCGCCAAGCGCCGGGCCAGCTCAATGCCATCCAGCTTGGGCATGCGCAGGTCGCTCAATACCAGGTCGATCGTGCCGGCGTGCTCGGCGTAAAGGCGCAGCGCCTCCTCGCCATCCTGCGCCAGGAGGCTGCGATAGCCTAACAGGTCGAAGATATCTTCCAGGGCCGACCGGGCGACCCGGTCATCCTCTACTACTAAGATTGTCTTGAGGACGTCCGAGTCGCCCGTTGGTTGGCCCATGTGAATTGCCTCCCTCAAACTTTGGCCGTCGATCCTGGCCCCGGGTTCGGGGGCCGCCGGCCCCCTTACCGTCGCAGCAACGGCAGATAGATGGCTTTCGCAGGCGTCTCAGGGTCAGGGTCGGGATCGGGATCGGGTCCCGGTTCTTCTGGTTCTTTTGGTTCTTCCGGCTGTTCCGGTTCGCCGGGCTGCTCCGGCTCCGGAACGTTGGGCAGATCCTCGCTCGGCAGTTCGTCGTTTTCCAGCGCCATGGGCGGGCGCAAGGTATGGCCGATGCCCACCGGGATGTTGCCGGCTGCCGGCGTATTGGCTGCGGCTGTCCCACTCTGGGCGATGCTGTTCCAGTTGACGCTGTTCCAGTTGACGCTATTCCAGTTGACTGAGTTCCAGTTGACCGAGTTCCAGTTGACGCTGTTCCACTGAATCGGCTCGCTGCCGGTGGTCAGCAGTTGGCTGACGGGCCGGCCGGTGTTGGCGGTTGGGATCGGGTTGTTGCCGTAGGCGAGCGCTATCTCCAGGGCCTTGGCCACGTTGAGGCTGCCGGCGCCGGCGCCGGCTTCGTCGGCGATGGGGGTTGCGCTCGTCATTAGCAGATACTTGACCTGGTCCGGATTGAGGTCGGGCCGCGCCTGGAGGAGCAGCGCTGCCGCACCCGTTACCATGCCGCTGGAGATGGATGTGCCCGACGCCTGGAAGTTGAGCTTGACCAGGTTGCCGCTGGAGTTCATCACCCCACGGTGGTAGTAGGGGAACATGTTTTTGAAATTGGATGCGTCGGCCAAGGTCGAGATGATATAAGAACCCGGTGCGGCGAGGTCGGGGCGGAAGAAGCCTTCGGCGGTGAGGCCAAAGACCGAATAATCCGCAGCCAGCACGTCGTCATTGGGCGTCGCCGTCTCCATATCGTCGGTCGAGCCGACCGCGATTACAAAGGGGTCGTTAGCAGGAGGATAGATGACTCCCGGTTCGGCGCTGCCGTTGTTGCCGGCAGAGGCGACCACGACAATCCCATTGAACCAGAGCACTTCGACCGCGGCATCCAGCGGACTTTGGTGATAGGGCTGCAAGGTGCTGCTGTTGAGTGAGAGGTTTACCACGCGAATGTTGTATTCGTCTTTATGCTCCAACACCCACTGGATGGCGGCCACGACGGTGGACTCATAGGCGCCGCCCCAGGCGTCGCTGACGCGCACGTTGATCAGGTCTACTTCGGGCGCAACGCCCTTGTAATAGCCGCCACTGGCCGAGCCGTTGCTGCCGATGACGCCGGCCACGAAGGTGCCATGGCCGAACTCGTCATTGGGGCTTGTGCCTATGCCTTCGCTGTGGATGATACGCGAGTCGGGGCCTTCGCCGCTTTCGCGCGCAAAGTCGGGCATGTCGGGCTGGATGCCGCTGTCGATGACTGCCACGCGTACCCCGCGGCCCTCATAGCCCTTGTCCCACACCGTGCGCGCCCCGATGGTGTCTAGAAAGACCTGGGGCAAGAGCGCCCAGAACTCGCCCTTGAGTTGGGCCGGGTACAGCCCCGACCCATAGGCGATCCACATCGAGCGCTCGGAGGTGTCGTCGACGGTCAGCGCGACCTCCAGTTGATGCCCTGCCGGGAAGGCATAGGTCGAGTTCTTAAAGGCGATGGTCTTCTGCTGCCAGGTTTCGCCCCAATCGTCGGCCTCTACCGACCCGCTGCCCAAGACGTGGATCAAGCGCCCCTCGGCGTCGCGGTGGATCAGATAGGCCCAGAGCTTGGCGAACTTGGTTTTGCGAAATGATTTGGTCGCCGCATAGAGTTCAAACTCGACATTGGGGCCAATCTGCGTGTCGGCCTGGAACGGGCTGATGCGCCATCGCTGGATCTTGCCGCTGGCGTCGGAGCTGGTGATGGTGCCGCCGCGCTTGACGACGATGCCCGGCCCGCCGTCGCGGTCGGTGTCAAAGTTGGGCAGGGTAAAGATCTTCGGCTTGCGGGCGCGCACCGGCAGGATGGGGTGCGACGTGGTGTCGCCTTCCGCATTCACCGGGTAGTTGACCAGATAGAAGTTTTTGGCCGAAAGCAGCGCGTCCTGCAGGTTGACTCGGTAGGCTGCCGGCTGCGACCGTGTGCCAAAGGCCAGCCACATGTCGTCTTCCGAGGTGATATCCACCGTCACGACGAGTTCGAGCGAGTGTCCCTCGTCCACAAGTATATCGACGTTGTCGAATTTGATCTTAGCCGTCTGCCAACTGCTCCGCCAGGTGCGGCTCAGCGATCCGGTCGCGATCAACTCCTGGCGCTGGCCGTTGACGTCGACCTGATAGACATAGGCCCAGAGCTTGCCGCGTTTGCCCGGCGCGAAATCCTTCATGGCCGCGTAGAGTTGGACAAAGCTGCTGCCGGAGAGGCGCATGTCGGTGTTGAAGGGGCCAAGCCGCCAGCGCTGCGCCTGGCCGCTGGCGGCATCGCTGTCGACCGTTCCCCCGCGCCGGATGAGCAGCCCCGGCGCGCTGTCCCGATCCTGATCGTAGTTGGCGAGACGGGGGGCCGTGGGCACAGTCTCGGTCATCGGCAGGGTCGCCTGCGCCACGGCATCGACGCCAGGCGGGTTGCCTTGCAGATAGTAGCGGATGTGGGCGGGGCTTGTATGGCTCTCTACGGGGGCGTCGAGGCTGATCCAGCGCACGCCGGGGACGCGCCCCAGGTCGGCAACTGCCCCCGCCGGGAGCTCGGCAGCCAGCGAATGGATAATCCCCAGGCGCTGGGTCACCACGCCGCCCAAGCGTGTGATCTCCTCCTCCACTGCCGCACCGTCGCCCAGCATTTGCACGATGACAGGCGCCGTCATCTGCGGCGCTTGCGCGGCGAGCGCCAGCAGTTCAGGGTGAACCGGCAGCGCAGGCTGCACCGCGTCAACCGGCAGCGTGGCGGCCGGCGTTGCAACCGCCGGCGTCCAGGGGATCAGCCAGACAAGCACCAAAAGGTAGCGGACAAGGTGAGACCACTGTAACGGTGGCTGTAACGGTGGCTGTAACGATGGCTGGAAAGGTGACAATCGCGATAATTGTCGCAAGGTATATCGTGATACAATCGGACGGCAAAGCTGTGGCAACATAGACGGCCCCCTGTGGGTTTCTATACGCGCAACAGGCCCACGACCTGCGAAAGATTCCAACTATACTTTTGTCACAACGCCATCGAACTGACAACGCCCTTTTGTCTCTATGTGCTAAGTCATTTGTCATAGATTGTTTGCGCCAATACGACGCTGGCTGATCCGGCACGAGCGGTTATGCTGAAAAGCGCGGGGGAAGCGATAGCCCTCCTCTCACGCTTCTTGCGCCGCACGTGAACGTGCTCTACGGTAACGTGCTTTATAGCGGTGTAGAAAATGAGGCTCGGAGACATGACGCATGAAGTGACCAGCCCGGCGCGGTCGGAGCCACGCTGGGCGGAGAGTGCGGCCTCCCAAGCAGCCGAGCGCAAGACGCAGTATTACTCGCTGCTCTATCGAGAGATGGCCGAGCGCAAGCGTGTCGAGGCCCATTTGCGCCAGTCTAATGCGTTGCTTGTGGCCCTGGGCGAAGCACAGTTGCGCTTTGTGTCGGGCAGTGCGCTGGGCGCGGTTTTGCATGATCTGCTGGCCTCGCTGCTTACCATCACCCAGAGCGCAGCCGGGCTGATCGGCGAGCAGATCGAGTCCCCGGCTGCCCCGCCCACCTGCCAGATTCATGCCTTGGCCGGCACATATCCCGACGGGGCCGGCCATGCCTGGGTCACGCTCGTCGACCGCGTGCTGGCCACGGGCAAACCCGCCGGCGACCCACCCTTCGCGGGGGCGGGGCGCGAGATCTTCCCCCAACTGTTGGGGTTGCCGATCTCGATCGGCGAGACCGTGGTGGGGGTGCTGGTCTTGGCCGATTGTGCGGACGGCTTCCTGCCGGACATTCTGAGCTTGCTGCAGCCTGCGCTCTCGACCTGCGCCCAACTGATCTTGGCGCATCGCAACGAGCAGCGGCGTAAGGCGGCGGAACAGGCGCTGGCCGAGGAGCGCGCCTCGCTGGCGCGGCGCGTGGCGGAAAGCACGGTGGAGTTGCGGTTGGCCAATGCCGAGTTGACCCACGCCGCACATGCCAAGGATGAGTTTTTGGCGACCATCAATCACGAGCTGCGCACGCCGTTGAACTCGATCCTGCTCTTCGCCGAAATTCTGCACAAACAGTTGACCGGTAGCTTAAACGAGCGCCAGGTGCGCGCCGTCAGCGGCATCGAGGAGAGCGGCCATCATCTGCTCACGCTGATCAACGACATCCTCGACGTAGCCAAAATGGATGCGGGCAAGCTCAGCGTAGAGTTGGCCCCCTGTCAGGTGGAAATGGTCTGCCAGGCGAGCATGCGGCTGGTGGCAGCCATGGCCAACAAGAAAGAGCTGCAGATCAGCTTGACGATCGACCCGCGCGTGGGCGTCATCCAGGCCGACGAACGCCGCCTGAAACAGATGTTGGTCAACCTGCTCAGCAATGCGGTCAAGTTCACGCCTGCCGGCGGCGCCATCGGGCTGGAAGTCACTGGAGCCGCCGGCGGCACGGACGATGGCACGGACGACGGTGCGGATGGTACCGTCTATTTTGTGGTATGGGACACGGGCATCGGCATCGCCGCCGGCGATCTGCGCCATCTCTTCCAGCCGTTTGTTCAGCTGGACAGCGGCCATACCCGGCAGTATGGCGGCACGGGTCTGGGGTTGGTGTTGGTGCATCGCATGGCCCGGATGCACGGCGGGCGCATCACGGTCGAAAGCGAAGTCGGCCGCGGCAGCCGGTTCACGCTTGCGTTGCCCTGGCGGCGTCAGGAGCCTGCCGGAGAAGAACTCCGCGCCCCGATCCACCCCGCCCTGGAGGAAGAACTTCCCCTGGAGCCGGCGGCGGCGACCTGCGACACCGCGCCGGGCGGCTCGCCCGGCGCAACCGGCGGTGACCGGCGCCCGTTGGTGCTGTTGGCCGAAGACAACGACGCCAACATTGCCGCGCTCTCCCAATATTTGGAGACCCTGCACTATCGGCTGTTGATCGCCAAGACCGGCCAAGACGCGATCGACCAGGCCAGGCTGCATCGGCCCAACCTGATCCTGATGGATGTGCAGATGCCGGAGATGGATGGGCTGGAGGCGACGCGGCGCATCCGCATCGAGCCGGGGCTGGCGCACGTCCCGATTATCGCCA
Source organism: Caldilineaceae bacterium (assembly GCA_020845455.1). GTDB lineage: Bacteria > Chloroflexota > Anaerolineae > Caldilineales > Caldilineaceae > QEUY01. The sequence goes on from JADLFO010000104.1 coordinate 6,650, forward strand.
TGACCGCTCAAGTGATGCCGGGGGATCAAGAGCGCTGTCTGGCCGCAGGGGTGGACGATTTTGTGGGCAAGCCGATCCAGCTTGCGCGGCTGGCGGAGGTGCTCGATCTGCGGCTGCGTGCCGCCGGATAGACGGCGTGACGGACAGAGTTGCTTGGTGCGGACGGGGTTGCTCGACGCCGCGGCCTGTGAAAGGCTGACGAAGGGCCAAAGGAGAGGGTATCGATGAGCAGTCTATCTTTCCAGGCACGCGCTTATCTTTTGGCAACGCTGGTGGTAGGCAGCTTGCTGGGCGGGTGGCAACTGGCGCAACTGGATCTAGAGCGCTGGCCGTTGTTGGTGGCGGCGTGCGTGTTGGCCGCGGTCATGCAGATCTTCAAGAGCGAGGGGGCCACGGCCCGCTCCAGCCATAATTTCAGTTGGGCGGTCTACGGCGCGACCTTTGCGCTGCTCGGCGTGCCTGCCGCTTTTGTGACGATCGTAGTGGCGCATTTGGTCGAATGGGTCTGGCATCGCTATCCTTGGTATATCCAGAGTTTCAATATCGCATCCTTTGCCGTCGCCATCAGCCTGAGCGGGGCCGCCCAGATGGCGATCACTGCCCTGCTGCCCCCGTCGCCGCTCGACAGCGTCTTGGCGTTGATGGCTGCCATGGTGGTCTTTACATTAGCCAATCACCTGATGGTCGGGTGGGTTATCAAGCTGGCGCGCGGCTTGAGCCTGACCGAATCGGGCATTTTTGCCTTCACGTCGTTGATGATCGACTTTGGGCTGCTCTGTCTGGGCGTCAGCGCGGCCATGTTGGGCCGGATCGACCCCTTCGCAACACTTTTTATTGCGGTGGTGGGGTCGCTGCTCTTTTCGGTGCTGCGTATGCCGTCGCTTGAGCGCAAGAGCCAGCAGGACGGCAAGACCGGGCTGTTCAACGACCGCTATTTTGATCGGGCCGTGCAAGCTGAACTGCAGCGCGCCCAGCGGTTGGATCGCCCGCTCTGTGTGGCGATGGCCGACCTGGACTATCTGCGCCACATCAACAACAGCTATGGGCACCTGGCCGGCGATGCGGTTTTGAAAAAGGTCGCGCAGATCATGCAGGCATCGGCGCGCGAAGGCGATGTCGTGGCGCGCTTTGGCGGTGAGGAATTCGCCGTTCTCATGCCCAACACCACGGCCGTAGAGGCGGTGACCCAGGTGGAGGCCATGCGCAAGGCGATTGAAGCGGCGGAGTTCACCGTCGCCACCAGCGTCATCCCCATCAAGGCGACGATGAGCTTTGGGGTGGCCGAGCGCGCCGCAGCCGACCAGACCACCACCGAACTGTTGAGCAACGCCGACCAGGCCGTCTATCAGGCCAAGCATGAGGGCCGCAACCGCACCTGTACCTATGGGGCCGGGGCCTATCTCTTCAAGACACCAAGCGCCCGGGGGACTACGGCCATGGATGGGAACGGCATCGACGCCGCAGTTGCCGCGCAAACAACCCCGCCGCAGATGATGCACCGGGCTGCGGCGCAGCCGGCAGACGCCCCCGCGCCCGCGGCGGAAGCCCCCGCGCCGTCGAGCCGGTTTGTCAACCTCTATGTGACGACGATGGCCTTGGCCGCGCTGGGGCTGGCGCTGCTGTTGGTGCGCCCCGTGCCCGACCTCGACTGGTACGGGCTATTGATCTTCGCCCTCTTGGCGTTGGGGCTAGAGGCGCTCTCCACCACGATCTATGTGCGCGATACCTCGGTCTCGACCTCGGTTGCGCCGCTCTTGACGGCCACGCTGGCGCTGGGGCCGATCGGCGCAGTTGTGGTAGCGCTGGCGATCACGATCATGTCGCAGATCAAGGTGGCCAAGCCACTGAACCGTTTTGTCTTTAACGCCGCCAACCATGTGATCGCGGGGCTGCTCTGCGCGGCGTTTATCGCCAGGGCCGGCGACCCGCCGGCCGAATGGCCCATCCTCTACCAAGCCGGCTTTAGCGTGGCGGCTGCGCTCTTGGTCTATTTGAGCACCACCGGGCTGCTCGCCGGGGTAGTGAGCCTGAGTACGGGCCAGCAGTTCAAGCAGGTGTGGGTCGAGCGCTTTGGCTGGCTGGGGCTGCACTATGTCGCCCTGGGCTTGGTCGCCTATGCCATGCTGTTGAGCTATCAGACGGCGGGGCTGCTGGGCGTGCTGTTGCTGCTGGCGCCGCTGGCGATGCTGCACGTCAGCCAGCGCCAATACATCAACGCCACCAAGCATATGGTGGATCAGCTGCGCGCTACCAATGCGCTGCTCTTCCAACAGACGCAAGAGGTCGAGGAGCTGAACAAGGAGCTGATGCTGGCGCTGGCGAGCACCATTGACCTGCGCGACCCCTTTGTGGTGGAGCATTCACGCCATGTGGCGCGCTATGCCGCCCTGACCGCCGCCGAACTGGGTCTTCCGCCGCAGCGCGTCGAACTGGTGCGTCAGGCCGGGCTGATGCACGACATCGGCAAGCTGGCTGTGCCCGAAGCGATCCTCTTCAAACCGGATTTTCTGACGCCCGAAGAATACGACATCGTTAAAGACCATTCTATGATCGGTGCGGATCTCTTGGGCGATTTTCGCACGCTGCGCGCCGTGTCCACCTTTGTGCGCCACCATCACGAACGTTACGACGGGCACGGCTATCCACAGCAGTTGACAGGCGAGCAGATCCCACTAGAAGCGCGCATTCTGGCGCTGTCCGACGCCGTGGAGGCAATGGCTTCGGACCGGCCCTACCGTCAAGGGCTGTCGGTGCCGGAGATCCTGAGCGAGATCGCACGCCATGCGGGCACGCAGTTTGACCCGACTGTGGTCAACGCCTTTACGCGCGTGGTGCAGAAGTATGGGCCGTCGACTATTGTCAACTCGGCGCGCAGTCTCAAGGTCCACCCGGAGGATGCGCCGCTGCCCATCACCGACGACCTTTCGCTGATGGTCGCCTTTGAAATGGAGCGCCAGGGGCTGAACGGGCGTCCCGCCGCGGCCTAGGCTACGCGCGTGCGCCTGCCACCGTGTAGCCCGCGATGTAGTTAGGGATGAAGGGGATGGGCAGGTCGAAATGCGCCAACTCTACCTGAGCAAAGCCTGCCTTTTGGATGGCCAGCCAGGTTTCCCGGTTAGGGTGACAGCCGTCGCCCACTGCTTCCCAGAGCGGGCGCACCAGGTTTTGCACCCGGCGCAGCCTGCTGCCTGCCGGCGCAGCCACATGCTCCAAAAAGATGAAACGCCCGCCGGGGCGTAGGACGCGCCGCACTTCGGCCAGCGCCTGAGTCTGGTCATGGACCGAACAGAGCACCAGCGTGCTGACCACGGCATCCATGCACTGGTCGGCGGCGGGCAGCGCCTCGGCTGTGCCCGAACGCAAGTCCACTGATAGACCCAGGCGCGCAGCTTCCTGGCGCAAATAGGAATGCATGTGGGGGTTCGGCTCCACGCCGACCCAATGGATCGTGGGCGCATAGTAGGCCAGGTTCGGGCCGCCGCCTGGCCCGATCTCCAGCACATCGCCATTTAGCCCTGCCAGGAGCGCGGTTTTGCGCGCTGCCATCATGCGTTCGTGTTCTTGGTTGCCGTGTGCTTCGACGGCGGCAAAGATGCGTTGATACCAACTGCCGAATCTCAAGGGTTCCTCCTGCGCCGACTCCCTCCTCGTTCAGATAGCCGACATCATACACCCGGCCGCCCTGCCCGTCATCTTCTCGTCAAGCGCGCGTCGCCCAGAATGGCGGTTCGATGCAAGTCAAGAAATGGACTGAGTCATGTCTATTTCTCATTTTCTTAATGTGCATCTAACCGCACATGGCTGGGGCTGCGCCGTGAGGCCAACCCCCGGCGCAGATTGGCATCGCCTGGGGCTGGCGCTATACTGATAGGCATGGGCCTGCAGGATCGCGCCTGCGGGTAAGGAACCTGCCTATCGCCGCGCGCACCCAGGGCCAAGCACGCTATGAGCAAGACATCCACATCCTCCTTCGGCGCTTCACGCCGCGAAGCGCATGACGCTTCGGCTTTCTACAACCGCAGCCTCTATGTGGCCGGCGGCCCCTTGCCCCAGGATGCAGAGGCCGGCAAGACAGAGCCTAGCCCGCAAGCCGTGCCCGCGGCGGGCGGCTGGTCCGGCCGCGTCTATTGCGCGTCGGCCACGGATATGGCGGCGCTGCCCAGCGGCGGCGTGGCCTTGGCCTTCACCTCGCCCCCCTACAACGTCGGCAAAGAGTACGACGACAATATGAACCTGGACGACTATCTGGCGCTGATCGCGGCGGTGGGGCGTGAGGTCTACCGGGTGCTGCGGCCTGGCGGGCGCTATGTCGTCAACATTGCCAACTTGGGCCGTAAGCCCTATATCCCCCTGCACGCCCATTTTTACATGGCGCACATGGCCGCAGGCTTTTTGCCCATGGGCGAGATCATCTGGCGCAAGGGCAAGGGGGCCAACGGCAACTGCGCCTGGGGCAGTTGGCGCAGCGCCAAGACGCCGGTGCTGCGCGATATCCACGAGTATCTGCTCGTCTTTGCCAAGGGCGGTTTCTCGCGGCCCGACCGCGGCGAGTCGGATATTACGGGCGAGGAGTTTATGGCCGCCACGCTTTCGGTCTGGGACATCTTGCCCGAATCGGCCAAGCGTGTGGGCCACCCTGCACCCTTTCCGGTGGAACTGGCGGCGCGCGTGATCCAACTCTATTCCTATGTGGGCGATGTGGTGCTCGACCCGTTCTTGGGGTCGGGCACGACGGCGGTGGCGGCGGTGCAGGCGGGCCGGCGCTATGTGGGGTTTGAGATCGCACCGGACTATTGCGCGCTGGCGGAGCAGCGCATTGTTGCGGCCCAGGCGGCCCCCGCGGGTTTGCCGCGCTGACGCCGTCTGCATTGATCTGGCCCTGTAACCTCAACGAAGGAGGCGGCGTCATGAGTCGCCGCACGCTGATCTTCTGCCTGTTTACGGCAGCCTATTTTCTTTCTTATTTCTATCGCTCGGCCAACGCTGTGATCGCACCCGACCTAGCGCGTGATCTGCGGCTGGACGCCAGTTCCTTGGGGCTGATCACCAGCCTCTTTTTTGCGGCCTTTGCGGCTGTGCAGTTGCCGTTGGGCATCTGGCTAGACCGCTGGGGCGCGCGCTGGGTGACTCCGGCCTTGATGATGGTAGCGGTGGTGGGGAGCCTGATCTTTGCGAGCGCGCAGGGGGTAGTGTCGCTGGCGCTGGGCCGCGCCTTGATCGGCATGGGTATGGCCGGGGTGCTGATGGGGTCGCTCAAGATCTTCAGTCAGTGGTTTTCGGTGCAGCGCTTCGCCACGGTGTCAGGGCTGCTGATCGGGATCGGCGCGCTGGGCGCGCTGGCCGCGGCCACGCCTATGGCCTGGCTCAACGCCGCGATCGGTTGGCGTGCCGCCTTCTGGCTGGCGGCCGGGGCGACGGCGCTGGCCGCATCGGCCATTCTGATCTGGGCGCGCAACACCCCGCCCGGCATCCCCTGGACAGGCGGCAGCGCCCGCCAGGAGTCGGTGGCGATCGTCTTTCGTGACCTGCGTTTCTGGCGCATGGCCCCAATCGCATTCTTCGTGGCCGGTATGGCGCTTGGCTTTCAGGGGTTGTGGGCCGGCCCCTATCTCTATGATGTGTTGGGCGTCGACGATGTACAGGCCGGGAACGTGCTGCTCTGGATGGGGATTGGGCTGACCGTGGGGTTTGTCACCTCCGGTTGGCTGGCCGATCGGGTGGGTCTGGCGCGCGTGGTGGCGGCCATGGCGCTAGTCTTTGCCATGTGCCAGCTTTTTCTGGCGGCCCGGCCGGACTTGCCCTGGGTGCGTCTAACCTATGGGGTCTTTGGGTTTACGGGGGCGGCCCAAACCATGACGCTGTCGCAGGCGCGCCAACTCTTTCCGCTGCACATGACGGGCAAAGCCACCACCGCGGTTAACCTCTTTGCGATTGGCGGCACGTTTCTGCTGCAGCGGTGGATGGGGCTGATCATCAATCTGTTTCCCGCCGACGCCGCCGGCCATTACCCACCGCAGGCCTATACGGCGGCGCTGCTGGCCGGCGGCATCGGCACGGCGCTGGCGCTGCTCTGGTATCTGCCGCTGGCAGCGACCCCGCGCCCGCGGATGGCGCGCCCGCTGGCCGAAACGTAGGTCGCCGGCTTCTGCCGGTTGGGCTGAATGAGGACGGGGCCACAGGATTTTTCTCCGTGGCCCCGTATTGTTGCCCTGCAGGGGCGTTGCCCATGCAGGCAGAGGGGAGAGTCAGGGGGATGGACGCAAGCCCACGCTCGCCGCTGCAAAATCGAGTCAACCCATGGGGCGAGATCGTCGCCACACCGACGCGCGGGGCGTGGATGGGCAACCGCGGCGCGCTGCACAACGCTGCGGGCCGGATCGTGCGCCACCACCGCGGCACGCGCTGGATCATCTGCGTGCTGCGCTTTCAGGGCCGCCGGCGCACGGTTATGACGCCCGGCCACTATACCGAGTTGTTCTTTTTGGATGAAGCCACTGCGCTGGCCGCGGGTCACCGGCCCTGCGCCGAATGCCAACGCCCACGCTTTGACCTCTTCCGCCGCACCTGGGCCGCGGCCAACCCCGACCTAGCGCAGGGGGTGACGCCCTCTGCCGTGGCGCTGGACGCCGCGCTGCACGCCGAACGCATCGACGCGGCGGGCCGCAAGGTCGTCTTTGCCGCTCGCCTGGGCGATCTGCCCCCCGGTACGCTGGTGGCCGGCGACGAACCGTCCACGCCTTGGCTGGTGGGGGAGGGCCGGCTGTGGCGCTGGTCGTTTGCAGGTTATACGCCCGGCCCGGCGTGGGAGGACACACGCGCCGTCCGCGTCTTGACGCCCGTCTCGGTGGTGCGGGCGCTGGCCGCGGGCTATCCTGTGCAGGTGCATGAGTCTGCCGCGGCAACGTAGTGGGCTTACACTAGCGGAATAGGATGAATGCATGGAGCAAGGTGAGGCCGCAGCACGCCCCGTCGCGGGCGCGTCCGCTTCATTGCGTAGCCGGACTTGGTTTGGCTGGGTCTTGGCGCTGACCGCCAGCGCTTCGTTCAGCGTGGCAACGCCCTTGGCGCGTGCCGTCATCGCCGATGGGTTGGACCCGACCACGCTGCTGGTGGTGCGGATCGGGCTGGCCGCGCTCTTGCTGGGGCTGACGATCGGGCTGACTACCCCCAGCCAACTGCGCGCCGACGGCCGCTGCGTGCGCATTTCGCTGGCCGCAGGGTCGGTCAACTCGATCGGCATGTTGGCCTATTTTTGGGGTTTGCAGCGGCTAGAGGCGTCGATGGCCGCCATGCTGCTCGCCATCAGCCCGATCGCGGTGTTGAGCCTGCTGGCGCTGCGCGGCGAGAGGGTGACCTATCGCCACGCCGTACGGCTGGCGCTGGCGTTGGCGGGCGTCTATCTGTTGATCGGGCCGGGCGGCCAGGTGGACCCGGTCGGCGTGTTGTGGATCCTGGCATCGCTGGTCTGTTTTGCCGTACAATTGGTCACCCTACAGTGGTATCTGATGGAGTATGAGGCGCGCACGGTCACCTTCTATGTGCTGGTCGCCATGGCCTTGGGCGTCGTCGTCATGTGGCTGCTGGAGGGCGCGGTCTGGCATCCGCTGGGCGTGCAGGGCTGGGTGGCCGCGGTGGTGCTGGCCGTGGTCAGCACCTATCTCTCGCGGCTGCTGCTTTTCGCCGCAGTCAGCCACATTGGCGGCGGACAGATGGCGATGCTCTCGCCGGTGGAGACGCTGCTCAGTGTGCTGTGGGCGTTTCTCTTTTTGGGTGAGCGGCTTTCGCCGCTGCAATGGGCGGGCGGCGCGCTGATCCTGTTCAGCGCCGTGCTTGCCATCCAGCGGCTGGGCATTGCGCGGCTGCGCCCGCGCTGGCGGCTGTGGGCCAAGTCATGAGTGACACACAGAGATGAACTAGGCCCACGCGCCTTTCGCCATCATGCCGCCGTCGACGCAGACCGATTCGCCGGTCATGAACGAGGCGTCGTCGCTGGCAAGGAAGAGCACCACGCCGGCGATCTCCTCCGGCTGGGCGATGCGGCCCAAGGGGTGCGGTTTGCCCCATTCGGCGCGCATCTCGGCGGTGGGTTCGCCCTCCACCGTGGCGCGCAGCAGGGGGGTATCCACCGAGCCGGGGTTGACCGCCAGCACGCGGATGTTGTCGGTAGCGTATTCCAGCGCCAACTGGCGCGTCAGCGAGAGGATGCCGCCCTTGCTGGCGGCATAGGCGCTGACCTCCTTGGCCGATTGCAGCCCCTGCACGCTGGCGGTGTTGATGATCACGCCGCCACCGCGCGCCCGCAGATGCGGGATGCTGTATTTGGTCATGAGAAAAGCGCTCTTGAGGTTCACCGCCAAGATGCGGTCCCACATCTCTTCGGGCAGTTCATGGGCCGGCAGATAGGCTTCTTTGGGCTGGATGCCGACATTGTTGCAGAGGATGTCCAGCCCGCCCCAAGTGGAGACAGCCTGGTTGACTACAGTCTGCGCGCCGGCGCTGGTGGCGACATCGGCGGTGCAAAAGACGATCTCGCCCGCCAGGGCGGCGCTTTCGGCGGCCAGGGCTTCCCCGGCGCTTTGGTTCATGTCGGCGCACAGCACATGCGCCCCCGACCGCGCAAAGCCGCGACAGATGGCGCGGCCGATGCCGTTGGCGCCGCCGGTGACGATCACGACTTTTCCGCTGAAGTCGAACATGGTTCCTCCTGGGTCAAAGTTCTGGGTCAAGGTTCTGGGTCAAGGTGGTGGGTAAGGATGGTGCAATGGTCTGGCGCACGCCGGGTCGACGAATGGGGAGCGCGATCCAAGCGGCGGGCGGCGTTGACCTGGGCGTCTACAGGATATACCATTGGGCAGGGCCAGGCAAACCGCCTGTAGAGTCCCGCAAATACTCAGAATAGAGATGGCTATGTTACGAACGGTGATGGCGACGCGTTATATCACGCCGCTGCGCGAGGGCGGTTCACTGCCCGCCGTGATGGATGCGGACGACGGCGCATCGTATGTGGTCAAGTTTGCCGGCGCAGGCCAAGGCGTGCGTGCGCTGATCGCCGAAGTGGTGGCGGGCGAGATCGCGCGCACCTTGGGGCTGCGCGTGCCGGAATTGGTCTTTGTGGAACTGGAGGATGAGATCGGGCGCAACGAGCCGAACTCCGAGATTCGCGACCTGCTGCGCGCCAGCGTGGGGTTGAACCTAGGGATAGCCTATCTGCCCAGCGCCTTTGCTTATAATCAACTCTTGAAACCGCCACCCGACCCTGACCTGGCCTCCGACATCGTCTGGTTTGATGCATTTGTGACCAACGTCGACCGCACGCCGCGCAATGTGAATCTGCTCATCTGGCAGAATAAGCTGTGGTTGATCGACCACGGGGCCGCGCTCTATTTTCATTACGACTGGCAAAACTATCTGGAGCGCAGCAAGTCGCCGTTTAGCATGATCAAACAGCATACGCTGCTGCATTTTGCCGAAGATGTGCCCGCGGCCGACGCACGGCTGCGCCCGCTGCTCACCGGCGAAGAACTGCACCGCATCGCCGGGCTGGTGCCCGACATTTGGCTGGGCGATGAAGCCCAGTTCGCCGGTCCCGCCGCGCACCGTGCGGCCTATGTGGATTACCTTCTCACCCGCCTGCAAGAATCAGAGCGTTTTGTCCAGGAGGCCGTCAATGCCCGGACTACACTCCTATGACTATGCCTTTGTGCGCGTGATGCCCCATGTCGACCGTCAGGAGTTTCTGACGGTAGGGGCCATCGTCTTCTGCCGGACACGGCGTTATCTGCGTGCGGCTATTGACCTAGACGTCGATCTGCTGCGTGCCCTTGCGCCGCATCTGGACATCGAACTGGTGCAAGAACATCTGGCGCTGATCCCGGCCATCTGCGCCGGGCAGGGACCGATTGGGGAACTGGGACAGGCGGAGAGTTTTCA
>JADLFO010000105.1 GCA_020845455.1 Caldilineaceae bacterium
AGGAACAAAGCTGGTGGATTCTCTACACCAACCGCCGCGCCAACGTGCCCTGCCGCGGTGTGGCCTGGGTGCATGGCACCGATATCGGCATCGCGTCCTCGACCGACGGCGGGCACTACTGGACCTACCGTGGGATTGCCCAGGGGCTGCCCTTCGAACCTGGACTCAACTCCTTCTGGGCGCCCGAAATCTTCTGGCATGGCGACCGCTATCACATGTATGTCAGCTATGTGCCGGGCGTGCCCCACACCTGGCATGGTCCGCGCCACATCCACCACTACACCAGCGCCAACTTGTGGGATTGGACCTATCAGTCACGCCTGCCCCTCTCATCGGATAACGTGATTGATGCCTGTGTCTACCCGCTGCCCGGCGGCGGCTGGCGCATGTGGTACAAGGACGAGGCCCATCACTCGCATACCTATGCCGCGCACAGCGACGACCTCTACCGCTGGCAGATGGTGGGGCCGGTGCTCACCGACTTCGCCCATGAAGGCCCCAATGTCTTTTACTGGCACGATGCCTACTGGATGGTCGTGGATGCGTGGCGCGGCCAGGGGGTCTATCGCTCACCCGATGCCGAGCGTTGGACCTACCAGGGGACCATCCTCACCGACCCCGGCACACGGCCCGACGACAGCGACATGGCCCGTCATGGCGATGTGCTGGTGCAAGGGGAGGAGGCATACTTCTTCTACTTCACCCATCCGGGCCGCGGCAGCCACCCCGGCCGCGACGACCAGGAGACGCCTCCTTACGAACACAAACGCTCGTCGCTGCAAGTCGCCAAGTTCGAGAGCGACGAGGCAGGCACGCTCATCTGCCGACGAGACGAGCCGTTCGACTTTGCCCTGGTCACGCCGAACGGTTCGGAACAGGGTTGACGGTTCGCCGGACAACTCTGAAGCTGTCTGGACGCAATGACGGACGAAATCCCAGTCCGTCCATACACAGATCGTTCTTCCCAACACAAGATCGGGGGCTGTCTCACGCAAGGAGACAGCCCCCGATTCAGCTATCAACTAGGTTGTGGACCCGAGCTTATCGGTCCCGGGTAGCCTTCCAGGCCTCGTACTGCGTCTCTACTTCTGTCTTGACCGTATCGAACCCGGCAGCCTTCAAACCACTGATGAACTTGGGCAGTTCCGTCGCCGGGTCTACATACCCGGTCATCAGCGCCCGCATCGTACCTTCGGCAATGGCGTTGACCGCAGTGAGTTCAGCCGCCACCGGATCGGTGCGGAAGCGGAACCCCAGCGAAGCATGGTCAATGGCATCATTCGAGTACTCGATCAACAGTCTATTCTTGTCGGGGTTTTCCTTATTGGACACAGCCTGCAGCATGGTGTTGCCAAGCGTCCATGCCCCACCGTGCGCGCCGTACCAGGCAGGGTTCAGGATGTTCACACGTCCGTCATCCTCAAATTCCCAGTGCGTGCCCTCAACCCCAAACAACATCATGTTGAGCAGTGTGGAGTCGGAGTGCATCAGGTTGATATACTTCATCGCCTCGACTGGATGCTCAGAGATCGCGGGGATAGCGAGCATGGAACCGCCGGAATGGACGGTAATGTTGATCTTGGGCTGGCCGTAGATCTCCTTCAGTTGCAGATCCGGGTTACCGGACGCGTTGACCAACTCCTGCGCCTTGATATTGTTGCCCTTCAGAGGTGCAGGCCGGATGAAGAACTTGCCCGCGTTCATCAGTTCGTCGGCGTTAAAGGTCGTCAGACCGGCATCCGGATGGATCCAGCCCTTCGTATACCAATCACGCATCACCGCGGTATATTCTTGGGCCCACTCGGTTTCCATGACGCTGACGATGGTCTCGTCGAACACACCGTTTTCATCGGGCGCAAACTTCATGCCGATCAATTTATCGTCAACCCCGGTGACCAGGCCGGGCACCCAGGGCATGAACGCAACCCGCCCATCCGTCAGGTAAGGGGACTCATTCGGGCGAGCCGCTTTGGCCTTTTCAAGCCACGGTTCTAAATCCTGCAAGGTTTTGACCTTGGCGGCCTCTTCCTCGGTGAAACCGATCTCGTCCGCAAAGACGGAATTGTAGACAAAGCCTTCGGGCACGGTCAGCTCTTTGTTGGTGGGCACCGCGTAATTGACGCCGTCAATCTGCGTGCCGGTGATAAAGGCAGGGTTCAGACCGGCCAGAATGTCTGGGCCATACTGTTCCAGCATATTGCCGTTTTCACCCGCGTCGTCATTCAACGGAAGGAACAGATCTTGACTCGCCAACTGCATATAGTTCTTCCAGTCCGCGGTGAAAAAGATATCGATCTTTTCACCGGACTGGATAGCGGTCAACGCCTTGGTCTCCCAATCACCCCAACCTATGATGTGGAAGACGACGTTGACGCCGATGAGCGGCTCGACATACTCATTGATGGCCGCTTCCACAAGCGAACGCTGATCCGTATCCCCATTGCCGATCCAATAGTAGTCCAGCGTTACTACTTCGCCCGACGGCGCGGCGGCCGCTTCGCCTGCTGCCGGCGCGGCGGCGCTCGGCGCCGACGGAGCCGCGCCCGGGCCGCAGCCGGCAACCACAACCGCAAGCAGGCTGGTCAACAACAACAGTGAAATGAACTTTCTTAACATCATCTATGCTCCTTGGACATGGTCTTACTGTTTGACATGGTCTTACTGTTTGACACAGTCTTACTAGGTGCTTCTAAATACAATTTACTAGACAACCGGCGATCGGCAAGGATCCTACCCCTTGATCGCGCCGATGGTTAGACCCTTGATAAAGTAGCGCTGGAAGAACGGGTAGGCCAAAATAATCGGCCCCACAGTCACCACCGCCATCGCCATGCGGAATGTCTGTGAAGGAAGTTCCGACATATTGACCAATCCCTGCATCTTGTCCGCGTTTTCCAACAGGAACCGAATATTGTTGAGCGTGGTGTAAATCGTGAACTGCAAGCTGTAATAGCGTGCATCGTCCACCAGCAGCAGAGCGTTGAAGAAGTTGTTCCAGATGCCAATCGCGCTAAACAAGGCAACGGTCGCCAAACCCGGCACCGACAGCGGCAAGACAATTTGGATAAAGGTACGCCATTCGTTGGCCCCATCCATGCGCGCGGCCTCAATGATCTCATTGGGCACATTCGCCCTGTAGAAAGTGCGCATCACAATCACCCAAAATGGACTGAAGGCAGAGGGCAGGAAGAGCGCCCACAGGCTGTTCTGAATCATCAGAATCTGCCGCGCCACCATGTAATAGGCGACCAGACCGCCACTAAACAACATGGTGAAAAAAGCGTAGAAGGTAAAGAACGTTCCAAACTTAAAATTGTCGCGTGAGAGCGGATACGCATACAGCGCCACCATGACCACTGCCATGACTGTGCCCGCCACGGTGGAGATAATCGTATTCATATAGGCCGTACCGACAATAGACCCCTGGCTAAACAGGAAACGATAGGCCGTCCCTGAAAACTCTTCCGGCCATAATCGGTAGCCATTGGCAGTCAGCGAAGCTTCCGACGTGATCGAAGAGATGACGATCACATAGATGGGCAGCAACGCCACAATGCAGAAAAAAATCAATAGCACATTCAGAAAGGTATTCGCCGCCGGCGAAAGGGCCAACACATCCCTTTCTTTGCGCGCTGAAACGGGCTTGTATACCTGCTGAGACTCAAGCTTCGCGCTTGTGGCCATGTTCACACATCTCCTTTTCGAGCCATTCTCTAGAACAATGCCAACTCGGGTCTGATTTTGCGTACGATAGCGTTCGTAACAAGAATCAGAATGAAGCCGAAAACCGATTGCAGGAATGCAGCCGCCGCAGGATAGCCGAGCGGGACGCTGCTTCTCAACATGCTGTAGACAAAAACATCCAAGGTATATGTGACATCCTTGACAATCGCCGCGCCATTGGGGAGCGCCCAGAACATGTCGAAATCTGAACCGAGAATTCGACCCACAGCCAGGATTTGCAGCAGGATGATCACCGGCGCGAGATGGGGCAGGGTAATTGAGGTGAACTGCTTCCATTTCCCGGCGCCATCTACGGCGGCAGCTTCGTACATCTCACGCGGGATGCCGGTAATGGTCGCAAGGTAGATGATTGAACCGTAACCGGTATATCTCCATGCATTGGCTATCACGAAAATAAACGGCCAATAACCCTTCTCTTTATAGATTTCTATCGGCTCCAGCCCTAGCGTGCCCAAGATATTGTTGGCAATCCCATTCGCGCTACCCAATGCGTAGAGGACATAGGCAACCACAATCCACGAAATGAAGTAGGGAAGGAAGAGAACCGAGTGATAGACCTTGGCCCAAATGCGGTTCGTCAGTTCGAAAATGGCGACAGCCAACGCCACCGCAAGCACCAAGCCCACCGCCATAAAAACCAGGTTGTATACCACCGTGTTGCGGATATACATCAACGTGCTATCAATGTTGGTGGGAAGGGTCAGATACCGAAAGTTCTCCAGTCCAACCCAGGGGCTATTGATCAGACTGTAAATAAACTTGTTTTGAATCCAGTGGTCTGCAGGAGGTCTTGAAAGCTTATACGTCTTGAACGCCATGATAATCCCAGGCATGGGAAGATACGCAAACAGAAACAGCCAGATAGCGCCCGGCAACACCATGAGAAGATACGACAAGTTGGTGTAAACCGTATCTGCACCCCAACGCTTCTTCGTACTGGGGGGCGGCTTTACAGAAGAGGCAGCCTGGATTGACATAGTAGGGTTTCCTGTTAAAACCTGATCCGAATGCGTAGACAGTCGTGACAGCGCCTTTTCATAAAACGGTAGGGTAACGCGCCAAACGAGATGGGCAAAAGACAGCCCAGCGCAGTGGCGAAAAGGTCGTACAGTTGATGCAGCTCGTATGGAATATGTCGCGCGCCATCTGCACGCGTTCATCCCGTATGCGGGCGGCGACTCTTCGCTACGAGGATCGCACACTCTGCAATACCCGTAGTGGCCTTTTGGGCTTTCGTCGGACACCTCGGTTGGGGCTGAGGTCGTTTTCGTGCAGGTGTCCCCGAAATCGGACGATTTTCAATTTACATGAAGATTGAGACTGATTCTTACATGGAGTGCGAGAATTGTCAAACAGTCCACAATCGGACCAGGAATTCTCAATTAGAGAATCGGAGGATGCCTACAGGTGTGCAGAGACGATGGGTTCCAGCAAGAATCGGCTCACGGGAGGCAACACCGGACGTTCGCCCGTGGATTCCTGGCCGAATCGCGG
>JADLFO010000106.1 GCA_020845455.1 Caldilineaceae bacterium
ACCCCGGCCTAGCTGGGGGACAGGGATTCGAACCCCGATTGACGGATCCAAAGTCCGTAGTCCTGCCGTTAGACGATCCCCCATCACCGCGCCCTATCATCCCGCCGGGACGCTAGACTACGAACGACAAGCCTGCAACCTCGCCAAAACATCCACTGCAAGATATCTCAAATGCAAGCTATCGAGGTGCCGAGACCCAGACTTGAACTGGGGACACCAGCATTTTCAGTGCTGTGCTCTACCGACTGAGCTATCTCGGCAAAAAGGCCGGCCAGTTGGCCGGCCTCCTAGAGCGGGCGATGAGATTCGAACTCACGACCTTCTCCTTGGCAAGGAGACGTTCTACCACTGAACTACGCCCGCAGACCCTGCACACCTTCATCTGACCCATCTGCACCTGACCCCGCAAGCCGGAGAAGTGGACCCGGTCGGATTCGAACCGACGATCTTCTCCTTGCAAAGGAGACGCCTTCCCGCTAGGCCACGGGCCCCAACTGCCCTAGGTGCCGACGAGAGGACTCGAACCTCCACACCCTTTCGGGCAATAGATCCTAAGTCTATCGCGTCTGCCATTCCGCCACGTCGGCCTAGCGCCTGCTCGCCCGAGCGGTCGCCAGCGCCTTCCCATTGTAGACGAAATTGCCGCAGTCTGCAAATTGAGGGCGGATGATTACCCCCGATTCTGTCAGGTCATCGCATGATGCGCCGGCTCGACGCCGCTTGACCTGGACTGTCATCTATCTCAGACCCACCTGGCAGTTTGTGGCTTGCTGGGTGTTACCCAACCTCGCCCGCACCGCTGCGACGAGATCATGCCCCCACCGTCGCCGGTGTCGAGCCTGACCCTCTCGCCTTGCTCCCAGTTGCACGCTCGCCTAGCCGGCTGCATTGCTGCAACCGCTGGTAGGCTCTTACCCTACCCTTTCACCCCTCACCTGCTCGCACAGGCGGGTTTGCTCTCTGTTGCGGTTATAGTCAACCGCCCGTTACCGGGTGGCTGCCCCCACTTACGGTTTCGTGGGGCAACCGCTCTACTTGCGCCGAGTTTCCTCTTCTCAAGCAGAATGGGAGTCGGGAAGTTCCTCTGCCGATGCATGACCGGCAGCGACAGTCTTATCCGCCCACTATTCACCTGTTAACCGCAGCCGCCGGCGCACATCTTTCGCCAGCCCCGTCGGACAATGGAAGACAGTTTACCATTTTCCCAGAGCATTGTCAAATTTAGAGGCGAGCGTCGGGATTCGTGATCCGCTCCGGCGCCGATAGATCCAGCTCTGGCTGGCGCGGCCCTTCGACCCATACCTGCCCATCCGCCCAGTTCTCTTGCTTCCAGATCGGCACGACCGCCTTCAGCCGTTCGATGGCGTAGCGGCACGCCTCAAAACAGCCGTCCCCGCGGTGCGGCGTGGCCACGGCGATCACCACGCTCGGCTCGCCGATCTCACAGCGACCCACGCGATGCAGGATACTCACCGCCTGCACCTTTGGCCAGCGCTGCTTGATCTCATCGCCGATCTGCGCCAACATCGCTTCGGCCATCTCCGTATAGGCCTCATATTCCAGAAAATCGGTGCCGCGCACCCCCGCCTCGGTCACCGTCTCGCCGCGCACCATGCCGCCGAACGCCGTGATCGCGCCACAATCGGGCCGGCTTACGCGCCGCGCCACATCGTCCAACGACAGCGGCTGCCCCGTGATCTCAAACAGCTTGCGCCCCCCGCCGGCCATGGCCCGCTCCTCCCCGTTCCCCATCTCGGCCCTGCTCCCCTCGCCGCCGGAGACCGGCGGAAACAGCGCCACGACATCGCCGGCGGCCAAAACCCGCTCCGGCTGGGCATATGCCTGGTTGACCGCTGCATAGACCGGTCTGCCCGTCAAGCGCAGCGCCGGAAAACCCTGCTCCAGCGCGGCCAGGGCATCCGCCACCGTCGCCCCGTCCGCCAGTTCCAGCGTCTGTTCAGACCAGCCCGCCTCCTGGCGCAGCGTCGCAAACAATCGAATACTGACCTTCATCCACACCACCCGCTTGTCTCAATCACGCTACTTTTCATGCAAGGCGGCCCTGCGCCGCGCATACTGCTCATTCGGCACGCCGCCACTCGCCCGACTTGCCGCCCACCTTCTCCACCAGACAAATCTCGCCGATGGTCATCGTCTTTTCCAGCGCCTTGGCCATGTCATAGATCGTCAGCGCCGCCACACTCACCGCGGTCAACGCCTCCATCTCCACCCCCGTCTGCCCATTGCAGCGCACCAGGGCGGTGATCACCACACGGCTGCCCGCTTCGTCGATCTCAAAATCGACCGCCACCTTGGTCAGCAGCAGCGTGTGGCAGAGCGGGATCAACTCCGGCGTCTTTTTGGCCGCCATGATCCCGGCCAGGCGCGCCGCGGCCAGCACATCGCCCTTGGGCACGTTGCCGTCGCGGATCGCGGCCAGCGTGGACGGGGCCATCTGCACCACGCCGCGCGCCAGCGCCGTGCGGCTGGTCACCGCCTTGTCGCCCACGTCGACCATGGTCGCGTGGCCGCGCGCATCCAAATGAGTCAAGCCGTCACTCATATTCAGGCCTTTTCGATCACACTTCGCCGATCAGCAGGGCCGAGACCACCGACCCCGCCGCCAGTTCGCCCTCGCCCTGCGGCAGTTCCAAGAGCGCGTTGGCCGTGCGCATGCTCAACAGGCGGCTGCTGGCCTGACGCCCCGTGCTCGTCGCCAGATAGCCGCCGCGGCCCTGATTCAGCGTGCTGTCCCAGCGCAGCAGCGCCCGATGATATTCGGGCCGGTAGCCGTCCAGCGCCAGCGGCTGGGCCAAATACGCCTGCACGCGGCGCAGCACCGGGTCGGCATAGCCGGCCAGCTTGCGGATGGCGGGCACGACAAGCAGATAAAAGGTCACCAGGCTGCTGACCGGGTTGCCCGGCAGGCCAAAGATCAGCCGCCGCTGCCCGCCCACATCCGCCGTGGCAAAGGTACACGGTTTGCCCGGCTTCATGCGCAGCCGGCCAAAATGTACCGTCCCCGCCTGCTCCAACAACGGTTTGATCAGGTCTAGCTCGCCCATCGAGACGCCGCCCGTGCTGAGCAGGATATCAGCCTCGGCCAGCCCGCGCTGCACGCGCGCTTCCAGTTCCCCCTGCACATCGGGCGCGATGCCCAGATCGACCGGCTCAGCCCCCGCAGCCAGCACCGCCGCGGCCAGCGTTGCGCGGTTGCTGTCGCGTATCTGCCCCATGCCCGGCGCAGCCTCCGGCTCGACCAGTTCATCCCCCGTGGAGAGGATCGCCACGCGCGGGCGGCGATAGACCGGGACCCGCGCCGCGCCCACCGTCGCCAGCAGCCCCACCTCTGCCGCGCC
Organism: Caldilineaceae bacterium; assembly: GCA_020845455.1. Lineage (GTDB taxonomy): Bacteria > Chloroflexota > Anaerolineae > Caldilineales > Caldilineaceae > QEUY01. The sequence continues at coordinate 3,360 of JADLFO010000106.1, forward strand.
CAGCCGCTCGCCGGCCTGCAGCACAACTTGGCCCGCCGCCACATCGCTGCCGACTGTGCGAATATCCTCGCCGGGCCGCGCCTGTTTGTGAATGCGCACCCGCGCGCCGTCGGGCGACGGCAACCGCTCGGTATCCTCCACCTGCACCACGGCGTCGGCCCCCGCGGGCAGCGGCGCGCCCGTCGTAATATAGGCCACCGTGCCCGGCTGCACCCCAAAATCCGCCGTCCGGCCCGCCGTCACTTCGCCCGCCAAGGCATAGTCGCCCGGCCCATCCGCTGCCACCACCGCATAGCCGTCCTTGATCGAGGCCGGGAAGGGCGGCAGCGGCTCTTGAGCGACAATGTCTTGGGCGACCACATAGCCTAACGCCGCCGACAGTGCCACGGTCACAGCCGGCAGGGTGGCGGTCTGCGCCAAAACCAACGCCTGCGCCTCCGGCACAAGCATCATCGGATACGATGATTCAGCCATGCAACCTTATCCACTCCTCACAGCAACACGCAGCGGCAAGATTGCGCCGCGCTCGATGTCTAGATTAGAACTCCGCGTACAATATCCGCGTCAAATATCCGCGTCAAATATCGACGTCGACCGGTTCGGGCATGCGCTCCAGCACCAAGGCGGCCCAGGCCATCAACTGCTCATCGGCCCCATAGCGCGCCACCAGTTGCATCCCCAGCGGCAGCCCATTGGCCGCCCGGCCTGCAGGCAGCGTCAACGCAGGCATGCCCGCATGGGTCCAGGGCAGGCTCATGCTCGGGTCGCCGGTGGACTGGATCCCTTCCGGCGCAGGGCCGGTGGCGGCGGGCGTCACCCACAGGTCGATGCCCTCGGCGTCCATCTGCCCGGCCAGCGCGGCGCGGCGTTCGAGGCAGTAGGCGCGCAGTTCATCCAACTCCGTATCGCTTACAGCCTGGCCGGTGCGGATGGCTTCGGCAGTGCGCGGGCGGTAGCGTTCGCCATACTGGGCAAACCATTCCGCGTGTTCGCGCGCAAACTCGCCAAAGATCATCCGGCGGTGCAGCGTGTTCAACTGTTCGATATCCGCCAAGGCCGCCACACGTTTGACTGCTACGCCCGACACCTGAAGCATCAACAGGAACTCCTCAAAAATCGCCAGCGCGTCCGGCTCGGCCTGCGCCAGATAGGGGCCGTCGGGCACGCCCAGCACGGGCAGCCCCTTCTCCTCCAGCGCGGGCTGCCAGTTGTCACACAGCGCCGAGGCCGCAATCGCCATGCCGGGCAGGTCTTGGGTAAACAGCCCCACATGGTCGATGGTGCGCGAGAAGTAGATCAACCCCTCGCTTGGGATGCGGTGTAAGCTCGGCTTATAGCCAACAATGCCGCAATAGGCCGCGGGCCGGATCACCGAGCCGATCGTCTGAGTTCCCAGCGCCAGGTTGCACATGCCTGCCGCCACCGCCGCCGCCGACCCGCTGCTCGACCCGCCGGGCGTGTGGCCCACATTGTGCGGGTTGCGGGTCAGCCCCGGTTCAAAATAGGCGAACTCGGTGGTCACCGTCTTGCCTGCGATCAACGCCCCCGCCTGGCGCAGCCGCTGCACACAGGCGGCGTCCGGCCCCACAAACAGCTCCGGCGGAAGCCGGCTGCCGGCGCGCGTGGCAAAGCCGTCGACCCGAAAGACATCCTTCACCCCCACCAGCGCGCCATAGAGCGGTGGATAGTGCTTGCGCCCAGGCGTGCGGCCGCGCAGCGCGGCCGCGTCGGCGCGCAGCCGCTCCAACCGGTTGCCTTCCGGCAGGAATGCATGGACATGAGGATCGAAGCTGTCGATCCGGTTGCACATTTGCTCGAGAAAAAGCGACAGGCTGTGCTGGCGATGTTGCATGCCATCCAACGTCGCCGCCAGCTGCGCTTCGTTACTGTACATGAGCCTTACCTCTTTCACGCAGTTCGGGGTTCAGGGCCGCTTGCGACCAGCGCCAGCAGCCCGGCTTCGTCGAGCGTGGCAACGCCCAACCGGGTCGCCTTGTCCAGCTTGCTGCCTGCGTTTTCGCCCACGACCAAAAAATCAGTCTTGCCGCTGACGCTGCCCGTCACCTTGCCGCCGTGCGCCTCAATCAAGGCCTTCGCCTCGTCGCGGCTGAGGGCCGGCAACGTGCCGGTGATCACAAACGTCTTGCCGCTCAGGGCCGCTGCCGCCGCAGGCCGCGCCGGGCGATCCAGGTCTGCCGTGCGCACTCCGGCCTCGGCCAGCCGCCGCACCAAGTCGCGGTTTGGCTGCAATGAGAAATAGTCGACCACGCTGGCGGCGATGCGCGGGCCAATGCCGTCGATCCGGTTCAACTCCTCTGCCGGCGCGGCCATCAGCGCGTCCAAACTGGCGAAGTGCGCCATCAGCAGTTCGGCCACCACCGACCCCACATAGCGGATACCCAACCCTGTCAACAGCCGGGCGAGCGGGCGCTGTTTGCTGGCCTCTACCCCGGCCTGCAGGTTTTCGACGCGTTTGTCGCCATAGCCTTCCAGTTGGCGGATCTCGTCCCAAGGCAGGGCGTAGATATCGGCCAGGTCGTGGATATAGCCGCGCTCGACAAAGAGTTCGGCCTGGCGGATGCCAAAGCCCTCGACATCCATCGCCCCGCGGCCCACGAAATGCTCCACCAGGCGCACCAACTGGGCCGGGCAGGCATTGTTGACACAATAGGTCGCGGCCTCGCCCTCGGGCCGCACCAGCGGCTGGCCGCAGGTCGGGCAGGTGGCGGGCATTTGCCAGGGCTGTTCATCGCCGCTGCGCAGTTCAACCAGCGGGCGCAGCACCTTGGGGATCACATCGCCGGCGCGCTTGACCAACACTTGGTCGCCCACACGGATATCCAGCGCCTTGATATAGTCCTCGTTGTGCAGCGTGGCCTTGCTCACCGTCACGCCGCCGATCTGCACCGGCTCCAAAACCGCATTGGGCGTGACCACCCCCGTGCGCCCCACATTCAACACGATATCCAGCAGCCGCGTGACCTCTTCCTGCCCGGAGAACTTATAGGCGATGGCCCAGCGCGGGTCCTTGCCGGTGAAGCCAAGCTGCGCCTGCTGCGCCAGATCATCGACCTTGATCACCACGCCGTCGACCTCAAAGGGCAGGTCATGCCGCCGCGCGCCAAACGCGGCCACAGCTTCGACCAGCGTCTCAAAATCGGCGTCGGCATAGCGGCGCACATCCGGATAGACCGGCAGCCCCAGATCGGCCAGATAGGCCAACGCGCCGCTTTGCGTCGCCAGCGCCGCGCCGCCCTCCAAGACCAACACCTGATAGACCCAGAGCTTGACGGGCCGGCCCGCGCTGATGCGGCTGTCCAACTGGCGCAGGCTGCCCGCGGCAAAATTGCGCGGGTTGGCAAAGGTGCGCTCCTCTTGGGCGATCTGCCGGCGGTTGAACGCCTCAAAATCGACCTTTTCCACATAGGCCTCGCCGCGCACCACCAGACGGGCGGGCGCAGCCACGCCGCGCCGCGGGTCCACCGGGATATGCAGCGGCAGTTCACGCACGGTACGCAGGTTGGGTGTGATATTCTCCCCCAGCACGCCGTCGCCGCGCGTGGCCCCCAAGGTAAAACGGCCCTGCTCATAGTGCAGCACCACGGTCAGCCCGTCGAACTTCGGCTCCAGCACATAGACCAGCCGGGCGCGCTCCTCCTCTTCCGATAGAAGACGCTTGACGCGCTCGCGCCAGGCAAAGAGGTCCTCTTCGCTAAAGGCATTGGCCAGGCTGAGCATCGGCGTCGGGTGGCGCGTCTTCTCAAACCGATCCGAGACCAGGCCGCCGACGCGCACCGTCGGGCTGTCGTCGCTGCGCAGTTCGGGGTGCGCCTCTTCCAACGCCTGCAGCTCGCCAAAGAGCTTGTCAAACTCGGCGTCGCTCAGTTCCGGATCGTCCAGCACATAATAGCGATACTGGTGGTAGCGGATCAGGTCGCGCAGTTCCTGCACACGGGCCGCGACCGCCGCTTCATCGCCGCCGGCCCCACCGGCCGCAGTGCTAGATACAGCGCCATCTACCGTAGCCTCGCGCCCCACTGTCTCCTGCGGCTCGACCTTGTCGCTCATACGCGCATCCTCTTGCCAGTGGCTCTAATCGGCGGGCGTGAGACCTGCCGCCGGGGTCCAGCCGACCAGCCCATCGGCGGCGCGCACACGCACCCAGCCCTGCCCATCGACCTCGACAGGATAGGCGATAAAGTCGTCGCCCGGTTCCAAAACGGTCAGCGTCACCCCTGCAGCATAGCTGTCCAAGACCTGAGACTCTAGGCTCGGCTCGGCGTAGACGAGCACATCGCCGCTGCTGCTGCGTACAGCCGTGTCCGGTTCAAAGACCGGCGCAGGCCCGGCCAAGACCGTCACCTGCGGCTCCGCCTCGCCGGTCGCCGTGCCCGAAGCGGCGGCTGTCCCGGAAGTTGCCGCCGCATCCGTCACCGCGGCGGACGGGCTGAGCGTGCCCGTCGCGGTCAGCGCCGCGCCGTCTGTGACCACCACACCCGGTTCACCGCTGCTTGCCGGCGTCGTGGGCACAGCCATGCCCCCCACAATCGGCGTCAACTCGACTTCGGCGCCGATGCGCTGCGTCTGGTCGTTGAGCCGCTCGACCCCCAGCGCAATGCCGATCAGCACCAGGACCACCACCAAGATCGCCGCGGCCCAACCCAACCACGGCTGCGACCCCGCGGCCCTGGCCTGCGCCGGCGTGCGCGGCGGGGCAGCATCCTGGGGAGCGATCGGCGCGCCTGACTCCGGCACAGTCGTTTCCGGCACAGGCGCTTCTTGTGCGGCCGCTTCCTGCGCGCTCGACGCCGGCGAATCCGGCAGTTGAGGAGTCGATTCTTTGGCAGCCGCTCGGCGCGGGGCGCGCGGCGGGCGATCGGCAGGGGTCTTGCGGGTGGGACGTGTCATCTCCGGCTCCGGTCCATTCTGGTTGTGGCGATCAGGCCTGGGGTAAATAACGACAGCGCCTAAGCGCGCTGCACCGGCCCGCGCCGGTCTTTCAGAAAGCCTAACATCTGCTCCAGCGGATAGGTGTTGATCACATCCTGCGGGCGCAGCCAAGCGCGCCGCGCCGTGGCGATGCCATACTCCATCATCTCCATGCCCGCGCGCTCGTGGGCGTCGCTGTTGATAGCGATCTTGCAGCCCAGTTCGACGGCGCGCCGCGCATAGACATCGTTGAGGTCGAGGCGCGACGGGTGGGCATTGATCTCGACCACCGTCCCGGTCTCGGCGCACGCATGCAGCACGCGCTCCACATCCAGTTCGGAGGGAGGACGCACGCCGATGATGCGGCCCGTCGGGTGGCCCAAAATGTCCACATGCGGGTTGTAGACGACCTTGAGACAGCGCGCCGTGATCGTCTCGCGGTCCTGGCGCAGTCCGCTGTGGATGCTCGCCACCACCACGTCGAGCGCGGCCATAGCCTCGTCCGGCAGCCCCAGCGTGCCGTCGGCCAAGACTTCAACCTCGCAGCCGCGCAGCAGCCGGAAGTCTTCGCCCTGGTTCGCCCAGCGCTCGTTGAGCTTGGCGATCTCGGCGGCCTGCGCCTGCAGACGTTCGGGGTCCAGCCCACCGACCATGCCCAGCCCCACGCTGTGGTCGCTCACCGACCAGTAGGCATAGCCGCGCCCGCGCGCGGCGTCGGCCATCTCGGCGATGTCGGCGGCGCCGTCACTCCAGGTTGTATGGCCGTGCAGTTCACCGCGAATATCGCCCAGCGTCACCAAAGTGGGCAGTTGGTGGCGGCGCGCCAGATTGATCTCACCCCGGTTCTCGCGCATCTCCGGCGGCATCCAGTCCAGCCCCAGAAAGGCATAGAGATCGGCTTCATCCTCAAAGAAGCGTTCCTCGCCCTCCGGCGCTTTACCGCTGCCCGTAGCAGTCAAGCTCTTCTCGTTGAGACTCCAGCCCTGGCGCAGCGCGATCTCGCGCATCTCAATGTTATGCTCTTTGTTGCCGGTGAAATACTGCAGCGCCGCGCCCCACTGCTTGGCTTCGACCACCAACAGGTCGACGCGCATCCCTGTGGTCAGCACGACGCTGGTCTTGGCCCCGCCGCTGCCCAACACGCTCTCCACCTGGGGCAGCGTGCGAAAGGCCTCCATCACGGCGTCCGGCGTATCGCTCACCGCCAGCATATCCACATCGCCGATGGTCTCACGCCAGCGGCGCAGACTCCCGGTTACTTCCAGCCGTTGCAGCGCCCGCTCGGGCAGGCGGGCGCGCAGGCTGGTGACCAGTGACTGCGCCAGCGGACGCGCCTCGCCCAAGGGAATGCGGTCGTCGCTGCGCCGCGCCGCCAGTTCGATCCCGCGCAGGATCTTCTGCTCGCTCTTGGCGCCAAAGCCCTTCAGTTCGCGCAGTTTGCCGGCTTCCGCCGCCTCGCGCAGCGCATCCACGCTGGTGACGTTTAACTCTTGCCACAGCCGGCGCGCCGTCTTGGGGCCGACATCCGGCACATGCAGCATCTCGACCACGCCAATAGGGACCTCGGCCTTGAGCTTTTCAAACTCCTGCACCTGGCCGGTCTCCAACATCTCGGCAATGGCTTTGGCAATCGCCTCGCCGACGCCGTGGATCGACTCCAACTGGCCCTCGGCATGCAGTATATTGATATCCTGTCCCAGGGTACGCACCGCTTCCGCCGCGTTCTGAAAGGCCATGACCCGAAAGCGGTTGGCCTCCACAATCTGCAAGAGATCGGCGACAAGCGCCAATTCGGCGGCAACCTCACGGTTTGTGATATGCGGCGAACCGACCGCCTGGGACTTTGCCGATGGGGACACAGTCGCGATCCTTTCCTCAAATAGCCGCCCTCTTGAATGGCCGTCCTCTTCCCAGGCGCGATTATAGCATGGCTGTTCTGGGGAACCAAGGCTTGGCCCCTGGACTAGACGCGCTCGACGATCAGCGCGCTGCCCATGCCGCCCGCCGCGCAGAGCGTCACCAACCCCGTCGTCAGGTCACGGCGCTCCAGTTCGTCGAGCAGCGTACCCAGCAAGATCGCACCCGTCGCGCCCAAAGGATGGCCCAGGGCGATCGCGCCCCCGTTGACGTTGATCCGGCTACAGTCCGCCAGCCCCATGGCGCGCATAAAGGCCAGCACGACCGCAGCAAATGCCTCATTGCACTCGATCAGGTCGATGTCGGCCAGCGCCATGCGCGCCTGCGCCAGCGCGGCGCGGGTGGCGGGCGCGGGGCCGGTGAGCATCAGCGTCGGTTCGCTGCCCACCACCGCCGAGGCGACGATACGCGCCCGCGGCGGCTGTCCCAAGACCGCGCCGGCGGCGCGGCTGCCCACCACCGCCAGCGCCGCGCCGTCCACGATCGCCGATGAATTGCCCGCCGTGTGCAGATGGCGCACCGTCCCCACGCTGGGGTAGCGCGCCAGCGCCACGGCGTCAAACCGCGCTGCGCCGATCTGGGCGAAGGCCGGGGGCAGCCCCGCCAGCGCTTCCAACGTTGTCGTTGCCCGAATCGCCTCATCCTGCGCCAACAGAATCGCGCCATCCGGCGCGCAGACCGGCGTCAACGAGCGGAACGCGCCCGTTGACGCAGCGCGGGCGGCGCGCTGCTGCGAGGCCAGCGCATAGGCATCCAACTCCTCGCGGCGGAACCCCTGCAACGTCGCCAGCAGGTCAGCGGCGATCCCCTGCGGCACAAACCCCACCTCGGCCTGGACTACGGGGTCGGTCAGCAGCGGCCCGCCGTCCGACCCCATCGGCACGCGCGACATCGATTCCACTCCGCCGGCGACGACGATCTCGGCCACCCCCGCCGCGACCTGCAGCGCCGCATAGGTCACCGCCTCCAGCCCGGAGGCGCAAAAACGGTTGAGTTGCATCCCCGGCACGCGCGCATCCCAACCGGCATGGAGCAGCGCGGTGCGCGCCAAGTTGGCCCCCTGCTCGCCCACCGGCGTTACGCACCCCAAGACCAGGTCGCCGGCGCGCGCCGCCAGGTGAGGCGCGCGCGCGGCCAGGGCATGCAGCAGCCCCGCGATCAGATCGAGCGGAGTGACGCCGGCCAGCGCCCCCCCGGCGCGGCCACGGCCGCGCGGGGTGCGCTGGGTGTCATAAAGATAGGCGTCCACATCTGCTTCCCTTCTCCGCGGCAGAGCCGCGGCCTACCCCAGCGGATAGAGTGTGACGCGCAGCCGGTGCTCGCCGGGTATCAGCATATACTGCGGCAAGACGCCAGGGCCGCAACTTCCATTGCCCAACCCGCCCTGCACCGCATCAAGATTGAGCACCACATCGTCTCGCCAGGCCAGGTTGTGCGTGTGCGAGGCTGCGGTCAGGTCTTGGGCGGTGTAATGGTGCGCGCTGAAATCGAAGGGTTGCTCGCCCACCACCAACAGCCCTTGGCCTGCCTCGTCGGTCAGCCGCAGCCAGCGCGTCTCGGTGTGGTTGCCATGTTCTTGCGGTTTGAGATAGGGCACAAACTGGTCGCGCACGCTGCTGGCGTGCACATCCACCCACGCGCCGGCTTTGCGGTCGATATAGGTTTCCTGCGGCCCCAGCCCATACCAGGCGAGCAGCTCGCAGTCTCCGGGCAGCGTCAAGGTTAACCCCACGCGCGGCAGGAAAGCGGGCTGCGCGCCGCCCGCCACCACATGCAGGTCCAAAGCCAAACCGCCATCACGGCCCAGCGCATAGCGCAGCACATAGTCGAAGCGCGACTCACTGGACGGGCGCAGCATCGCCTTGAGATCGGCGGCCGACCGGCCTTTATAGCGCGCCAGTTCACGCTCCACCTCAGCCGGAATCGGCGTACTGCGCCGCGCCGTCAGCATCTGGTGCAGCGTGGACACCAGGTCAGCCACACGCCCGATCTCGTCCAGCCGCTTGACCAAAGCGCCCGCTTTAAACTGGCTGCTGTCGCCGGGGAGTTTGTCATAGCCCACGCCGAAACTCTGGCCCAACAGCCGCATCTCCCCTTCGTCGAGCGCGTGCCCCACCAGACGGGAGAGCCGCTCCAGCGTGGTCTGCCAGCGCGCCGCCTGGATCGCCTCCGCATCCAGCGCAGCCACAGCCGCCCCGCGCACTTGCACCGTGACACCGCCGTCGCCCGTTTCTTCTACCATCACCCCGTCGATCTGCTCTTCGAGCCGATCTAGCCCCAGTTCCCGCCAGTGAATGGCGGCACGCTGGTCGCCCCAGGTGTTGGCGTCGTTGTCGGTAGGCGCGCGCCAGATCTGAAGCGCCGGGCCGCTCTGTACCCAGTTGCGCCCGCCCGCCTCCAGCGCCAGCAAACGCCCGCGCTCGCGGTCGATCTCCACGGCCAGCCCGTTGCCTGCCAGGCGGAAGCTCGCGCCGCGCTCCTCCACGCGAGGCCCGCTTAGAGCCGCCCCCGTGGCCTGCTCGGCGCGCACAGGCAGCGCAAACTGCGCCCAGGCGACCTCATGCCCCGCCTCGGCCCAAAGTGTCGTCTCAGCCAGCCGCGCCCGCACCATCAGCCGGCGCTCGACGCCCGGCTCCGGCGCAGACAGGTTTAGCGGAACTTGAATCTCGTCGCTGCCGCCCGCCGCGGTTGTGAGGCGTGGCAGCGTGCCCTGCCGGACGATGCGCGTGTCCGCCGCGCCGGTCGTCGTGGAGACCGGCCTCACCTCGCGCACCTCCCAGACCAGTTCGAGTTTGCCCAGGTCGCTAAAGACATAGTGGTTATACACGCGCAGCCGCCCGGCGGCCAGGTCCACAGCCTCGACCTTTACCGGCTCCTGCACCTTCTTCAATTCCCACAGCGCCGGGTGCGGCGTGCGGTCCGACCCCAGCAGCCCATTGCCGCAGAAATTGAGATCGTTGGGTTTGTCGCCAAAATCGCCACCATAGGCATACCAGATGCGGCCGTCCTCCGTCCGGCGCAGAATTCCCTGGTCGATCCAGTCCCAGATAAAACCGCCCTGCAGGCGCGGGTAGGCGGCGACCGCGTCCCAGTAATCGGTCAGGTTGCCCGTGCTGTTGCCCATCGAATGGGCATATTCGCACATCACGATCGGCCGCGTCTCATGTGGCGACTGCGCCATCTCAATAATGCGCGCCACGCTCGGATACATCGGTCCCAGAATATCGATCACGGGCGCATCCTCGGCAGGATGATAGTGGATCAAGCGGGTGGGGTCATGGGCGCGGATCCAGGCCGCCATCGCATCGTGGTTGCGCCCATAGCCCGACTCATTGCCCAGCGACCAGACGATGATGCTGGGATGGTTCTTGTCGCGGCCCACCATGCGCGCCGCACGGTCGACAAACGCCGTCTCCCACAGCGGGTCCTTCGCCAGCCGGTCCCAGACGCCATGCGTCTCCAAATCGGCCTCGTCATAGAGGAACAGGCCGTAGCGGTCGCACAGTTCATACCAGCGCGGGTCGTTGGGATAGTGCGAGGTGCGCACGGCGTTGACGTTAAAGCGCTTCATGATCTCGATGTCGCGGATCATGCTCTCAGTCGAGACCGTGTGGCCCGTCTGCGGGTCATGCTCATGCCGGTTGACGCCTTTGAACAGGATGGGCCGGCCATTGACCTGCACCTGCCCGTTTTGCAGCTTCACCTCGCGGAAGCCCACACGGCAGGCTACCACCTCCTGCACCGCGCCCGCCTCGTCTTCCAGCGCCAGCACGCAGGTATAGAGATAGGGGTCTTCGTCGCTCCACAACCGCGGCCCCACCACCGGCGCGCTGACCTCGACAGATATTTCGCCCCCTCCGGCCACGTTCACAGCGATGTGCGCCGCGGGGTCGATCACGGCTGCACCCTCGGCGTCAAACAGCCGCAGCGTGAGCCGCCGCTGGGCCGGGGCAGGCGTACGGTTGGCGATCTGCGCCTGCACGCGCAGCGTCGCATCGCGATAGGCCGCATCCAGGCCGGTGCGCACAAAGAAATCACGGATCGCCACCTTGGGCGCAGACCAGAGCCAGACGCTGCGGTAGATGCCGCTCATGCGCCAAAAGTCCTGATCCTCCAGATAGCTGCCGTCCGACCAGCGCAGCACCTGCACCGCCAGCAGATTGCGCCCCGGCTTCACCAAGTTTGTGATGTTGAACTCGGCGGGCAGCCGGCTTTCTTGGCTGTAGCCCACCATTTGGCCGTTCACCCACACATAACAGGCCGAGTCAACCCCCTCGAAGTGCAGGAAAATCTCACGCCCATCCCACTCGGCAGACACATCAAAGCTGCGCCGGTAATGGCCGGTGGGGTTGTCGTCAACCGGCACCGCCGGCAGCCGATCGATCGGGAAGGGATAGGTCACGTTGGTGTAGATCGGGATGTCATATTTGGGCCGTCCCTGCGCCACCTCGCCGATCATCTGCCAGTTGCTGGGCACGGGGATCATGTCCCAAGCGCTGTCGTCAAAGCCGGGCGCAAAAAAGCCCTCCGGCATATCCGCAGGGCACGGGGTGAAATAGAAACGCCAATCGCCGTCCAATGAGCGCAGATAGGGCGATACGCTGCGGTCGGCGATCAGGCCGGCATAGGCGCGCCGCGCCGTCTCCACATCGGCAAAGGGGATGAGCGTGGCGCGGGCCGGCTCCTTGTTGCGACCGACGATCTCCGGGTTACACCAATCCAGCGTTGGCTCCACAGTTGGCTCGACAGTTTGCTCGACCATGGCAAAGCTCCTTGTATAAACCCAACCGGACAGCCCCAGCGGCGCGGCCAGGATGGGCAGGGACACAATATTGTGAAGAAACCTCGATCCGTCGATCCAATCGTAAACCAGCCTGCGCCAACCGGCAAGCGTTACGTTATCCCTGCTTTTTCCGACAACGAGAACAAATGTTCGGCTTCTTCCGTATCCGGTGCTATACTGATAACCCACACAGCGTCCGGGAACCGCTGGTTCCCGGCAAGCCTTTGCAACAGGAGGAATACCATGACCGACACCCGCATGCAGACGATCACAAAGTACCCGCACGGCGCGTTTTCGTGGATTGAACTGGGAACTAGCGATCAAGAAGCGGCCAAAAGGTTCTACACAGAACTCTTTGGCTGGAGCTACCGCGATGATCCGATCGGCGATGACGCGGTTTACACGATGCTGCATCTGGATGGAAAGCCTGTGGCCGGGCTGTATCGCGTTCCGCCGGAGATGGGCATCCCCCCCCGCTGGACCTCGTATATCGCAGTCGAGAATGTGGATACGACCACAGCCCAGGTCGACCCGCTGGGCGGCAGCGTGATCGAGCAGCCGTTCGACGTGGGGGAGTTCGGACGCATGTCGCTGCTGCAAGACCCCACCGGCGCGCCCGTCTGCCTGTGGCAAGCGCGCAGCCATATCGGCTCCAGCTTCTACCAACGCCCCGGCGCGTTCTGCTGGAATGAACTCTACACGCGCGACGTGGCCGCCGCGGCAGACTTCTACACCAAGTTGCTGGGCTGGACGGCAGGGCTGGATAGGTTCAACGGGGTACAGTATGCGGCGTGCAACAATGGGGAAGCGCCCGTCGCCGTGATCATGCCGATCGGCGCCGAGATGGGCGACATGCCGCCAAGTTGGCTGATCTATCTGGGCGTAGAGACTGTAGATGGAAGCGCCGCCAAGGCGCAGGAGCTAGGCGGGACTGTGCTGGCCGGCCCGACAGAACACGGCGGCTTCAGGTATGCCCTAGTACAAGACCCGCAGGGCGCACGCTTCTTCCTGATCGCATCCTGACGCGTCACGCTGTAGATGCGGTTTGTAGGTGCGGTTTTCCAACCGCCAGATACTTGCACTGCGCTTATCCCTCTTGGCGGGGCAGCGCCGGCCCCGGCGCAGACGTGCGGTTTGCGCCGGGCGCACCCGCCAGGAGGTCAGGCCAGATCAAGAAACTGACCACCCCGATCAGCACCCCCATCCAGAGCGTGCAAAAGCGGATCAGGAGGGCGGCCGCGGTGGCCGTCGCCACCGGCAGCGCCAGCAGTTGCACCGAGAGCGCCACCAGGCTGCCCTCCACGCCGCCCAACCCGCCGGGCATGGCAAAGGCCGCGCCGATCACGGTGCTGATCGAGAAGATAAAGATCGCAAGCGCCAGCGTCTGCCCGCCCGCCGCGGCCCCAAAGCCGCGCAGCACCACATAATAGGCGATGCCTTCGGCCGCCCAACACGCCGCGCCCACGGCCAGCGCCGCAAGCAAATAGCGCGGGCGAAAGATCGTATAGGCGCTCTCATAGGCCGTGTGCAGATGGCGCGCAAAGCGCTTCACGCCCGGCGACCGCTCGCCCATGCGCAAGAGGCGCAGCGCCAGCGGCCTGCTTTGGATCAGGCCCACAAAGACCAGAAAGGTGGAAAAGACCAGCACGGCGATGGCGCGCGCCATGGGGTTGGGAAAGGCGAACAGCCCGGCCGCGGCCAGGATCAACATCGCCGTGCCGTCCAACAGACGTTCGGCCAGGATCACCGGCGCGGTCACGCTCATGGCCGTGCCTGCCACGTTCTTGACCATATAGGGCTTGAGGAATTCGCCTGCCTTGCCCGGCGTCATCACCATCAACATGCCCACGCCGAAGATCTTGCCGCTCTCCCGCCACCCGATCGGCACGCCAAGCAGACGCAGATACCAGTGCCAGCGCAGCCCCCGCCCTACATAGTTGACCAGCGTCAGCCCAATGACCGGCACAAGCAGCGCCCACGGAAACTCCGTCAGCGCGGCCATAAGCGCGTTCCAGTCGCTGTAGACGGCCAGCCCGATATAGATCAGAAAAGCAAAGACCAGCGAATAGAGCAGCTTGCGCTGTAGATCAGAACTCATAGCGGGCCAAGTACCTCCAA
>JADLFO010000107.1 GCA_020845455.1 Caldilineaceae bacterium
GGTGGCATCACCGCCGCGACCAGGCCGCGCCGCACACCGAGGGCGTCTCCTATGACGGCTTCTTGATGGACAGCTTCACCGACTGGCTCGACGGTTTGCCGGATCGCGAGGCGCTGCTCGCCGAAGGTCGCGATGCCTTTGCGGGCCTGGTACGGCAGTGGGTCTATTCGACCTTGCCCGGCCGCCCCGATCTTCATGCCCCCCTGGGTGACGTGGAAGGCGAGATGCCTTTTTGGATCTCCTGCATCCTGCGCCTGGCGGGCTGGTATGGCCCCGATGCCGATTTTGGCACCGGGCTGTGGCTGGCGCAGCGCACGGACCCGGTGCGGCTGCCCGCCGCCGCCCTAACCTGGGCGCTCGACCATGTACCCGCGGTTGCAGCCGATGCCGCCCCGCCCGCGACCGCGCCGCAGGAAGTCGCCAACGCCGCTACCCTGCGCACCGGCTGGGACAGCGCCGATCTGCTGGCACTGGTCGGGATGAGCCGCAGCAGCATGAGCCATCTGCACAACGATGGTGGTCATCTCATCCTGGGTTGGTACAATCGCTTTTGGATCACCGACCCCGGCTATCAGCAGTATCGGCCCGGCGAAGAACGCGACTTTAGCATCGGCGTCGCCGCGCATAACGCACCCGTGATCGGCGGCATCGCCCAGAGCCGCCGCGATCTGCGCTGTCTGCATCTGCATGACGACGGCTACGGGCGGCAGCAGGTCGCACTCGATCTGACCGGCTGCTACGAAGGGCTGCCGCCGGGCGCGCGCGTCCGCCGCGATGTCTGGCTGATCCCACCTGACACCGAAGGCACGCCGCTGGTGATCGTGCGCGACACACTGGCGGGCCTCACGCCGGGCATTGAGATCCGCACGCATTGGCAGGGCGGCGCACAGCTTGCTTGGGCCTTTGTCAACGGCTGGGCCAGGCTCAGCGATGGACAGCGGGCGCTCTGGGTTGGCGTCTGGCCCCCGCACGAAGACCCCGCCGGGATAGAACAAGCCGTCTCCGCCGCCATGCTGCAGCGTCACCCTGGCAGCCGCGGCCCGCTGACGCTGGTCCATGCTGCGCCGCTGCCCGACACAGGGGTGCGCTGGTGGGTTTTTCGGGGAGACCCGGCCCTGCGCTGGACAGCTCCCCAACTGGATGCGGCAGTCATCCAGCGCTATGCCGAGTTGTAGCAGGTTGTCGCTCATATATTTACACGTCTGCGCACATCTCGTACCCATTTCACTCAGTTTGTCACAGGAGGAAATCGCATGATCAAAAGGAATTCGTTACGCCGAAGCCTGAGCGTGCTGCTCACTGTGGGCGCGCTGATGGCTGTTTTGGCGGCGTGCGGTGCGCCTACCGCACCCCCGCCCGCCCAACCGTCGGAGAATGAGCCGCCCGCCGCCGAGGCGCCTGCGGCTGAAGCGCCCGCTGCCGAGGCCCCGGCTGCCGAGGCCGCGCCGGTCGAGGGCGACACGTCTGCCAAAGAATCGCCTATGTTGGCGGAGAAGGTCGCAGCCGGCGAACTGCCGCCGCTGGAAGAGCGTCTGCCCGCCAGCCCGGTCGTGGTTGACGTGCTCGAACAGCCCGGCGTCTATGGCGGCATCTGGGACCAGGCTGTCACCGGCCAGGCCGACGCCAACGGCGCCAGCGGCTACTCTAAAGAGCCGTGGGTGCTGTTTGACGAGACCTGCTCCGAGTGGCAGCCTCATCTGGCGGAATCGGTCGAAATCTCAAACGATGGCCGCACCTTCACTTTCAAGATTCGTGAAGGGCATAAGTGGTCGGATGGTGAACCGTTTACGACCGAAGATGTGATGTTCTGGTACAACGACATCGCCATGAACACCGATTTGTTGCCCGCTCCCCCGACCATTCTCATGTCGGGTGGCGAGCCTGCGGTGATTGAGGCGATCGACGACCTGACCTTCTCGGTCACCTTTGCCCAGCCCAATGGCCTGTTCTTGATCAATCTGGCTTTTGTCTGGGGTGGCGATGTTGGTAAAGCGCCCAAGCACTACCTCGAGCAGTTCCACGCCGACTATGCCGACGCCACCGAACTGGAGGCCAAGGTGCAAGAGGCGGGGGTAGAAGATTGGACCCAACTCTTCTCCGATCGCGCCGCCATCGCCCAAGGCACCAGTGTCGCCACCAACCCGGACCTGCCTGTGCTGCGCGCCTGGAAGCTCACCGAGGTTGGCCCGCCCTGGATCTTTGAGCGCAACCCCTATTTCTACAAAACCGACGTCGACGGCCGCCAATTGCCCTACATTGACCAGATTCGGATGCAAGCTGTAGAAGACCGCCAGATGGTCAACCTCAAGGCCATCGCCGGCGAGTTGACCCTGCAGGGTCGCAATCTGTCCCTGACCGACCTGCCGCTCTATCTGCAGAACACCGAACAGGGCGGCTACCGGGTGCTCAAGGCCATGGCCGAACACCCCATGGGGCTGGCGATCTTCCCCAACCAGAACTTCACCGGCGACGACGAGTTCCTGCTGGGGCTGCTGCAGGATATTCGCTTCCGCAAGGCGTTGAACCTGGCAATTAACCGCGACGAGATCAACGAGTTGATCTATCTCGGCGAAAACGGCACGGTGGAAAGCGCCTTCCCGATGTTGGCAGACCAGCCGGAGCTTTTCGCCCATCTGCAATATGACCCTGAAACGGCTATGGCGCTGCTCGACGAGATCGGGCTGGAGACCAATGCCGACGGTGTGCGGCTGCGCCCCGACGGCCAGCCCTTGGTCCTGAAACTGGATGTCTTCTCCGGCCAGCAGTTTATGGACGGCGCGCAGCTCGTCGCCAGCTATTGGGAGGAGATCGGTCTGCGCACCACGTTGGAAGAGATCAGCTATGACCTGTGGTGGCCGCGCATCTACTCGTTTGAATACCCCATGACCGCCTATGTCAAAGACAGCATCGGCGGCCTGGCCCGCTATGCCTACCTGCGCTCCTATGCGCCGATTGCCGACAGCAGCTACTGGGGGCCGGCCTGGGGCGCTTGGTATCAGAGCGAAGGCACCAAAGGCGTCGAGCCGCCCGCCGATTCCCCGGCGCGCCAGGCTCAGCTTCTCTTCGACGAGGCTAAAGTGACTGTGGATTCTACCCGCCAGTTGGAGATCTTGGCCGAGATCGAACGGCTCAACCTGGAGAATGTCTGGGAAGTGCTGACCGTCGGCTCCGGCCCCACCGTGCGCATTGCCAGAAATGACATCCACAATGTGCCGGAGGTCAACTTCTGCGTGCTGTATGATTCGGACGCCTGGGCCGAACAGTATTTCATCTCCGAGTAGAGAATCCGAGTAGCAGAGCAATCCAGTCTGGCCGCGCGTAATGCCCTCATGCGTGCGCTCGACCAGGCTTGTCGAGCAGGACCTAAGTAGTGCTCCTGGACAGGAGGGCCAACGATGTCTCTCCTGTCCAGGCCGGGTTCGTAAGAGCAGGGAGTGTCTATGCTGGCCTATATTCTGCGCCGGTTTCTCTATGCCATCCCGACGCTGATCCTGATCTCGTTGGTCTCCTTCGCCATCATCGAACTGCCGCCGGGCGACTATCTGAGCAGTTATGTAGCGCAGCTAGAACAGCAGGGGTCGCGCGTCAGCCAGTCGGAATTGGAGGCGTTGAAACAACGCTATGGTCTGGATCAGCCGGTCCACATCCGTTATTGGAAGTGGATCAGCAACTATGTGCGCGGTGATATGGGCATGTCGTTCGACTGGAACCGCCCAGTCAAAGACCTGGTCATGGAACGACTGGGGCTGTCGATCTTGATCTCGTTGCTGAGCACAGTCTTTATCTGGGTCGTGGCGCTACCGATCGGCATCTATTCGGCCACCCATCAATATTCGCTGGGCGACTATATCTTTACCTTCATCGGCTTTATTGGTGTCGGCATCCCTGACTTTCTGCTGGCGCTGGTCATCCTGTGGTGGGCATGGAGCACGCTTGGCGTCAACCTGGGGGGGTTGTATGGCCCGGAGTTTATCGGCGAACCCTGGACAACGGCCAAAATCCTTGAGGTGATGAAGCGCATCTGGGTGCCCATGGTCATCATCGGCATGTCAGGGACTGCCGGTTTGATCCGCACCATGCGCGCCAATCTGCTCGACGAACTGCCCCAGCCCTATGTCGAGTCGGCGCGCGCCAGCGGGCTTTCCGAAACCAAAGTCGTGCTCAAATATCCGGTGCGCATCGCCATGAGTCCATTCATCAGTACCATCGGCTGGATGCTGCCAGGGCTGATCTCCGGCACGACGATTGTCTCAATCGTACTCAGCCTGCCCACCACCGGCCCGCTGTTGCTCAAGGCCCTGCTCTCGCAGGATATGTATCTGGCCGCGTCGTTTATCATGCTGCTCAGTGTCTTGACCGTGATCGGGACATTGATCTCCGATATTCTGCTGGTCTTGGTCGATCCGCGCATCCGATTTGGCGGCAACCCGGCCGCGTAGCGCGCCGCGCGCGCTACGCGGCCCAAAGGCCCACTGACTCAAAGGATGGCCCATGTCGTTGCTCACCAAACCCGCAACCGCTGAGGGCGTGCAGAGCATACCCAAAACGCAGCTTCAACAAGGCGTGCCGGAAGACCGCGTCTTTGTCGCGTCGCAGTGGCAATTGATGTGGTGGCGCTTTCGCAAACATCGGCTTGCCATGGTGGGCAGCGCCGTGATCGCGCTTTTCTATTTTGTCGCGATCTTCTGCGAGTTTCTGTCGCCCTATGACCCCAACGCCTTTGAGCGGCGCTTTACCTTTGTGCCGCCGCAGTCGGTACATTGGATGCGCGATGGGCGCATCCAGCGCCCCTATATCTATGGGCTGGTGCGCACGCGCGATGCCGCCACCTATATCATCACCTATGAGCCGGACCCCAGCGTGATCCTGCCCATCTATTTCTTTGTCGAAGGCGACCCCTACAAGATGTGGGGGCTGTTCGAGTCGAACCTGCGCCTCTTTGGTCTACACCCCGATGCCGACAGCGACGGGCTGCGCATCCACCTGTTGGGCACAGACCGCCTGGGGCGCGATATGTTCTCGCGCGTGCTCTATGGCGCGCGCGTCTCACTCTCGATCGGGCTGATCGGCGTCTTTCTCAGCTTTGTGATCGGCATCTTGATGGGCGGCATCTCCGGCTATTTCGGCGGCGTGCCCGACTTGATCATCCAGCGGCTGATCGAGTTTCTGCGCTCGATCCCCACAATCCCGCTGTGGATGGGGCTGAGCGCGGCGCTACCGCGCGAGTGGAGTTCGATGCAGCGCTATTTTGCAATCGTGGTGCTGCTCTCGTTGATCGGCTGGACGGGGCTGGCGCGCGTGGTGCGCGGGCGTTTCCTGGCCGTGCGCGAAGAAGACTATGTCATGGCGGCGCGCTTGACCAACGCCGGCGAACTACGTATCATCCTGCGCCATATGCTGCCCTCGTTTTTTAGCTACATCATCGCTTCGCTCACACTCGCCATTCCGGGCATGATCTTGGGCGAGACCAGTCTCTCCTTTCTAGGGTTGGGTCTGCGCCCGCCCACGATCAGTTGGGGGGTGCTGCTGCAAGAGGCGCAGAACTTGCAGACCGTAGCGCTTGCGCCCTGGCTGTTGATCCCGGCGATCTTTATAATCGTCGCCATCCTCTCCTTTAACTTTATGGGCGACGGGCTGCGCGATGCCGCGGACCCCTACAGCCGCTAGGATACCCTATGCCTCAAGACGAACTACTGCTTGAAGTCAACAGCCTGAAGACCTACTTCTTCCTCGACGAAGGCACGGTCAAGGCGGTCGACGGCATCGATTTCTCCGTCGCTCACGGCAAGACGCTATGTGTGGTAGGCGAGAGCGGCTGTGGCAAAAGCGTGATGGCGCGCGCCATCCTGGGCATCGTGCCGCGGCCCGGCAAGGTGGTGGACGGGTCGATCCTCTTCCACAAACGCAGCGGCGCGAGCGGCGTCTCCGAAACCACAGTGGATTTGGCGCAGTTGGACCCCACCGGTAGCGCCATCCGCGAGATCCGTGGGGCCGAGATCGCCATGGTCTTTCAAGAGCCGATGACCTCATTTTCGCCCGTCCACACCATCGGCAACCAGATCACCGAAGCGGTCTTGCTGCATCAAGAGGTAAGCAAAGAACAGGCGAGCGCCATCGCCATTGATATGCTGCGCCGCTGTGGGTTACCGCGCGCCGAACGGGTGCTCGACCAGTTTCCTTGGTCGCTTTCGGGCGGCATGCGCCAGCGCGCCATGATCGCTCGGGCGCTGGTCTGCCGGCCCAGCCTGCTGATCGCCGATGAGCCGACCACCGCGCTCGACGTGACCACCGAGACCCAGATCCTTGAACTGATGAAGGATTTGCAGCAGGAACTGGGCATGGCGATCCTGTTTATCACGCATGACCTGGGCGTGGTGGCCGAGATGGCCGACGAGGTAATCGTCATGTATCTGGGCAAGGTGGTCGAACGCGCCGATGTGGTCTCGCTCTTCCGCGCCGCCAAACATCCCTACACGCGGGCGCTGCTGCGCTCCATCCCCACCATTGAAAAAGAACGCCGCCGCCGGCTGGACACCATCGAGGGGATGGTGCCCGACCCGTACAATGTGCCGCCAGGCTGCCCGTTTCACCCGCGCTGCCCGGACTTTATGCCCGGCATCTGCGACGTGATTGAGCCGTCTACCTATCGCACCGCCGACGGGCATCTGGTGCGCTGTTTGCTCTACGACGAGGCGATCCAGGCCAAGACAGCCGCCGGCGTGACCCAGGAGGCCGCATGACCCAACGTGCAGCACAACTTGGGGCAGACCGCGTAGCTGTGCAGGACACAGCCGCGGTCCGCCCGCCGATCTTGGAAGTCCGTGAACTCAAAAAGTATTTCCCGATCACACGCGGCTTTCTGAGCAGGGTCGTCGGCCAGGTCAAGGCCGTGGACGGCGTTTCGTTCAATGTGCCGGTCGGCACGACACTGGGCTTAGTGGGGGAGAGCGGCTGCGGCAAGACGACCACCAGCCGCTGCATCCTGCGTGCCATCCAGCCGACCGGCGGCCAAGTGATCTTCCATGACGAACAGCTTGGCCCCGTTGACGTGGTGAGCGCCGACAAAGAGACGCTGCGCCGGCTGCGGCTCAACATGCAGATGATCTTCCAAGACCCGTTCTCATCGCTCAACCCGCGCATGACCCTGCTCGACATTGTGGGCGAACCGCTGGTGATCAACAAGGTAGCGCGCGGGCGCGAGGTAGAGGCGCGCGTGGCCGACCTGCTACGCCGCGTAGGGCTGCGGCCTGAGTATATGCGGCGCTATCCCCATGCCTTCAGCGGCGGCCAGCGCCAGCGCATCGGCATCGCTCGTGCCCTGGCGCTCAACCCGCGCTTGGTCGTGGCGGATGAGCCGGTCTCGGCGCTGGACGTGTCAATCCAGGCGCAGACGCTCAACCTGCTGCAAGACCTGCAAGAGGAGTTCAAGCTCTCCTATATCATTGTGGCGCATGACCTGAGCGTTGTCCAGCACATCAGCGACTCGGTGGCGGTGATGTATGTGGGCCAACTGGTTGAAGCCGCCCCCAATGAGCAGCTTTTCTTTGCGCCCAAACATCCCTATACCGAGGCGCTGCTCTCCTCCGTGCGCCGCCCCGACCCTGAATCCAAGCGCGAGCGCATCGTCTTGGAGGGTGATGTGCCCGACCCGGCCAACCCACCCAGCGGCTGCTATTTCCACCCGCGCTGCCGCTATGCCCAGGAGATCTGTAAGGTGGAGAGTCCCCCGCTGCGCCAAGTGGCCCCCGACCATTTTGCGGCCTGCCATTTTGCCGACGAATTAACGCTGCGCGGCGTCACCTAGGCTGCGCCCACCTAACCCGCCATCCACTCTCAGGCCGAAAGCGACAAGCGAGCGCCCTATGCAATCCGATATCCGTACCACCGTCCTACGCACCCTGGTCGAAGACGTGCCGATCAACCTGGCGTGTTTTGACCCCGCCACCGGGCGTTTCCTGACCGGCGACGGCTGGGCCGTCACCAATCAAGACATCGTCTACCCGCTGGCCCTGCTCTACATCACGCCGCATCCTGATAACCCCTATCACGGCGACGCCCGCATCCTCGACTATGCCTTGCGCGGCGGCGATGCCTGGCGCGATTTTCAGAATCCCAACGGCTCGGTCGAGTTTATCAAGGTTGACGGCTCCACTTGGGGGCCAACCTTTATGCCCTGGTCAATGTATCACTGGGCAGAAACCTATGCCCTGCTGCGCCACGAACTCGACGCGGCGCGCAGCCTGCGCTGGGCCGAAGGGCTGACCTTGGCCTATGACGGCATCGCCACGGAGTTAGCCGCAGGCCGCGTCCATAACATCCCCACCTGGAACGGCATGGCCGCCTATCGCGCCGGACAAATCTTCGACCGGGCCGACTGGCAAGCGGCAGGCCGCAAGATGATCTATCAGGCCGTGGCCGAGCAGACGCCCTACGGCTATTGGCTGGAGCATCATGGCCCCACCCCGCTCTACAATTCGATCTATGCCCATGCCATCGGTCTCTACTATTTCTTTTCTCGCGACGAGTCGGTGCTGCCCTGCCTGGAACGCGCCACCGATTTCCATATCCGCTACACCTATCCCGACGGGCGCATCGTCGAGACGATTGACGGACGGGTCAAGTATCATAACCACGTCAATCTGCATGGGCTGTCCGCCTTCAGCCTCTTCCCACAAGGACGGCGTTTTGTACGCTTTTTGCTGGCGCAATGGCTAACGGATCGCGTGGCGCACCCGCTGCCCCATCTGACCTATAACCAGACACCGGACGGCCCCAAGCTGGCAGGCGGCGAGTATGGCCTCAGCCCGCGGCTCACGCCGCTGTTCCAACATTGTGGAGAGGGTCCCGAAGCATCCATCCCACAAGATGAGCCGGCCTATTCGATTCATGACCCCGACCATGCCCTGCTGCGCCGTCAGGATGGCTGGTTCACCTGTCTGAGCGGTGTCATCACCCCGCCGGTAGAAAGTCGTTGGGGCCAGGACCGGCAGAACTATCTGAGCATTTGGCATGAAGCTGTCGGCCTGATCGCGGGTGGCGGCAACGCCAAGGATCAGCCCGCTTTTAGCACCTTTGTGATTGGTGAGGGCGCAGATCGCCGCTACCTCCCGACCGCGGCCCAGTTGCAGATGCAAGACGGCCAAGACCAGGTGACGTTGCA
>JADLFO010000108.1 GCA_020845455.1 Caldilineaceae bacterium
GCGCAGCGGCGAACTGTTTCTGGTGCTTTTCACCGACCCGCAGACCGGCTTCGCATCGGTGCGCGCCGTGGCGGCCTGTCAGATCGAGGAGGTTGATTTTGACCCGGAGGACTATGAACGCGAGCGGCGCTATCGCGAACGCCGCGGGCCGGGCGAGGCGGATGTCTGGTGGGCTGGGTTGGCCCACGCCGAGGCCGCCCAGCCCGCTACGCCGCTGATGCTGCATTATGCCGTCAACCGGCCTGTGGGCGCGGTGCGCGGTGAAAGCGACCTGGCCCCGATCCTGCCCTGGCTGCGACGCTATTCGCGCTGGCTGGAAGACCGGGTTCGGCTCAACGCGGCGATGCGCGCCTTTCTGTGGATCGTGCATGCGCCGGGCCGGCTGCGCGGCACGCTGGAGGAGCGTTATCGCACCCCGCCCGATGCGGGCAGTGTGATCATCGCCGAGCAGGGGGCCGAGGAATGGCAGGCGGTGACGCCCAATCTGCACGCCGCCGACGCCGAAAAGGACGGGCGCGCCCTGCGCTGGATGATCGCCGCCGGCGGGCCGGGGACTGGGCTGCTGGATTTGGGCGAGGGGGAGGATGCCAACCTGGCGACCGGGCAGGCGATGGCCGAACTGCGCCGCCGTTTTCTGCGCAGGCGGCAGGCCTATCTGGCCTGGCTGCTGGCCGACCTGGCGCTGCATGCCTATGGCCGCTGGGCCGCGGTCACCGGCTATCGCGGCCGCGCCGTGGCGCACGCCGATCTGACGGTCGTCACGCCCGACATCAGCCCAGAGGATAACCAGGAGTTGGCGACCGCGGCCGAGCGCTTGGCGGGCAGTTTGCAGACGTTGGCCGGCCTGGTAGGGGATGGCCCCGCCTACCGGCGCATGGCGCTGCGGCTCTTTGCCAAGTTTGTGGGCGAAGCGTTGAGCGCACGGGAATTCGAGATGATCTTACGCGAGGGGTTGCACCCCGAATTGCATCAAGGCTTGCAGGAGGATAGGACGCATGGATGGCACGAACAAGCTGCATTTTGGGATGAGCGCGCCGCTGCAAACGGCGGTGCTGACCGAGGCGGGCGACCGCTGGAGCGAGAGACGCCGGCAGCGGCTGCGTGAACGGCTGGCCGCGGGCACGCTCCCCGCGCTGGATTTTCGAGCGGTGGTCTATCGCACGGGGCCGAACGCCAACCATGTGCGTTTCCGGCCCGAAGACCTGCACGCGTTTGCGGCGAGCTTTGCTGGGCTGCCCTTTCTGCGCAACCACGACGTGGGCGACATCGGCGCGCGCGATGGCGTGGTGCTGGCGAGCAGCTTGGCCGGGCCGGTGCTTGACCTCTGGCGGCATGCAGAGGGTCAAGCGAACTGGGAGTTTCATCAGCATATCCGGCTGACGACGCAGCGCGGAATACGCGATTTTTTGGAGGGGGTGATCGACCGCTTTAGCATCGGCTGGGCCTACAGCGGGGTGGAATGTTCGCTCTGTGGGCAAGACTGGTTTGCGTGCGACCACTGGCCGGGCCGCCGCTATCCGGTCGAAGCGCAGGGGAACCCGCGGCAGGAACAGACAGCCGTATGCGAGCTGGTCTTTCTGGGGCCGTCCGGCAAGGAGACGAGCGCGGTCAACGCGCCCGCCGTGCCGGGCACCCATATCATTGAAGAACTCTGTCAACTGAAGGAGGCTAGGGTCACGATGAACAGGGATACGATGCATAGCACGTCGGACAAGTCGATTTTGCTGCCCAACGGGCAGATGCACCCCGTCGCGGTGAGCGCAGGCGCGGGGGCAGGCGGTACGGACACGAACTATCGTGTCCGTATGGGGGGTAATGTGGCCGAGCGCGAGCCGCAGACTGAGTGCGGGCCGCAGACCGAGGTGGCGCGGCTCTTCCACCAACTTCAGCAGATGCAGGCGCTGTTGGCCCAGCAGCGGGTCGACGCGCTGATCGACGCCGCCGGGCTGTCGCCTGCCGGGCGTGAGAGCGTGCGGCTGGCGGCGCAGGGCCGCGACTTGGTCTTTGCCGCCCAACTGGTCGAGGCGCAGCGCCGCGCCGAGAGCGCCGCGCCGAGCCGCGGCGTGGTGCAGGGGCTGCGGCCTATCGGCGCGGGGATGATGCAGACGCCGGAAGACCGCATCCAGACCGCGCTCAACTGGCTATTTGGCGTGCGCGATGAACCCACGCCGCCGCCTTCGCTGCGCTCGCTGCGCGATCTTTACCAGGCGATCACCGGCGACCATAACTGGTACGGCGTCTTTAACCCCGAATGGAGCCAGTTGGCCGCGGCCACGACCACGACGCTGGCGGGCATGGTAGTCAACAGCCTCAACAAGGTGGTGCAGATGCACTATGACAACCTGATCACCTACCGCTGGTATGAGGCGATTGTCGACGTTGTGCCGCATGACGGCAGCACGCATCAGGTGGAACTGATCATGGTGGACGGGTTGGCGAACCTGCCCACGGTGGCCGAGGGCGCAGCCTATACCGAGGCCGGCGTGGGCGACAGCAAGGAGAGCATGACCTTTACCAAGCGCGGCCACTATGTGGGGATTACGCTGGAGGCGATCCGCAAAAGCGACATCCAGCGCATCCAGGCGATCCCGCGCGAGATGGTCAAGGCGGGCATCCGCACGCGCAGCGCCGCCATCGCCGGTCTCTTTACGGCTAACGCCGGGGTGGGGCCGACGCTGGCCGAGGACGGCAAGGCGTTGTTCCATATCGACCACGGCAATCTGGACACCGCCGCGCTGAGCGAAGGCGAATGGGCCAAGGCGCGGCAGCGTATCTGGAACCAGGGTATTCCGGGCACAAGCAGCGCGCTGGCGCTGTGGCCGACCTTCTGCCTAGTGCCGATTGAACTGTATGATACGGCGCTGGGGCTGTTTGGCTATGGCACAGGCGATGTGGGCAAACCCAACGCCGCGGGCAGCGCGCAGGTGGTCAACCCCTATGCCGAGTCACGCCCCGGCGACCCGCGCCCGATCCCGGTTGCCGTGCCGGAGTTCACGGACGGCACGGACTGGGCCTATATCGTCGACCCGCGGCTGCACCCGGTGATCCACATGGCCTATGCCAACGCGCCGCAGGGGGGCAGCCATCCGCTGCCCGAAATCTTCCAGGTGACGAGCGAGAC
>JADLFO010000109.1 GCA_020845455.1 Caldilineaceae bacterium
ATGGGGTAGATCTTCCACGTCTTGACCCCTAACCTTCACCCATGTTAAACTGTACACATCATGCAAAGTGTACGGAATGTTCGATCACCACGCAAAGAGGAGGAGATCACCATGGAACGCAGGCTCGGCGTGACAGAAGTGCGAAGCCGCTTAGGCGAGATCGTGGACAAGGTCCAGTACCAGGGCGATACAGTCGTGTTGGAGAAGAACGGCAAGCCTGCCGCTGCCCTCATCTCGTTCGCGCTCTTTGAGCAGTTCCTGCGCCAGCGCGGCGCCGCCTATCAGGTGGTACTCGATGTGCAGCAGCAGAACAAAGACCTGGAAATGAATGAAGATGGGCTGCTCACCTTCGTCGACGAGGCCGTGCATGCAGTGCGCAAACAGACCAAACAACCCGCCCGATAGACAGTAGAATGAAGTTGTATGCGAATCGCGCTCGATACCAATGTGCTGGTCAGTGCGCTGGTGGCCGCCCAGAGCGCCCCGGCCCAGATCCTGGCGCGCTGCCACAGCGGTGAACTGGAGCTGGTGGCCTCGCCCGACAGCTTAGCCGAACTGCGCCGCGTGCTGCACTACCCCCATATCCGCCAACGCCTCACCTACAGCGATGAACAAATCGAGGGCTACATGGCCTATCTCGAACAGACGGCCGCGCTCCTTTCTCCGACGCTCACGGTGCGGGCCGTCCCTGACGACGCCGACGACGATCTCTTTGTGGCGCTGGCGCTGGAGGCCCAGGCGCCCTACCTCATCTCCGGCGACAAACACCTGCTCAGCGTCGGCCACTATGCGGGCGTGACCATCCTCAAGCCCGCTGCCTTCTTGCAGCTCTGGCAGACGCTCCACCCCGAACCGCCCCAAGGATAAACTCCATCCTGTTCGCGCAGCGGCGCAAATCCCTCAGCTTGGAGGTCGTCGGCGTAGCCGGTGGTCCCCACCCAAACACCCTCGATGGTGACGCTCTGCTGGGGATATATCCCCAGCAGAGCGTCACCCGGCGACAACTTACATATCATCAAGGCAATCTCGTCCAGCGGCCCGTAGGCGCAGCCGGTATCCCCGGCGTCGTAAAAGGCGTCCGCGCCGAGTTGTGAAGTGGGTTGGTCCATAGACTCCATCTCGCAGATCAATGTCTCCAACTCTTTGGCCCACTCGGCTTCCGTACGGGGTTTACGCGCCCGGAAGTTGATGCCCAGCGTGCCGAAATCGGCCGCGCTCGACTGTTGTGGCGCACCGCCGAACACATCGGCGCGCCACGGGATCGCAAAGTCCACAAAACCGGCAGCCACGACCGTGGCCTGGAGCTCTGCCTCCGGCAGAGCGCCGGCAATTCAGCCAGTCCAGAGATCGATGTCGCGTTTGGCGCTGGCGGGCACCGGCTTCTGTACCAGAATGTCGCCGATCTGGAGCCGCCCGCCCACTTTGAGCACGCGCGCCATCTCTTGCAGCGCCTTCAGCTTGTCCGGCATCAGGTTGAGCACGCCGTTGGAGATGACCACGTCGGCCCAGCCGTCCGCGATGGGCAACGCTTCGCCAAAGCCCTCGCGAAACTCCACGTTGGCGACCTGCGCCTCGGCCGCGCTCTGCCGCGCCCGGGCCAACATGGCGGGGGTCATGTCTACCCCGATCACCTCGCCATGCGGCCCGACCATGGCGGCGGCGATCAGGCTGTCGATGCCCGCGCCGCAGCCCACGTCGACCACGCGCTCGCCTGGTTGCAACTCCCCTATGTGGAAAGGGTTGCCTGTGCCCGCAAACGAGGCGATAGAGGCCGCGGGCACAGCAGACAGCCACGCCTCGTGATAGCCCAGCATGGCGGCCAGCGGGCGGCCGGTGTGAAAATGAAACCCGTGGGCGGGGTCGTTCGCCACCACCGCATACTCTTCTTGGATCGCCTCCCGCAACTGGTCAAGCGCCGGCAGGTCGTCGGTCTGTACGGGCTGCAAAATCGTAGATATCATCGCGCTTCTCCTTTCGTTCCTCACATACGCCCTGCGGCCACTATCGCTTAACGATCCGGAGCAGCTGCCTGCCACTCCAAGGGGCCTACTTCGAGCCGGGCCACGCGCAAGCCGTGGATGGCGAGCAGGTTCAGCGCATCGTCGGCATAGACACAGTACGGCCCGCGGCAATAGGCGACGATGGTCTTGTCAGTGGGGAGTTCGGCGAGACGGTCTTCGACGACGGTATGCGGCATGGAAATGGCGCCGGGAATGTGCCCGGCCTGATACTCCTCCTGGGGCCGCACGTCCAGCAGGATCACGTCACTGCGGCGCAAGCGCTCGCGTAGTTCCTCGGCGGAGATGGCTTGGAACTCGTGGCGGCGGTCACGATAGTCGTCGAGCGCGGCCTCGACCTCGGCCAGTTGGCGTTCGGCTACCCCGCGTAGCTCCAGCCAGAGACGAGCGACGGCGGGGTCGGCCAGCCGGTAACGAACATATAGCCCTTCCCGCGTATCGCTGACTAGACGCGCCTGTTTGAGCCGCTGCAGATGCTGCGAGGTATTGGCGACGGTCATATTGGCCTCGCGCGCCAGCTCCTCGACGGTGCGCGGGGCGTGCGCCAAGAGGTCCACCAATTCGAGCCGGTGCGGGTTCGCCATGGCCGTCGCCACACGGGCAAAGAGCGCATAGAGACGGTCTTTTTGGCGTCGTTTGAGTTGGCTGCTGGTAGATTGGCCGTTGGTAACTGGGACGCTGGTAGACACAGAGAGACCTTTCTGAAGACGGCCGCCCCCAAGGGGCCAACCTTAAGTGTAGCGGAGGTGGGAAATCCCTGGGCGCATCTCCGGGTGCGGCGGGGAGGGTGGCGACGAAGGGTGTCCAGGAAAATCCGACTTGACAAGCAACTACTCAAGTATTATATTGAATAGTTGAATGATGTCAAGCCCTTTGAAGGGTGTTTTCTGACGTACCAACGGTGAACATGCGCACCATCCGCCGCCGCATGGGCCTCACGCAAGAGCAGTTCTCGGCCAAATATGGCTTTACGCTGGCCGCGGTGCGTAACTGGGAGCAGGGTCGCCGGAGGCCGGAGCGAGCGGCGCGCTTGCTGCTTAAGGTGATCGAGACGCACCCCGAAGTCGTCGAAGACGCGCTGGCAGAAGGCAGTAGGGAGGAGTGAGTGGAGAGTAGGGGCCAGAGCGAGCACGATGGAAACGAGGTCGTCGTTCACGCCGCTTCCTCGGATGGACCCTCTGATTCAAAATCCAGATCATCGGGTGAACGGCGCTCCGGGTGCGCTATCTGCTCGGGCGTGAGAGGATCCCCCTTTTCGTCGCGCGCAGCGATACGCTTGTATGCAAAGGTCAACCCGCATCTATTGCGTTTCCTCTCATAGATCACGGGTTGAAAGTGATAGTCGATCCCATTGATCGCACCTGCCTGCTCGACCTCAATCACGATCACGGCGTGCCCATTCTCCAGATAAAAGACTTCAAAGCGTACTTCGTCGGGCTGACAAAGCTTCGGCTCAATCTTGCCCAAATGCCCATGGATGACATCGCAAAGTTGCTCGTAGCTACAGGGGTGGACGGGGTATCGCCCCGGGATTCTGTCCGGATGGTCTGGGTCAGGTCTAGCGCGTTTGCCGTAGCTGGGCACAAACCCATCCATCGCCACGACTTTCCCATTTTTGTCTTTGACGCCGATCACCACTTTGCCGCCCTTGGTGTTCGCCATGGCGCAGACCGACTCCATGGCGCTGTCCATAATTTCCCAGGTCAGAAACGGGCTGGACCGGGCTGATCCATCATGGGCATGGGTAGAAGGGTCGGGCTGCTTGAACTCGACAAACTGCGACTCGTGTTCATCGCAGTCGGCGACAAACTGCTCCAGTTGCAACTGGGTACGAGGATAAATGTAGTCGACGGCGCGCTCTGCCCAGTTCGTGAGTGCTCCCTGCGCATCGAGAGCCGCTTTGACACGCAGCCGTTTAAATGTCGGCTTGCCCTGCAGCCGCTTGCAGGTGTTGGGGTGATCTACGCCGCGTATACTCCATGGGGGCGGGTCAGTGGGAAGATGGACAAGCTGCCAGTCACTGCCATCGCCCACCACACAGACCCAGGCGCACAGCGCGCCGGAGGCCCCCAAGGCAAGCATGGTCGGCTCCACCGACTGGTCACAGTGAAAGCTCTTGACCTGCCGCTTCTGCGTTGGCGTGAGGGTGGCCGGACGAAACACGATTCCCGGATCAGGCCTGGTGATGCGCTCCATCAACCATTTGAACCGGACGTGAAGATCCGGATGCTCACGCCCTAGCGTTTGGTAGGACAAGTAGAGGCTGTGTTCTTCTGATGATCTGCCAGGCGTAGCGGCGCCCGGCGGCGCGGCGGGAGACTCATCCAATACAAAATGAATGTAGGTCCAATATTTGAAGAGGGCCCCCACGAACCACCGGCTGGCGTCGTCGTGCAGGGCAGCCAGGAACAAGTTGGGGTCTACGATGAGAGCCTGGCGACAGTGGCTCCTAGCCATGGCGTTGCTCGCGTGGGATACGGAGGATGGCCTCGTCAAGAGCGAGTAGTTCCCACAGATCGTCGGAGAAGAAATCCTGGAACCCCTGCGGCAGATCGCGCAGGTCGCCCACCTTGCCCAACTGAATCGTGTGGACGCGGCTCAGTCGGCGGCGCTCCGGCTGCTTTGTCAGGTAGACATGCCGGTGGCGATGAGGCTCCTTCCAGATACGGCCTACCCGGCGGCGGCCCTTGCGCCGGGGCGCGTAGAAGTTACGCCGGCGGCGTGTGTCCTCCCAAAGATGGCTCACATGGCGGCGCTCCACGGTCTCGACAAAGTAGACGCGCACCGCCTCTTCCTCGATAGAATATCTGGGATCTCCCTGCAAGGCGGGAGCAAATGCCTGCGCCACCGTCTCGGCCAACCGCCGGCGCAGCCGCAAGAGCAGATGCTCGCTGTGCGTCTCGATCACTACTTGCATCCCGCGCTGCGCCGCCAAGATCAGCAGGTCGCCCAGAGCGGCCTGGGCGCGCGGATGCAGATGCAGTTCGGGCTGTTCAAGCAGGATCAGGCTGCCGGGCGGGGCCAACAGCAGTTCGACCACGATCGGCAGGATCTGCGTGTTGCCAAAGCCCGCTTCGCACCAGTTGACTTCGAAGACCGGTGTCTTGGGCAGGTTGGTCAGCATCAGCTTATAGAGATGGTCGGCCTTGCTCACCACGTCGAGCCGCATCTGCACACGCAGATCCGACGCCGCCAGCCAGTCGTTGATGGCGCTCAAACCGCCTTGACCGGCGTCGTGGGCGGCCAGATAGTGGTGCAAGAAGCCCTCATAGCTCAGCCGCCCCGTCTGCTGATCGGCCAGATAAAAATGGCGCTTGGGCGGCGGGCGCAGCGGCCCCAGGTGGTGGATGCCCTTCAAAAAGCCGCGGATATCCTCCGCCAGAAAATCCAGAATTTCCCGCAAAGCACGATAGCCGTTAGGCTCTCTTGCGCGGGCGACGCCCTCCAGACTCGGTACAGCGGGCAGGAAGTCTTGTGGGCAGTCCAAAACGGTATGCTGCCAGATGTTCCACGCTGCATCGGCGGGCGTTATCCGATCAGCCGGGTCTGCTTCCGGAGCGGCTTGTTCTTCCAAGGGCAGTTCGTCTTCCGGAAGCGGCTGCAAGCTGGCCTCGGCCAACAAATCCATCACAGTTGACGCGATGCGCCAGCCTATGCTGGACGCATCCGGATGCGCATCCGGAGGGACAGGCGGGGGCGCATTCGCCTGAGTCAACAGTCCATGGCCTTCCCAGTAGACATCCACCCCGACTATCTTCGATCCGGTTGCCCCATTAGGGCCGAAGAGTAGGCGCAGCGCGAACTCCTCCACCGGCAGCCTTGCCTGAGACGGAGGCAGGGCGGGGTTCGTCCGCCAGCCGAGTATCCATTGGTCCGATGGTTGATGGCTCGCGAAGCGGCAGCGAAACCAGACCGAGATGCGGCGAGTGGTGTCGTGGTCGCGCACCAGCGTGACAAAATCGCCGAAGTCATAGCCTTCCTGGCGCGAGAAGGCCAGCGGGCCGCCGGCAGCGGGCGCATCCAGGCTTTGACGCAGCAGCAGCAGGGCGCGCAGGATGGCGCTCTTGCCGCTTGAGTTGCGCCCAAACAACAAGGTGATCGGGCGCAGGTCGATCCAGCCGGTGTCGCGAAAGGCCATAAACTCTTGGAGGCGGATGGCGGTGACGGTCATAATGAAGGCTCGCGCATCGTCAACACAACGCCGCGCTTGTCGATGCGGCTGATCCAGGCCTCGACCGGCGTTCCCGCCGGGAAGCGCGCCTCTAGGTCGGCGCGGTCGCGCACCGGCGGGACGATCTGGCGATCGGGCAAAAAGCCCTTGATCTCCGCCAGCCCGAGGTCAATTTCGACGCGCAGGTCGACCGTCACGCGCACGGCCGTGCCCAACACCTTCATTCCCTCTTTCGCCTCATGGCGTGAGGTCAGCCGAGCGGCGGGTCCGCGGCGCGCGTCGCTGGGCGGCAGCACGGTCTGGGCGGCGCGTTCCTGCATCCAGCGCAAGGTCTCCCCGGCGTCGATGGCCGGTTGGGCCGGCGTGGACGACGTCGACGAGGCGCGCTCGGTGCTAAAGACGGTCGTCGCCGGCGTAGGCGCGCGGCCTGGGGTGGCGGCCACGGGCGCCGGCGCAGGCAGCACCGGGCGGCTGCGAAACTCCTCCAAGCCCTGGTAGCGCGTTTCGACATCTGGCGGGCCG
Source organism: Caldilineaceae bacterium (assembly GCA_020845455.1). GTDB lineage: Bacteria > Chloroflexota > Anaerolineae > Caldilineales > Caldilineaceae > QEUY01. The sequence continues at coordinate 6,712 of JADLFO010000109.1, forward strand.
GGCCAGGCCATCAACGCCAACAGCGCCTGGATGCGCGGCAGGTCGCTCAGCCGCTGGGCGCGGCGCTCGCCCAACTGATCCAACAGATAGCGCTCGAAGGCGGCCATCAGATCGGATGGCGTTTCGCCGGGCTGCGGCGTGCGCGCGCCCGTCTCCCATGCGGCCTCGCCGGCGACCGCCGGCCGGCCGGCCTCCGGCTCGACAAAAAGCCGGCTGTAGCGGGCGCGGCGGTCCTCCAAGCGCAGCTTTTCCACCTGCAGCCGTACGCTGCCCATGCCCAGCGGCTTGCCCATGCCGACCTGGTGGCGCACCTCAGCGCCCTCCGGCACGGGCGGTTGCAGCGCCCAGAGCAGCGCGCCCAGTTCCCAGGCGGCGAGGTTTTCAAAGCGGATCGAAAAGGTGAGGCGCACGCCGGGAGCTAGCGGGGCCATGCAGGTGTACTGCTCCTCGCGCTGGCGGCGGGAGGGGTCGCCCTGGCGCGGTTGGTTGATGCGCTCCGCCGGCTCTTCGATGGTGGCGCGCGTCACCGGGCTGCGCTTATGCCAATAGCGTTTATAGCCGCGCAGCGCCGTCTCTCCCTGAGTGGCCGCAGCGGAGAGAGCCGTACCGGAGACAGCCACGCCGGGCGGGGTCGAGGCATAGTCGGCCAGCGCCTTCTGCACCTTGCTGCTGCCCTGGCGCGGCAGCGGGTCGGGCGTGCGCTGCACCAAATAGAGCTGGAAGGCGGTGGGTTTGGGCGTGCCCAAAATCTTGGGCGTCAACCAGCCCTGCGGGTCGCCGGGGTCGAGCAGCCACAACCGCTCCTGGGGACCGTCGAGCCGTGCATCGCCGAAAAAGACGCGGCCCGCATAGCCGTTCGCCGTTTTTCGCCGCTCCTCTTTGGGCGTGCTCTGCCCCTGCTCTGCCTCTGCCAAGGGCACAAAGCCAAAGATCGCCTGGGCCAAGTCCACGGTCTTGCGCTCCGGATCGGCTTGCAGCGCTGGCGGCACAAAGTCGCGCACGGCGTAGGGATAGGGCAGGCGCATCATCATGGTGTGGCCGAAGAAGCTCACCCGCTCTTCCGGCTCATTCGTCTTGGGGTTCTTGACCCTCTCGACCAGATAGAAGACCGGCTGGCGCTGGGCGGGTAGCCCGTCTTGCTCGTTGAGCGTCTGATCCTTGCTCATCCCGGCGCTCAGCACGCCCTCCTCGCCCAGCAAATTGGCTTGCTCGGCGCTGATCTGGTCGCGGTACACCGCGATCATCTCGTCGTTGATCCGATAGAACTTGTTCGGATCGAGCGGGTAGACCACCGCCTCCGAGCGTTTGGAGAACATGCGCCCGCTGTAGACCAGTGCGCCCGGCGTGAGGCCCGGTTCTTGCCGCGGCGCGGCGCGCTGCGCCGCGGCATAGCGCAGGCGGATAAAGCCGCCGCGCACGCGCTGATGTTCCCACCGTCCCGGCTCAAAATAGATCGTATAGGCGTTTTTGCAGCCCGCAATGGGTGCGAGCCGCCCCTCGAGCGGTCTGAGCAGCCGATGGCTGATGCGCGCAAAGCTCGTGCCGCTGATCTGCTGGGCGGTATAGAGGCGCCACTCGCCGCCCAGCTGCACCAGATAGCCGGCGCGCACGCGCGGGGTATAGGCATAGTACTTCTGAGTCCCCTCGCTGCCCTGCCCGTCGCTGATCAAGATCTGGTTGCGGTAGCGGTCGCCGTGGCTGCTAGTGTCGCCCACGGCGCGGTAGATCAGCCGGCGTTGGGTGACCGACTCAAAGCGCCCGTAGCCGATGATCTCCACCAGGCTGCGCATCAGGCCGCGCAGCGTGCTGGCCGGGATCAGCGGCTGTTGGGGGTCGCCGGTATGGAAGAAGGCCGGTTTGTTCTTGGTGCGCTCCTCATAGGGGAGCTTCTTCTCGTCTTGCGGTTTATAGTCGCGGTAGGCCTCTGCCGTCAGCGGGGCGCGCACAAAGGTGGGCGTCTCGGTGGTCAGGCTGCACGCAATGCTCCCCGTATAGCGGGCCGGGTCGTGGACATCCTGGTCGGGCAGATGGTCGGCGACCAGCAGCAGCGGACGGTCGGGCAGCGGCACAAAGTTATAGGGCGCGGTGGCGATATCCTCACGGTGGCTGGGGTTGACCTGCTGCGGCAGCATCGGCATCTCCTTACGCTTCAATCCCACTTCAATCCGCTTCAATCCACTTCGATCCGGTCGACATCGAGCCGGAGCAGCCGGCTGCCGGCAATCGTCACCGTGCCGTCCTGCGGATCGCGGCCCAGGTAGTGGCGCACCCACAGACGCAGCGGGCGCTGTTTCTGCGCCGCATCCCATGGGTCAAACGGAATCTGTGTCAGCGGCACGGCATGGCGGAACCCCTGCACACCGTCCGACACCAGGGTAAAGCCGCCCTGTTCGCCCGCCGGTTCGGTCTGCGTGCCCCAAAGCAGTTGCGGCTCGTCAAAATAGTCGCACGCCTCGCTGCCGGCCTCTGCCTCGTTTCTCCCATTTTCCTCGTTTTCCCCACTCTCCCCGTTCACAGCCGCCGGGCGATCTCGGTAGAGGCGGGCGTGCAGCCTGTTGTCGTCACGCCAGACAAACAGCTCGCCGTCTGGGCCGAAGAGGTGGCAGCTTTCGAGCTGGGCGGGGATGAGCCGCCCGCGTACAGAGGGCGCAAAGGCCGCGATATCGGACCCCAGCACAATCTGCGCCGGTGCGTCCAGTGCGCCGGGGTCGTCGGCGTCACGGGTAAGGCGGCCCCAGACCACGCCTTCGAGCGTGTGCGCCAGCAGCCACCGGGCGCCGGGCCAGGCCTGCTGCGCCAACCAGGCGCGCAGATCGGCTTCGGTTTCGTCTAGGCGGGGCAGCGGCGGCCGGGCCGTGTCGGTGGTGCGCTGTGTGGTCTCGACGGTGCGCGTCATGGTTGCAGCTTCCAATCCACCAATTGTTTGGCAAACTCCTCTAACCCGTCGGGCGTGCCTTGGGTGCAGCGGATCGCGCCGGGCGCATCGCCTGCGGCCAGCGTCCAGCGCTGCAGCGGCCGGTTCGTGTCCGCCGGCGTGCAGTAGACGAGTTCGGCGCGCCGGCCCAGCAGCCGCCCACGCCCGACATTGGCGCCGCCGCCCAGCGCCAGGTCGGCCAGCCAGAGGTCTTTGAGCGTCTGCAAGATCAGCCCGATCTCGCCCGGTTTTGGGTCGCGCAGCCGCAGATGGACGGTAAGCCGGGTCTGGCCGCCGGCAAAGAGCGGCGCTTCCTCAAAGAGCATGGCGTCGAGCACGCCGCCGGTGAAGCGATCGCCGTGCAGCCGGGGTTGCACAAAGGTGCGGCCGGCGGCGTGTTCGACAACGCGCTCGCGCACCTCGACGCGCCCGCCGCGATAGCGGGGACGCCGGTCTTTGTCCCGGTTTTTGCCTACTGGCGGCAACTGCCCGCCAAAGAGAGTGTCCACCAGCGCCAGCCCGGCAGGTCCATGCAAGGTTTGGGCGATGCGCCGGGCGCGGGCGCGCAGCGCGCCGCCCAGGCTGGTGCCCGGCAAGATGGCTTCGCGTGTCTCGCCGTCGGCGCGCGGCCGGTGCAGGTGCAGCGCATCCGGCCCGCTGTCGAGGCCCTGCACGCCGACGCCGGAGCGCACCAGCAGCGAGCCTTCCAACAGAAAGCCGGCGTCGAGTTCGAACCAGGCGCGGCGATCCACAGAGGCAAGCAGCGTTTGGCCGGACGGGTCTTGCACACCCAACAGGGCGGCGATGGGGCCGCTGCGCCAGGCCCCGGCCCCGGCCAAATAGTCGACCAGCCCCTGCGCCGTGGTCAGGTCCCATTCACGCAGCGACCAAGCGGCCACCTGGCATTCGCCCAAGCCGCGACGTTTGCGCCGCCCCAAGGTGATCTCGCCCGGCGTCTCCAGCCCACCCAGGGCCAGGGCCAGGGCGCGGCGCAGCGCCGCTTCGTCGTCGTCGGCGCCGATCAGCAGCTCAAAATGGAGGTCAAAGGTCGTGCCGGCGCGCAGCAGCTCGACGTCGAACTTCTTCCGGTCGGCGGCGGTGCGCGTGGCGGGGTCGATCTCGACCAGATCGCGCAGTTCGGTCTGGGGCGGTTGGCCCAAGGCTTCGTCCACAACCAGCGGGCTTTGCAGCCCTTTGGCATCGCCCTGCTCGCCGCCAAACAACTGCACGGCCAGGGCGTCGCGGTGGCTCTGGCGGTCGCGGTTAAAGTCCACGCCATAGCCTTGTTCGACATCCCACAGATAGGCGCGCAGCGCGCCGGCGAGCGAGGCGCCGGGCAGCAAGGCCACGCCCTGCAGCGGGTCGCGCAGCAGCGGCATATCGGTCACGCCGTCCTGCTCGCCGCCAAAGGCAGCCGGGGAGAGCAGTGTGAGCGTGCCTTTGACCTCGATGCGCCGGCGGATTTGGCGGCTGCGTAACCAGTGGGCCGCCTGCATCGGCGGCGCGTTCAGCGGGACCGCGTTCATGACTCTCCTTTGGGGCGGGCGGCCTGGGCCAGCACCCCGTCGATCAGGCGCAGCGTATACTCGACTTTCCAGGCATCGGGAATCTCGATCTTGCGTGAACCGAGGATCAGGGGCGGCAGGGTGGGCGGGGGCAACAACTCGCGCCAAATCTCGTCAAACTGCTCCAGATGGGTGTCCAGCCAGAGGCGCAACGGCTCATGTGTTTCTATGTCCAGCCGGGCGCGGCGCAGTTGATGGTCGGCAGCCGGTTTGAGGCCGGCGAGCAGCGCGGTTAGCGGCGCGAACTCGTTCGCCGCCAAGGTCTGCGCCGACTGTTGGGCCACCTGCCCCGGCGCTAACTGCTGGAGATGGGTCAGCGCGCTGCGTACGCTCATGCGCAGCCGGTTGAGCAGGCTGTTGCTGATCTGGCTGTGCGGCGCCAAGCGCAGCGCTTGAATGCGCGCCGCCAGCGCACGGTCCAGCTCATGGCGCAGGATGCGCTGCGCCATCTCGCGTGCCAGGGCAGTCGTTTCGGATGGGTCGGGCGGGAGGACGGCAACGCTCTCCTCGGCGCGGCGCGGCTCCGTCGCCCGCCAGTTCAACTGCTCGGCCACCTGCCAGTTGATCGCCACCCGGCCCAGCCCGTCGCCGCGCTGCGCGCCGAGGCCGCGCAAGTGCAGCTGCCAGAGCCGGTCGGCGGCGACGGCCGTATCGACCGCAAAGACAAAGGTGCTGCCGGCGGCGATGGCGATGCGCTGCGGCAAGGGCAACCCCCAGACGCGATGATAGCCGCCCAGGGCCACCGTGTCGCGCTGGGTCTGCTCCGCCACCGGCTGCAGCGCCTCCTCCTCTAGACCAAGCAGGCCGGCCAGCAGGCTCCGGTCGAGTTGGGTGGCGGGCTGGCCTTGCGGCGTACGCAAGAGCCAGGGGCTGAGCGCCGTAAGCCGCAGCCGGTCGCCCGGCTCCAACCCGATTTCGCCCGGCCAGTCGGACCAGCCGGATTCGTCAAAGGATGCGCCGACCGTTTGGCGCGTGACCTCCCCTTCAACGACGACGGCGCCGTAGCCGGCGCGCTGCGAGCCGCCGACCCGGAACTCTCCCCCCGCCAACCAAGCGTGCAGGCGCTCGGCGTCGCCCTCGTCTTGAGCCAAGATCACGCCGGCAAAGCGTTCACCCTCGGCCAGTGCGTCATAGTGAAAGACCGCGCCCTCGGCGCGGGTGGCGCGGCCGGGGCGGCGGGCACGAGCGGTATGGATACGGATCTGGCGCGCCGGGGCGGTGAAGTAGACGTTACTCGCAGCGTCCTCGCTTTCAAAACCCTCTGCGCCGAAGTAGAGAGGCGGATCTTGCCAGCAGAATGGCGCACCGCTGGGGGCCATATATTGAACGCTTTGGTCTAGGTCATCTGCCGCCATCACAGCCAGGTCGTAGACGGGCGAACCCGGCTCCCAGGTGACGGCCTTGTTGCGCCGCCAGCTCAACGGGGTGGGAAGCCCGCGCCTCGGCCCCTGGCGGGTCTCCAGCAGGGGATAGGCAGCCAGATAACAGGTGGCGGGGGAGAGGAAGAGCCGGTCGTCGGCGGGGTGGCCGGGCTGCAAGTATGTCCGCCGTTCTTCTTCCAAATAACGGGCGATCAAGGCCCCGCGCACGGCGCTGCCGGGGATATAGTCGAGCGAGCGCTTGGTATTGGCATCGCCCGCCAGCCCGGTGAGCAGCAGCGGCGACTCGGCGCGCAGCACATAGGAGAGCGCGATCATCATTTCTCCTCCGGGCTCGTCAGCGCCGGGTCTGTCAGCGCCATGGCAAAACAGCCGAACTGGGCATCGGTGATGTCGGCGCCTTGGGCGTCGCGCAGCGTGGCGCGCAGCTTGCCCAGCCCACGGTTGCGCGACGCGCCGCCGCGGCGCCAGCCCCTGACACAGGCGGCCAGCAGCGCCAGATCGTCGGCCAGGGCGGCGCTGCCGTCCGGGTCCTGCGCGCTAAAGGTACGGCGGTAGAGCAGAGGGGCTTCAAAGATCGTCTGGCGCAGCACCACGCGCAGGGCGCGCAGCGTCCCCTCCTGCGGCGCGCCCCAGCGGTCAAGCGCCGTCTGGCGGCGCACGGCGGTCAGACTGGTCAGTACCATCTCTGGGTCTAGGACGAGCCGATCTCTGCTGGGGCGTTGGGCCTCGCGCACGGCCTCGCGGATCGGATTGGGCAGCCGGCCATCCCCGAAGGTCAGGGCGGCCATCGCGTCGCCGTGGCTGCCGGGTGCGCCAAAGAGCCGGCCTGCCGCCGCCTGCCATGGCTGCAGCGCGGCGGGCCGGGCACGCAAGGCCTCGCCCAGGCTATAGAGGATGTTGGCGCATTCCTCGTTGAGCAGCCCTTTGAGCGTACGCCCGCGCACCAAGGGCAACCCCAAGCTGTCGTGTTCGACCTCGGTATCGACCAGCCCGGCTGTGCCGCCGCCGCTGCCGAAGGCCGTGTCGCGCTCCAACACAAAATGGAGCGTCCACTGCTCTCGGCGCCTGGGGCGCTGCTCATCGTCGCGCATCGACACTCCTTCCATCGCTTAGCCCTCCCTCGTTCAGCCCTCTCTGGGCGCGGCCTTTAGCGTGGCCTGTCCCTCGCCAGTTCGGCCTCGGGCGCGGCGGCGTCGGTTGGGGTCAGGTCGTCGATCAAGGCCAGGAAGTCAAGCGCCTCGACGGCGTCAAAGTAGCCGCAGCGTAGGTCATACCAGCCGCTCTTCTGAAGTTCGGACGCGGTGGCAGCCAGGAGCGGCAGGGGGGGCAGCCGGTAGGCCAGCCGAAACTGCTCCACCGTCTTGGGGCCGGCGCGCAGCGGGCCGCGCAACTCCTCAATCTTGTTGCGCCGGTCGCGCCAGGGATCGTCGCGCAAGAAGCTCCAGACAACCTGGCGGAAGCGGGGCCAGGTGCGCCACTCGTCGCCGCGGTCATGCAGCCGCACCGGGCGCATCGCCAGGTCGCCATCGCGCGCCCGATATTCGGCGGCGCGGATCTGCTTGACCCCGCCATAAAAGGGGCTGCTCGCCAGGTGCCAGTCCAAGGCCGAAAAGCCCAACTCGCCCGGTTGCGCAGCGCGCTCGCGCACATACGCTTTGGCGCTGCGCACCAGGTCTTCGCTCAGCCGGTAGGCGCGGGCAAAGGGATAGTGGGCCTTGACCACGGCCGTGCCGGCGCAGGCGTGCATAGCATGGAGCGCGGGAGGCAGCGCCTGGCGCAGTTCGTCCGCGCCGGCCAGGCGCCGGGCCGTGGCCTGCTCGAAGGCGTCGGCAAAAAGGGCGGCCAGTTCCAGCCCCAGCCGCCCTTCACAGACAAAGGTCACGTCGTCGCCGCCATAGACCAGCGGGCGGAAGGGCATCACCTGGGGTTCAGGGAGCGCGATCGTCTCTTCGAGCATCTGCGTATCTTCATCCCAGCCAGCGGCCAGCCGGTCGCCGCAGGCGGCGAGCGCATCTTGGCCGCTGGCCTGCACCAAATTCGAAAGGGCGCGCAGCAGACGCACGGCGTGATCGTCGTCGACGGCGTTGCGGGTCAAGCTGAGGAAACGCTGGCCCATGTCGTTGCCGTCGGCATGCACCACCGCCACATAGGCGCCCTGGCCGTGGCTCGCCAGGGTAGGGTCGGTCGTATCCAGCTTGTACCAAAACTCCAGCCCGCGCTGGGCAAACGCCAGGATCAGCCTGTGCAGCCGGCGGTCGGCCCAGCCGTACAGTTCGTCGCCCAGCTTGGCGAGCACCTCGGCGGAGACGGCGCGGTAGAGCGCGCCCTCAGGCCGCTTGAGGTCCAGCGGGTCATAGCCGCTGGCAACCAAGCCCGTAGCAGCGCAGGCCGCGGTCACCGCCAAGCCCAACAGCGGGGTAGGGTGCGGGCGCGTGGCCTTACGTTGGGCCAGGGCGGCCCAGGCCGCACGCAGGGCTTGGCGGAAATTGTGGTTGGGGCTGTTCCAGCGCAGCGGCACATGCACGAGCGCGGCTTCGAGGCCGGGGGCGTGGGTCAGCAGTTGGGTCGTATAGCGGGCGGCGAAGTCGAACGCCAGAGGCCGGTCGGCGAAGAGCAGCAGCGCGTTGCCGCCGCCGGTATAGACGACCTCGACGGCCGCGCCGCTTGTCAACGTCGTGCCAGGGTCGATGCGTGGCTCGCCGTTGCGGTCGGCGCCGACGTTGTGCTGTGCGCCTTGCTGGACGGCGATCGTTTGGGCGAGCGTGAGCGGCCATTGATGGGTAGCCTGCTCGACCAGCGCCGAGGCGCCCACATTTTCGGCCAGCCGGTTGCTGCCAAAGACATAGTCTTGGATGCCGGAGAGGTCGACGAGCGTGAGGGTAGGGTCTGGCATGGGGGGTATCCTATTGCGTTAACCGGCGGTAAACCACTCCTGGAGCGCGGCGGGCAGTCGCGTCAAGTCGCGTGGGCCGAAGATATGGATCTGCGTGCCCCGCTGGAACATTTGGCTCAGTTCATCCCTTAGGTCGCCCGGCTTGGCGTAAAAGGTGACCAAGCCGATGCGCGCCTCTTCGCCGCCTAACTGTTGCGTGCGCATGGCGGCTTCGAGCAGTTTGATCCTGCTCGTCCTCCTGTCGATCGATGTCGTGCAAGAGATCCCAAATAGTTGGTAGCCGCGCAGGGCCGCCACGTCGAATTCAAACTTGGTGGGGAAGTGGGAAACCGCCGGGTCAGGCTTGGTCTCGATTCCGCGCCGGTACTCTTGGATGCCGGCTGCGTCCGCGACCTGGCGGACGGCGTCCAGGACTGCTTGCTCCAGTCAGACGCCGTCGAGCCAGGCGCAGATTTGGGAACATAAGATGGTACGGCCATGCGTCTTCGCCAGATGGTCACGCGCCTGGGCAAGCGAGAAGGACGTCTTGTCGCTCTGGCCAAAGACTCGCTGCAACAGGATGCGCGGTGCGCCCATGAGGCGGTAGAGACGGCCCCGCTCACCCTCCGGCTCGAAGGTCCAGGCCAGCGTCTTTTTCTCCAGTTCCGTCTCGCGCAGCCAGCCGTCATTGTTATGCTTCCAACTGCTGCTTTGTAGCGGCTGCACCACCTTGGTGAGCCAGGTGCGTAGGGCAAAGGCAACCTGGTCGTTCGTACACAGTTGGGCCAACTCGAGCGCAGCCTCCAGCAGATCAGGCGGGTCTTTGTCTGGGAGCAGCGTTTCGCCATGCAGCGCGGCCAATTGTTCCAACGTGGGCGGAGCGCCGTCGTTTCCGATTGCGGCCTTGGCGGGCCAAGGAAAGAGCGGGATCGCCTGGGCCGGTTTGCCGTCGAGCTTCTCGATGCGCAGGCTGAGCGTGCGCGCATCGAGATAGCTAAAGACCACCGTGCGGTTCTGCTCGGTCGCCACGCTTTCCAGGGCACGATAGGCATGGGTGGCCATGGCTTTGGTGCCGCCGGTGTAGTGCAGCCCAATGGAGTCGGCGCGCGGCAGGGCCATGGCGCGATCCCGCACCGTCTTGAAAATGTCGTCGCGGTCGGCTTCGCTCACCGAGATGCGGTCGGCGACCTTGATCCCCAAGTCGGCGAGCCGGTCGATCAAGGTGTCACGCGCCTCCGCCATCCGGTCAGGCTCGGCGTCGGCAGCATGGGGGCCGCGCGGCGTTGCCGCTTTGGGCTGCGAATGGAAGAGATAGAACTTGCCGCCTGGCTTGAGCAAGAGGCGCGCCGCCACATAGTTGGGTAGCGGGTTGAGGCCGAGCAGCAGAAAGAGATGTTGGACGCGGTGATCTTCGATCAGCTTGATCACGCCGGCAGAGGGTTCAGCGGACATCGGCTCAGCCTTTGGGGGTGCGGTCGCGGATGCTCCGGGCTGCGGGCAGCCAGGGGCGTGGGTGAACGATCACAAGGGAGTCATCTACTCCCCGATAAATCTGGGAGCTTGTAACTAGGGACTACTAGCCCGAAGGCCACCCTGCTACGAGAGGCCGGATGACGAACTTCGCTAGAGTTGCGACGACCCGGCAACGAGGAACGGCCCAAGCGTCTACA
>JADLFO010000110.1 GCA_020845455.1 Caldilineaceae bacterium
GGAGCTTTTTCGCATCGCCGCGACCTTTGCCGGTGATTTTCTGATGACCTACGATGACGCCGAAGAACTGCGCGATCTGGCTGCTCAGCATGGGTTTGATACGGAGTTGGTCGCCATGAAAAATACGCATCATGCAGAAATGACAGAATTGTTGATCGGGCGCAATCTAGATTGGGCGCGTCAGTAGTATATTGGTATCGCAGATGCAGATTGATTTGATGCGGCGTCTACAGCTTTGGACACTGGCGATTCTGCTGGCGCTGCTGCCTGGGCTGGCGGTGCGACCGGCCCAGGCGGCCCCGCCTATCCAGGGCTACACCTATGAAGAGTGCAGCCGCGCCGATGAGTCCGCAATACAGGCCGAGATGGAGGCCATCGCCCTGGGGCTGTTGACCACGGCGTCGTCCGGGCTGGATGTCGACGCGCTGGTGGCCCGCCAATGGAATGAGCTAGAGGTGGGCGCAACGCTCGACCGGGCCGTCGACGATGCGGTGCTGCACATCCAACAGCAGACCGGCTACTGGGATCGCCTTGTGTCGGGCTGGTCGGCTACACAGGCCGAGGCTCTGGCGCATCAGGTGGCAACAGACGCCTTTACCTCGCCCGCCTTCCAGGGCAAGATCGAGGAACTGTCTGCGGCGTTGGCCACGGGTCTGGTGGCTGAAATGGAAGCCCATGCCGCCCGTTCCGCCTCCAGCGCGCTGCTCTGTCTGCAAAGCTATGTGGGCGAGCGCTATTCGGCCACGCTCTATGCGGCCTTTGCGCAGCGCATCGACCAAGACGTGACGCCCGCGCTGGCGCTGGACGAGGCGGGCGCGCCGATCGCCATCTCGCCGGTGGAACTGCACCTCAAGGCGCTGGGCGGCGTGGGGGTGATCGTCGCCGCCCAGATCACACGCAAGATCGCGACGTCGCTGACGCAGAAGATCGCCGGGCGGCTGGCGGGCAAAGTCGCCGGCCGGGTATTGGGGCGGCTGGGGTCGTCGGTGATCCCCTACATCGGTTGGGTCGTGGGCGCGGGGCTGATCGTCTGGGATTTGGTCGAGGGGAGCCAGGGCGCACTGCCCCAGATCCGCAGCGCGCTGCAGGCCGAGGAAGTCAAACAGGAAGTGCGTACCGAGATCGCAGACGCGGTGCGCGACGGGTTACAGGGCGAGATCCAAGGCTTGGCCGCGACCTTGGCGGCGACGCTGGTGGGAGAATGGCAGGGGTTTTGCGCCGAGCAGGGCGAACTGTGCGCGCTGGCCGCCGAAAACCCGCCGTTTCGCGCCTACTTGGCGACGACGCCTGTGGATCAACTGGCACGGTTGAGCCGCCAAGTGGCCGTCTTTGACCACGATCTGGAGCCGGAACAACTGAACGCCAGCCTCGCCGACGGCACGTTTGGGGCGCTCATGGCGCTGCCCGATGCGGCGTTGGCGCTCTTGGCCGCCACGCACGACCCTCAGACGACCGTGGCCTGGGACGACCTGGCGGGCGATCATTTGGACTTTGTAATCGGCCATGAACTCTATACGGTGACCTCCCCCGAGCAATTGTCATCCACAACATTTTTGTGGCTTGTCGCCGTCGAAGATAATGATATAATTCACAACCTGTTCATGGTAGAACCTGCTATACTGGATGCTCTGACGCGGGCGCCCGCTGCCGATTTCCGTGCCGCCGCCGCCACGCTCCCCGCAGATGATCTGGTGTGGCTGGCAAAGTATTTGGCCGGGCAGTCGCAGGCCGAGGCGCGGGCCACGGTGGCGCAGTTGACGCAGGGGACGGCGACGATTGCCGCCCTGCAAATGCCGCCGACGCCGCAGCCGAGCGCCGCGCCGGTGGAAGGCCCGACGGTCGAATCTGTATCGCAGCCGGGCGGTGCAGCGGACGTCGCAGCGCCGGCCGGGCGGTCGTCGCCGGGCTATCCCGACGGCGTGTTGGTAGCAGCCGCCATGCTGCTGCTGTTTCTGCTGGGCTGGCGTGTGATCATGTCGCTGCGCGGGGATTCCTACGGGAACTCCGGCTAGGCGGCGTGAAGGCCCGGCGTGGGTCTGTTGTGGATAGTTTGTCTCTCGCAGTTTGCTTTTCGTTTATGGGTGTACAACCGAATGAATCACCCCGATCCTTCAGCGCGGAAGGTCGAATGGTCAAGGTAGATCGCTGTGGCTAGCGCAGCGTTGCCACCGTGCTATTGCCGCCACGCATGTGGCCGCGAGGAAGGAATCGACAATGTTAGGGGAGCAATACGACCAAGCAAGAGGACCGGGCGCGTCTGGTGATTGGTTAGCCGGTGGGTTTGACCTGCCCGCCGCCCACGGTCTGTATAACCCGCGCTTCGAGCACGATGCCTGCGGCATCGGTTTTGTGGCGCATGTCGAAGGGCGCAGAAGCCATCGCGTGTTGCAGATGGCGCTGGAGGCGCTCTGTAACCACGCCCATCGCGGCGCGGTCGCCGACGACCGCAAGACCGGCGATGGCGCGGGCATCCTCAGCCAACTGCCCTATGAGTTTTTCAAACGCGAACTGCTGCGCTCCGGAGTGGAGCCGCCGCCGCCCGGCGACCTGGCGGTGGGCCAGCTGTACCTTTTCCGCCAGTCGGAGGAGGATCGCGCCCACGCGCGCCGGATCATCACCGAAGTCTGCCATCAGTTGGGTATCGAGGTCTTGACCTTCCGCTCAGTGCCCGTAGTGGATGCGGCGCTGGGCCGCCGCGCCGCGGCCAGCCGCCCTTGGATGGAGCAGGTGATGGTGCGCCGCCGTCCGGAAATGTGCGAGGCGGGCGACGATTTTGAGCGGATGCTCTATCTGGCGCGCAAGACGATCATGAATCGGGCGCGCGCCGGCGGCGTGCAGCGGCTCTATGTTGCCAGTTTCAGCAGCCGCACGATTGTCTACAAGGGATTGGTGTTGGCGACGGAGCTGGTCAACTTCTACCCCGATCTGAGCGACTCGGACTTTACCACGGCCATCGCCGTCTTTCATCAACGCTACAGCACCAACACCTTCCCCACCTGGGAGCGCGCCCAGCCCTTCCGCCTGATCTGCCATAACGGCGAGATCAACACGCTGCAGGGCAACGAGAACTGGATGACGGCGCGTGAAGCCGATCTCTATCATCCGGTCTGGGAAGGGCATGTCCACCAACTCAAGCCGATCATCGCCGACCAGAGCAGCGACAGCGGCAAGCTGGACAATGAGCTTGAACTGCTGGTACGCAGCGGGCGCGATGTCCGCCATGCCCTGATGATGATGATCCCGGAGGCGTGGGAGCGGCTGCCCGAAGGCGAGGTCAGCGCCGAACGCCGCGCCTTCTATCAGTATCACAGCGCCCTCTTGGAGCCGTGGGACGGCCCCGCCGCGGTCACCTATACCGACGGCCGCATCGTGGGCACGATCATGGACCGCAACGGGCTGCGCCCGGCGCGCTATGTCGTGCTGGATAACGGCTATGTGATCAGCTCCAGCGAAGCCGGTTCGGTCGACTATGACGAGGGGCGCGTGATCCGCAAGGGGCGGCTCGGCCCCGGCCAGATTTTGTGCGTAGACACCACGCGCGGCGTGATCATGGACGACGCCGAGATCACCCACTACTTTGCCACGCGCAAACCCTATGACCGCTGGGTAAAGGAAAATCTGCTGGTTTTGGACGAGGAGATCGCGCACAGCGCACAGCACACCGCCCATGCGCCGGCTCATGCGCCATCCACTAATGGCGGCGGGGCAAGCGCCGGCGTTGAGGTCAACGGCCACCCGCCCGCGCAGCCTGCGGCCGGCCTGGCCCAACGCCAACTCTCTTTTGGCTACACCAGCGAGGAAATGGTCGTGGTGCTGCGCCCCATGGTGACCGACGGCCAGGAGCCAGTGGGTGCGATGGGCGATGACACGCCGCCCGCGGCTCTCAGCCAACTGCCGCGCCCGCTCTTCAGTTATTTCAAGCAGCGTTTCGCTGAGGTGACCAACCCGCCGATTGACCCGCTGCGCGAAGAGATGGTCATGAGCCTGCGCATGCTCTTGGGGCAGCGCGCCAACCTGTTGAGCGAGACGCCCGAAGCGACGCGCTTGATCGAGTTGAAGTCGCCCATCCTCAAACCGGAACAGATGGCGGCGCTGTTGGCCCGGCCCGAACCGGAGTTCCGCGCTGTGACCCTGGACGCGGTCTGGCAAGTGCCGGATTCCGGCGAAGGCGAGGCCGCGGGCGGCGCGCTGGCTGCCGCAGTCGAACGGCTCTGTCGCGCCGCCGAGGAAGCAGTGCGCGGCGGCGCGCGCCTGCTGGTGATCTCCGACGAGAAGGCTGACCAGCACACGCTGCCCATCCCGTCGCTGCTGGCGGTGGGCGCGGTGCATCACCACCTGATCCGCCAGGGGCTGCGCATGGCGGCCGGCCTGATCTGCGCCAGCGGCGAGCCGCGCGAGGTGCATCACTTCGCCGCGCTGATCGGTTATGGCGCCAATGCGGTCTATCCCTATCTGGCCTACGCCTCGATTGAGGAGATGGTACATGAGGGCCGCCACACCGAGGGCATGACCCTGGCCTACGCCATCCGCAGCTTTGTCAAGGCAGTGGACAAAGGGCTGCTCAAGATCATGAGCAAGATGGGCATCAGCACGGTCGATGCCTACTGCGGCGCGCAGATCTTTGAGGCGTTGGGTCTCGGCGATGAACTGCTCAACGTCGCTTTTCGGGGCACGCCCAGCCTGGTCGGCGGCGTCGGCTTCGCCACGGTGGCCGAAGATGTGCTGGCCTGGCAGCGCAAGGCTTACCCCACGGGGGGCAACGCCAAGACGGTCAAGCTCGAAACTTGGGGGCTGTATAAGTCGCGCCGCGGCGGCGAACTGCATGAATGGAGTCCGCAGGTCGTCCACGCGCTGCAAGAGGTATCCAAAGCGCCCGACGCCGAAACTCGCGCCGCTAAGTATCGTGACTATGCCGGGCTGATCAACGCTATGAAGCTGGCCCCGCGCCATCTGCTGGACTTTGTGCGCGTGCAGCCCGCGCTGCCCCTGGCCCAGGTGGAGCCGGTCGAGCGCATCTTGCGCCGTTTTAGCACCGCAGCCATGAGCCACGGCGCGTTGAGCGGCGAGGCGCATGAGACGTTGGCGATCGCCATGAACCGCATCGGCGGCATGAGCAACAGCGGCGAGGGCGGCGAGGCGCGCGAGCGCTATTTCACCGAGCGCGCCAGCAGGATCAAACAGGTGGCGTCGGGGCGTTTTGGCGTCACCCCCACCTATTTGATGAGCGCCGAAGAGCTGCAGATCAAGATGGCGCAAGGCTCTAAGCCGGGTGAAGGCGGGCAGTTGCCCGGCCACAAGGTCTCGGCGGAGATCGCCACCCTGCGTCTGAGCACGCCCGGCGTGGCGCTGATCAGCCCGCCGCCGCACCACGACATCTACAGTATCGAAGACCTGGCGCAGTTGATCTTCGACCTCAAGGCGATCAACCCTTCGGCCAAGGTCAGCGTCAAGCTGGTCTCGGAGTTCGGCGTGGGCACCATTGCCGCTGGCGTTGCCAAGGGGTTTGCCGATGTGATCCACCTGAGCGGTAACAGCGGCGGCACCGGGGCCAGCCCGTTGAGCAGTATCAAGAACGCGGGGCTGCCCTGGGAGATCGGCTTGGCCGAAACGCACCAGGTCTTGTTGGCCAACGGGCTGCGCACGCGCCTGACGCTGCGCACCGACGGCGGTCTGGCGACCGGCCGCGATGTGGTGATCGCCGCCATGCTGGGGGCCGACGAGTTCAGCTTTGGCACCAGCGCCATGATCGCCGAGGGCTGTATCATGGCGCGCGTCTGTCACAAGAACACCTGCCCGGTCGGCATCGCCACCCAAGACCCGGAGCTGCGCGCCAAGTTTGACGGCACGCCTGAGATGGTTATCAACTTTATGACCGGGATCGCCGAGGAGGTGCGCGAACTGCTGGCCGAGATGGGCTATCGTAGCCTGGACGAAGTCGTCGGCCATCCCGAACTGCTCAAGCAGGTGGTCTTTGGCCGCGAGGCCGGCTATATGGATCTGTCGCCGCTGCTCTATGTGCCGGACACGGGCAGCGCGCGGCGGCGTGTGCTGCCCAAGAACGAACTGCCCGAACAGACCGGCGTGGGTGACCGCATTGTCGAGCAGGTGCTGGCCAGCTTGCGCGCCAACCCGGATGCGCCCGTGCGGCTGGCGCACAAGATCGACAACACGCAGCGCACGGTGGGCGCGCGGCTGGCGGGCCAGTTGGCGCTGCGCCACGGCGACGCCGGGCTGCCTGCCGGACAAGTCCAGATCACCTTCACCGGTTCGGCGGGCCAGAGCTTTGGCGCGTTCGGGCTGTATGGGCTGAACCTGGTCTTGATCGGCGAAGCCCAGGACTATGTGGGCAAGGGCATGAGCGGGGGCGAGATCGTCATTCGCCCGCCGGAAGAGGCGCGCTTTGTGCCTCACCAAAACGTGATCATGGGCAACACGGCGCTCTATGGGGCCACGGGCGGGCGGCTGTTTGCGGCGGGTGTCGCCGGTGAACGCTTCGCCGTGCGCAACTCCAACGCCGTGGCCGTGGTGGAGGGTGCGGGCGAGCACTGCTGCGAGTATATGACCGGCGGCGTGGTCGTCATCTTGGGCGAGACGGGGCGCAACTTTGGCGCGGGGATGACGGGCGGTGAAGCGTATGTCTATGATATTCATGATACGCTGGAACGCCGCTATAATCCTGAGTTAATTGCCATTCGCCGTGTGCGCGGCAACGGCGACGACGTGGCGCTGAAGGCGTTGGTCCAGGAGCATTTGGAGAAGACCGGTTCGCTGCGGGCGTGTGCCCTGTTGGAAGATTGGGAGACGCAGCGCCAGTTCTTCTGGTATGTGGCCCCGCGCGAAAATATGGCCGCCATCGAAGCTGCCAACGAGGGCGCAAAGAAGCTTGGGGAAGAAGAGAGCAACATGGTCAAGGGGTAAGAGGCAGGGCCATGCCGCCACCTGGAGATGTCACCATTGTCAATGTCGGATACCGGTCTACCAATTACTGGGTGATCGGCGCGGGCAGGTCGCGCCTGCTCGTAGACTTAGGCTGCCCGGGCACAATGGGGATGATGCGCGCCGGTCTGCAGCGCATGGGCGTGCCTCTCCGGGAAATCCGTTACGGCCCCGGGCATGGTCCCGTGTGGACGCTCGATGCCGCAGCCATGACAAACGGCGCCCGAATTTAGGATAGGTATGAGCCTGTTTTGTGCAGAAACTGAACGGAACGCTAGCAAGGAGTAACCGTCTTGGGTAAGACAATGTTTGAGAAGGTGTGGGACGCGCATGTGGTGAGCCAAGACGCCGGCGCGCCGGCGGTGCTCTATGTGGACGCCCACTTGATCCATGAAGTGACATCGCCCCAGGCGTTTAGCGTGTTGCGCGAGCGCGGGCTGCCAGTGCGCCGCCCCGAGCGCACCTTTGCGACGATGGACCATGCCATCCCCACGCGCAATGTGGACATCTCGCTGTGGCCCAGCGACGCCGCCACGCAGGTGCGCACGCTGCGCCAAAACTGTGAGGATTTCGGTATTACTCTGTGGGATATCGAGGGCGCTGTGCAGGGCATCGTGCATGTGGTCGGCCCGGAGATGGGCGTCACCCAACCGGGGATGACCATCGTCTGCGGCGACAGCCACACCAGCACGCATGGCGCGTTTGGCGCGCTGGCCTTTGGCATCGGCACCAGCGAAGTGGGCCATGTGCTCGCCACGCAGTGTCTGCTGCAAAAGAAACCCAAGACCTTTGCCATCAACGTCGAAGGCGAGTTGGGCTTTGGCGTTACGGCCAAGGATATCATCCTGGCGATCATCGCCAGGAACGGCGCAGGCGGCGGCGCGGGCTATGTTTTTGAATATCGGGGCAGCGCCATCCGCGGCCTGAGCATGGCCAACCGCATGACGATCTGCAACATGAGCATCGAAGGCGGCGCGCGCGCCGGCATGATCGCGCCCGACGAGACGACCTACGCCTACGTCAAGGGCCGCCCCTATGCCCCGCAGGGGGCCGATTGGGACAAGGCCGTCGCCCACTGGCGCACGCTGGCGAGCGATGCGGACGCTGCTTTTGACCGTGAACTGCACCTGGATGCTTCGGCGCTGGAGCCGATGGTCACCTATGGCACGAACCCCGGCCAGGGCGTGCCCGTCACCGGGTGCATTCCCTTGGCCGAAGAGGTGGAAGACCCCGCCGAGCGGCGCAGCCTGCTCAGCGCGCTGGAGTATATGGGCTTGCGGCCCGGCCAGCCCATGCAGGGCCAGCCGGTGGACATCGTCTTTATCGGCTCTTGCACCAACAGCCGCATCGAAGACCTGCGTGAAGCAGCCGCCGTGGTCAAGGGTCATCAGGTCGCAGACAGCGTACAGGCGATGGTCGTGCCCGGCTCCAAGGCCGTCAAGTCGCAGGCCGAGGCCGAGGGTCTGGACCGTATCTTCCGCGAGGCGGGCTTTGAGTGGCGCGGCGCCGGCTGCAGCATGTGTCTCGCCATGAACGACGACAAGGCCGGCGCGGGCAAATATGTCGCCAGCACCAGCAACCGCAATTTCCAGGGCCGCCAAGGCCCCGGCGCGCGCAGCCTGCTCATGAGTCCGATCATGGCGGCGGCGGCGGCGGTCAACGGCTGTGTGGTCGACGTGCGCGAATTCATCAACTAGGCAGGCGATAGAGACCCATGCAACCCTTTAGCAAACTGACGGCGACGGCGGTTCCGCTGCGCGCCGAAAATGTGGACACCGACCAGATCATCCCGGCCCGCTTTCTCACCGCGGTGACCAAGGAGGGGATGGGCGACGGCCTGTTCTATGCCTGGCGCTATCACCGCGACGGCACGCCTAAGCCGGACTTTGTGCTCAACCAGCCGCAGTGTACGGGCGCGCAGGTGCTGTTGGCCGGGCGCAACTTTGGCAGCGGCTCCAGCCGTGAGCATGCCGTGTGGGCGCTGACCGAATATGGTTTCCAGGCCGTCATCACGCCCGGCTTTGCCGACATCTTCTATAACAACAGCCTGAAAAATGGGCTGCTGCCTGTGGCGCTGCCCGAAGCCATGGTCAATATGCTGCTCGACCTGGTCGAAGAAGAGCCGGAGACGGAGATCACGGTGGACCTGGAAAACCAGATGGTGGTGCTGCCCGACGGCCAGCAACTGCCTTTTGAGATCGACCCCTTCCGCAAGATGTGTCTGCTCGACGGGGTGGACGACCTGGGCTATCTGCTTTCTAAGAACGACGCTATCGCCGAGCATGAGGCCCAGCCCGCCTATTGAGGCGGGCGGCAGCCGCGCGTCTCGACTACAGGAGCCTACGGGCGCAGCGCGCTGCGCCCGTAGGCTAGGTTTGCCCATGCAACGCAGCCATTCCGCCGGGATGTCCCCGGCCTCGCATGAAAACGGGTATTGGATCTCACTGGCGCAGCCCGGCGATATTCCGTCGCTGCAGGAAGCCGCGTCCGTCAGTTGGCGCGCCACCTATCAGGCGATCTTTGATCCAGAATTTATCGAGCGTTTCTTAGCCCAGGCCTACAGCGCCGCCAGCCTGGAGCGCGCCTTTCAAGACGCGCGCACCCATTTTCTGGTTGCCCGGATCCACGCCGGCCCTGAAGCCGACGTGCTGGCGTTCTGCCAGGTCGGGCCGCCCAGCCAGCCTGAGGGCGCGCCGCCTGCCTGCGGTGAACTGTACCGGCTCTATGTGCGGCCTGACTATCAACGGTGCGGGATTGGCCGCCGGCTGTTGGGCGTGGCGGAGGATTGGCTGGCAGGGCAAGCCTATCTGCGCTATGGCTGCTATGTCCATGCGCGCAACGAACGCGGCAAGGCGTTCTATTGGCAGATGGGCTTCAATCGCCGCCCCCTGCACGACCTGGAGGACGAGTGGTATTTGGTGAAAGAACTTGTCACGCACACTGGACATGCACTGGCCTGAATTGGCCGAACCCTATGCCGCGGCGCTGCGTGAAGCGGCGGCGCTGATCCTGGATCGCTTCGACGTCTGGGGCATTGTCGCCGCCGGCACGCCCATCACCGGCAACCCGGATCGCGCCAGCGACCTTGACATCCAGGTGATCCATGCCCGGCTCCAACGCCAGCGGATTCAACGCTGGTGTAACCGTGTGCCGGTGGAGATCTTTGTCAACCCGCCGTCGATGATTCGGCGCTACTTTGCGGATGAGCGTGACCGGCCCTGCACGGCGCAGATGCTGGCTGCGGGCGTGGTGGTGCTGGATCGGCATCCGGTGGTGGCGGAGTTGTGCGCCGAGGCGCGCACTTGGCTGGCGACCCCGCCCAACCTCACGCCCGCACAGTTGACCGCACGGCGTTATGGGGCCGCCGACGCCTATGAAAACGCCCAAGACATCCAGGGTCGCGACCCGGCTAACGCGCGGTTGATCTTGCACGAGGCTGTGCGCCTGATGCTGGAGTATGCTTTTCTATCGGCTAACCGCCCACTGCCGCGAGTCAAAACCAAACTGGTTGCCTTGGTTGAATTGAACCCATCTTTGGGACAGTTGGCGCGTGACTACTATCTGGCGAGCAGCACTGCACAATCCTTTGCGCTGGCTGCCGCCATTGCCGCACAAACCATCTACACAGCCGGTTTTTTTGAATGGGAGTCACCTCTGGAGGAGGTAAGCGCATGAGCACCCCGACTGTAGTCGACCCTGCCGCCGTGACCGAGTTCACCGAGAAGGGCTATACGGTGGCGCGTGGGCTGTTTGGCCCGGAGGAGGTCGCCCACTACCGCGACCATTTTATGGCGCTGCGCGCCGCGGGCAGCTATCCGGGCGACAGCGCCGGGGTGGATGTGACCAGCAATGACCCGCTCAAACGTTTTCCGCGCATGATCCATATGCACCGCTGGGATGATCTCAGCCTGCAGTGGCTGCTCGACCCGCGCATCAACGCCTGGCTGACCGGTCTGCACGGCATCGAGCCGTTCGCCGTCCAGACCATGCTCTACTTCAAGCCGGCGGGAGCACGCGGCCAGGCGCTGCATCAAGACCAGTATTATCTGCGCGTGCAGCCGGGGACCTGTATGGCCGCCTGGCTGGCCTTGGACGACTGCGACGAGGAGAACGGCTGCCTGCAGGTGGCGCCGGGCACGCACACGCTGCCGCTGCTCTGCACGGTCAAGGCCGACACGACGCAGAGCTTCACCGACGTGACCGTGCCGCTGCCCGAAGGGGTGGACCCTGTGCCGGTGGTCATGGCCGCCGGGGATGTGCTTTTCTTCAACGGCCAACTGATCCACGGCAGCTTCCCCAACACCAGCGCCGACCGCTTCCGCCGCTCGTTGATCGGCCACTATATCGTGGGCGATGCCGAGAAAGTGGCGAAGTTCTATCACCCCGCGCTGCGTATGGACGGCACGCCGGTGGAACTGGAGGTCAGCGCCCAGGGCGGGCCGTGCGGCGTCTGGGTCACGCAAGAGGGCAAGCCCGTGGTCGAGATGCAGACCGCGGACGCCGTCAAGCAGACGGTACTGCACGAATAAAGAGGGCGGTAGGGACACGGTATACCGTGTCCCTACCGCCTAGCCAAAGAAACCAGCTACGAAAGAACTGCTGCATGGATGCCAAGATTGTTGTGCTGGCCGGTGACGGGATCGGCCCGGAAGTGACCGGCGAGGCGCGCAAGGTGCTGGAGGCTGTGGCGCGCCGCTTCGGCCATACCTTCACCTTCGACAGCCAGATGATGGGCGGGCGCGCCATCGACGAATTGGGCACGAGCCTGCCCCAAGCCACGGTCGATGCCTGCCGTCAGGCCGATGCCATCCTCTTGGGCGCGGTAGGCGGCCCCAAGTGGGATAACCCCAACGCTCCCGACCGGCCCGAACGCGGGCTGCTGGCGCTGCGCAAGGAGTTGTCGCTCTTCGCCAATATCCGCCCGGTCAAACTGCACCCGCAGTTGATCGCGGCCAGCACGCTTAAAGAAGAGGTCTTGCGGGGTGTCGACCTGGTGGTGATCCGCGAACTGACCGGCGGTGTCTATTTTGGCCCGCGGCTGGAGGCGGGCGAGGCCGCCTTCGAAGCCTATGACACCATGCTCTACACACGCCCGGAGATCGAGCGCGTGGTGCGGCTGGCCGCAGACACCGCCATGGCGCGCTCCCAAAAGCTGGCAAGCGTGGACAAGGCCAATGTGCTGGCCTCCAGCCGGCTGTGGCGGCGCGTGGCGACCGAGGTCTTGGCGGATTATCCAGAGTTACAAGTAGAGCATGTGTTGGTCGACGCCATGGCGATGCATCTGATCCGGCGGCCCGCCAGCTTTGACGTGATCGTGGCCGAGAATCTCTTCGGCGATATTCTGACCGACGAAGCCTCGATGCTGGCCGGGTCGATGGGCATGTTGCCTTCGGCCAGCCTGGGCGAACTCCGCAACGCGCACGATCTGCCCTTGGGTCTGTATGAGCCGATCCACGGCAGCGCGCCCGACATTGCGGGCAAGAGCATCGCCAACCCATTTGGCACGATTCTGAGCGCGGCCATGCTGCTGCGTCACAGCCTGGGGCTGGAGCCGGAAGCCGCGGCCGTTGAAGCCGCGGTGGACGCGGTGTTGAATGAGGGTGTACGCACGCCCGACATCGCCCACACGGGGCGAGAGGTGGTCGGCACGCAGGTCATGGGCGATCTGGTGGTGCAGGCGCTGGCGCGTTAATCCGCGCGCCTAGGGGGGATCAAATGGCTGGGGTGCTGGACGAGGTTCAAGTGGCGCTGCCGATGGATGCCATTGCGGCCTTCTGCCATCGCTGGGGTATATCGGAATTCGCACTGTTTGGCTCGGTGCTCAGGGGAGACTTCGGTCCACAGAGCGATATCGATGTACTGGTAACCTTTCGCCCTGGCGCGCCGCGCACACCTAACCGCGAAACGATGCGACAGGAGCTTGAAGCGATTTTTGGCCGTCCAGTTGACTTGACATACCGTCGCGTCATCGAGGCAGACCCCAACTACATCATCCGCAGTGCAATCTTAGGCTCGGCGCGGATTGTGTATGCAGCGTAACTTGGCCTATCTTCTTGACATTCTCCAGAGTGCCTACAAAATTCAGGAGTTTGTCCGAGGCGTTGACGAAGCGGAGTTTATGAAGGATTCTATGCGTCAGGATGCGGTAGTCCGGCGCATCGAAGTAATTGGCGAGGCAACTCGGCGGATTTCGCAGGAATTTCGGGTGTTGCATCCGGACGTACCCTGGCAACAAATGACCGGGATGCGAAACCAGCTGATTCATGAGTATGAACGCGTTGATCTACTTGAAGTATGGAATGTCGCGCAAAAAGATATCCCGGCGTTGATTGCACGCATCGCACCATTGGTTCCTCCGGAACCGCCGGGCGCGCAAGAATAATACTGTCCTGCACCGGACGCCAGTAACCGTCTCACCGCTACGGTGACGAATATGTTGGAGGGGCCATGGACGACCACGCGCGTGCGCTGAACGAGGAAGGGCGCAGCCTGTGGGATCAGAAGGCGGCCTTCTGGGACGACCCTCAGATCCCACCGGTGATGGTCGCACGCCTGCGGGCTGGGTAGCTCTGTTTGCTGAAGGAATTGGATGAGAGGCAGTAATGCATTGATGGAAACACGCACCGTAGGGCCGCAGACCGATACGCAAGACCGTCTGCGCCATTGGATTCGCACGCTGGGCAATATGCTGGGCGAGACGATCATCGAACAGGAGGGCAGGGCGCTCTTCGACCTGGAGGAAGAGATCCGCGCCCTGGCAAAAGCCTGGCGCGCCGGCGACCGGCTGGCGCAAGCCAACATCCGCCGGCTGGTCTCCAACCTGGTCGAAGATGCGCCGCAGGCGCTGGCCGTGCTCAAAGCGTTCACCACCTATTTCCAGTTGGTGAATCTGGCCGAAGAGGCGCAGCGCGTGCATATCCTGCGGCGGCGCGCCTTTGTGGCCTATGAGCGCGGCATCCCTATGGCCGAGACCATCGCCAATGCCGTGCGCCGGCTGCAGGCCGAAGGGTTGAGCGCGGCCGACGTGCGCCAGAACTTGAGCGACCTGCTGATCCTCCCGGTCTTTACGGCGCACCCGACCGAGGCCAAACGCCGTACCCTGCTTTTCAAGCTCAAGACCATCAGCACGATCCTGCGCGAACTGGACAGCATGGACCTGCTGCAAGTCGAGCGTGAGCAGAAGGAAGTGCAGCTGCGCGAAAACATCGTGCTGCTGTGGCAGACCGACGAGATGCGCGACCGCCCACCCACGGTGATGGACGAGGTGCGCCAGACGTTGTATTTCTTTGAGGAGACGCTCTTCGACCTGGTACCCAGCATCTACCGCGAGATGGAGCGCGCCCTGGTCGACGCCTACCCCGGCGAGACCTTTACTGTGCCCACCTTCTTGCGCTATGGCTCCTGGGTCGGCGGCGACCGCGACGGCAACCCGTTTGTGAATGTAGCCGTGACCGAGGAAACGCTGCGCGCCCAAAAAGACGTGGTGCTGGAACGCTATGCCCAGGAGGTAGAGGCGCTCTATGACCATCTCAGTTCAGGGCGCAATCGTGTCGGCTTCTCCACGGCATTTTTGGACAGCCTGGCGCGCGACCTGGACCTGGTCCCCGCGCATGAGCGTGAGGTGCTTGACCGCTTTGAGCAAGAACCCTATCGCCAAAAGTTGATCCTAATGTTTCGACGGCTGGAGGCGACGCGCGCTGAAAACCGCTTGCCTTGGCAGGCGCGCAAGCTCGACCCGCGCGCCTATGCCTCGGCGGCCGGCTTCCTGGCCGACCTGCGGCTGATCTATGACAGCCTCTATCAAAACAAGGGCGAACGGCTGGCGCGCGGCCGACTGTCGGACCTGATCCGCCAGGTGGAGGTCTTTGGCTTTCACCTGACAACGTTGGATATCCGCCAACATTCGGCGCGCCACCGCAGCGCCATAGCCGAAATCCTGGCGCGCTATGGCCTGGCCGCCCATTACGAAGCCATGAGTGAACCGGAGCGCGTGGCGCTGCTCAGCCGTGAGATCGCAGGCCAGCGCCCGCTGACCGCGCGGCTGGACTTCGGCGACGAGACCAATGAGACGCTCGAACTCTTCCGGCTGATCCGCCGGGCGCGCCAGATTTTGGGGCCGGAGGCGATCCAGAGCTATATCACCAGCATGACCACGCAGGTGAGCCATATGCTGGAGGTGCTGCTCTTTGCCCGCGATGCGGGGCTGTTTGGCGCGATCGACGTGGTGCCGCTCTTTGAGACGATCGAGGACCTGCGCGCCGCGCCGCAGATCATGGCGAAGCTCTTTCAAAACCGCGTCTATCACGAACATCTGGCCCAGCGCGGCAATCGCCAGCAGATCATGATCGGCTACAGCGATTCCAACAAAGACGGCGGCTATCTGATGGCGAACTGGATGCTTTACCAGGCGCAGCGCGGGTTGGCCAAGGTCTGCGACGAATACGGCGTCAAGCTGACGCTCTTCCATGGACGCGGGGGCACGGTGGGGCGCGGCGGCGGCCCGGCCAACCGCGCCATCTTGGCGCAGCCGCCCGAATCGGTGCGCGGGCGGATCAAGCTGACCGAGCAGGGCGAGGTGATCAGCGGGCGCTATTCAAACGCCGACATTGCCCACCGCCACCTGGAGCAGTTGATCACGGCGGTGATGCTGACCAGCGGGCGGCGGCCCCACTATGACCATGAACTCGACTGGGCCGCGGTGATGGACGACCTGAGCGAAGCCGCCTATAGCAAGTATCGCGCTTTGGTCGAAAAGCCGAGCTTCCTGCAATATTTCCATGAGACGACGCCGATCGACCATATCTCACACCTGAACATCGGCTCGCGCCCGTCGCGGCGCAAGGCGACAGCCGCCATCGCCGACCTGCGCGCCATTCCTTGGGTCTTTGCCTGGACTCAATCGCGCGTGAATCTGCCCAGTTGGTACGGCGTCGGCGCGGCGCTGGAGCATTGGATACGGGGGGACGGCGCAGAAGAGGCGAACGGCGAGCAAGAACAGGCCAAGCGGCTGGCCCGGTTGAGCGACATGTATCAATCTTGGCCTTTCTTCCGCACTGTGATGGATAATGTACAGATGGGGCTGTGCAAGGGCGATATGCCGATCGCGTCACTCTATGCCGAACTGACCGGCCCTGAGGCGCGGCAGGAGATCTTCAGCGATATTTTAGACGAATACGAGCGCACCAAACAACTGGTGCTGGCGGTGACCGGCTACGGCGAACTGCTGGAAAACGAGCAGTGGCTGCAGCGCAGCATTAAGCTGCGTAATCCCTATGTGGACCCGCTCAACTATATTCAAGTGGCCCTGCTCAAAAGGCTGAGCCAACAGCCCGACGCCCCCAACGCCGACAACATGCGCGACGCCGTGCTGCTCTCGGTGAACGGCGTCGCCGCAGGGCTGCAAAATACGGGATGATTTTCTAAGCACTCTTGAGCGGCCTGATCGCATTGGAGGAAAAGGCTGTGAATGAATTTCTGGCCGGCGTGGACGGTCTGTTAATCGATATAGACGGCGTCCTGATCCGTGGGAGCGAGGTGATTCCGGGCGCGATAGAAGCCATTGAGGCTCTTCGCGCCCGGCAGATTCCCTTCCGTTTTATGACCAATACCACCATCTACTGCCGCAACAGCCTGGTGGAGCGGATGGTGGCGCGCGGGATTCCCATTCGGGAATCGGAACTCTTTACCGCGACCTATGCCGCGGCCCAATATCTCCGCAGCCAAGACGCGCACAGCTACTATCCGCTGCTCCTGCCCGATGCCCAACTGGAGTTCGACGGGATCGAGGTCGACGAAGAGACGCCGGAGTTTGTGGTGGTGGGGGATATGGGGGCCAGCTTTACCTTTGTGCGGCTGAACCGCGCCTTTCGCGCTCTGCTCAACGGCGCGCGGCTGGTGGCGCTGCACAAGAAACGCTCCTGGCGATCCGAGGAAGGGCTTTTCATGGACGCGGGGCCGTTTGTGGTGGCGCTGGAATATGCGGCAGAAGTGGGCGCGAGCGTGATCGGCAAACCTAGCCCGACCTATTTCCAGATGGTGCTGGATGACCTGGGGCTGTCGCCCGAGCGCGTTGCCGTGATCGGCGACGACATCGAAGCCGATGTGCGCGGGGCGCAGCTCATGGGCATGCAGGGCTGGCTGGTCAAATCGGGCCGCTTCCGGCGTGAGGACTTGGGCCGCGGCATTTGGCCCGACCGGCTGCTGGAGAATATCGCCGATCTGGTGCATACCGCCTGAACAACTGGATCGAGGCCGCCGGCAGTCGGCTTGCCGCCGGCGACCAGAAAGAAGACAACCATGAACTCGCAACGCATCTCGCTCTATGACACCACGCTGCGCGACGGCACCCAAGGCGAAGGCGTCTCGCTCAGTTGTGATGACAAACTGCGCATCGCCCGCCGGCTCGACGAGTTTGGCGTGGACTATATCGAGGGGGGCTGGCCCGGCTCCAACCCCAAGGACATGGAGTTTTTTGAGCGCGCCCAGCATGAACTGAGCCTAAAGCGCGCCAAGATCGCCGCCTTTGGTTCCACCTGCCGCGCCGGGGTGGACCCTGCCGACGACCCGCAGGTGCAGCTTTTGATCCAAGCCCAGACGTCGGTGGTCGCCATCTTTGGCAAAACGTCGGAACTGCATGTGACTGAAGTGCTGCGTACTACGCTGGAAGAAAACCTGCGTATGATCCGCGAGACCGTGCGCTATGTCAAGCGCCACGGCAAGGAAGTCGTCTACGACGCCGAACATTTCTTTGACGGCTATAAGTTGAACCCTGAATACGCGCTGGCAACGCTGCAGGCCGCCATCCTAGGCGGGGCCGACGGCCTGGGGCTGTGTGACACCAACGGCGGCTGCCTGCCTTGGGAGATAGGCGAAATGGTAGATGTCGTGCGCCGCGAGGTCTTGGGGCTGGACGACACGGCGGATGCGCCGTCTGTCCGCCCACCGGCCGGCCGGGTCGTGCTGGGCATCCACGCCCACAACGACAGCGAAACGGGCGTCGCCAATACGCTGCAAGCCGTGCGCCACGGCTGCACGCAGGTGCAGGGGACGATCAACGGCTATGGCGAACGCTGCGGCAATGCCAACCTGGCAAGCGTCATCCCCGACTTGCAGTTGAAGATGGGCTATGACGTGGTCCAGCCGGAGAAGTTGGCGCAGTTGACCGACCTGAGCCGCTTTGTGAGCGAACTGGCGAATCTTAACCCCGACAGCCACGCGCCCTTTGTGGGCGGCAGCGCCTTTGCCCATAAGGGCGGCACGCATGTCAACGCCGTGGTGAAATATACCATGAGCTACCAGCACATTGACCCTGCGCTGGTGGGCAACGAGACGCGCGTCTTGGTCAGCGAGTTGAGCGGTAAGGACAACATCTCGGTCAAACGCAAGGAGTTTGGGCTGGAGGGGCTGAGCCAGGCGGAGGAACGCCAAGTTCTGCAGAAGATCAAGGAACTGGAGAACGCCGGCTTTGCCTTTGAAAGCGCCGAGGCCAGCGTGGAAATGCTGCTGCGCCGCATCCGGCCCGGCTATCGCGCGCCCTTCACGCTGATCGACTACACCGCCAACGTGGAACACCGCTCCGGGCGCGGGATGTTCTCCGAGGCGACGGTCAAGGTGCGTGTGGGCGATGAGGTCTATCATGAGGTCGCCGAGGGCAACGGCCCGGTCAACGCCATGAACATTGCGCTGCGTAAGGCGATCCAGCAGTTGTATCCAGGGCTGGCGAACGTGCATCTGACCGACTACAAGGTGCGTATCTTAGACAGCGCCAGCGGCACGGCGGCGATGGTGCGTGTCCTGATCGACAGCACCGACGGCGAACGCTCTTGGACGACGGTAGGGGCCAGCACCAACATCATCGAAGCCAGTTGGCTGGCGCTGTCGGACTCGGTGGAGTACTTTATCTTGGCCCAAGGCGAAGGGCAGACCCAGCCCGCCGCCGCGGTCCTGGCGTAAGAGAACAAACCGCAGAGGGCGCTTTGCCGTGATATCTCTCCGCATTCACCCTATAACCCTATATGGCAGTTAAGGAGAAGAAGGAATGGCGGTCACAACCGTGAATGGCCTCAACAAATACAGCCGTGTGCTGACGCAGACCCGCTCGCAGGTCGGTTCGCAGGCGATGCTCTACGGCGTTGGGCTGACCGATGAAGATATGAAAAAACCCCAGGTGGGCATCGCCAGCATGGGCTGGGAGGGCAACACCTGCAATATGCATCTCAACGACCTGGCGCGAGAGGTCAAGCAGGGGGCCAACGCCGCCGGGTTGGTGGGGCTGATCTTCCACACCATCGGCGTGAGCGACGGCATTTCGATGGGCACTGAAGGCATGAAATGCTCGCTGCTCTCGCGCGATATCATCGCCGACTCGATCGAGACCGTGATGCGCGCCCAGTATTACGACGCCAATGTCTCGATCCCCGGCTGTGACAAAAACATGCCGGGCGCGGTGATGGCGATTGCGCGCCTCAACCGCCCCAGCATTGTCGTCTACGGCGGTACGATCCGGCCCGGCTATCTGGGCGACAAAAAGCTGGACATCGTTTCGGCCTTCGAAGCCTACGGCCAGTGGCTTGCCAAGGAGATCACCGAGGAGGAACTCAAGGCCGTGCTGCAGCATGCCTGTCCCGGCGCGGGCGCGTGCGGCGGCATGTATACCGCCAACACCATGGCCTCGGCCATCGAGACGCTGGGGCTGAGCCTGCCCTACAGCTCGTCGATCCCGGCCACCGACCCGGCCAAGGTTGAGGAATGCCGCCAGGTCGGCCCGGCGTTGATGCGTCTGCTGGAGCGCGACATCAAGCCGAGCGATATCCTGACGCGCCAGGCGTTTGAGAATGCCATCGCCGTGGTCATCGCCTTGGGCGGCTCCACCAACGCGGTCATGCACCTGATCGCCATGGCGCACGCCGCCGATATACCGCTGACGATTGACGACTTCCAGGCTGTCTCCGACCGCACGCCGCTGCTGGCCGACCTCAAGCCGTCGGGCAAGTATGTGATGGAAGAACTGTATGACGTGGGCGGCGTGCCTGGGGTGCAGCGGCTGCTGCTGGCCGAAGGGCTGCTGCACGGCGGCTGCATGACGGTGACCGGCAAGACGCTGGCCGAAAACCTGGCCGACCTGCCCGACCTGCAGGAAGGGCAGAAGGTCATCAGCCCTGTCGGCGAGCCGATCAAACCGACCGGCCATCTGCAGATCCTCTATGGCAATCTCGCCAGCGAAGGCGCGGTCGCCAAGATCACGGGCAAGGAAGGGCTGCGTTTTACCGGCCCGGCCAAGGTCTTTGATTCGGAAGAACTGACGCTGGAGGCTATTCAACAGGGCGGGGTGACCCACGGCGACGTAGTGGTGATCCGCTATGAAGGCCCCAAGGGCGGCCCGGGGATGCGCGAGATGCTTTCAATCACGTCGGCGATCATGGGCGCGGGGCTGGGCAAGAGTGTGGCGCTGATCACCGATGGCCGCTTCTCCGGCGGCACGCACGGCTTTGTCGTCGGCCACATCACGCCCGAAGCCTATATGGGCGGCGGGCTGGCGCTGCTGCGCGATGGAGACATCATCACCATCGACGCCGAGAACAACACGCTCAACGCCGATGTGAGCGAAGAGGAGTTCGCCCGCCGCCGCGCCACTTGGCAGACGCCCGCGCCCAAGTTCACCAAGGGCGTGCTCTGGAAGTATATGAAGACCGTCTCGTCGGCCTCCGAGGGATGCATCACGGACGCGTAGCGGGGAGTTTTTACCGCAAAGGACGCAAAGAAGAGAGCAGAGAACAAGGAAGGAAGGGGGAGGCTTGCGGGCCTCCCC
>JADLFO010000111.1 GCA_020845455.1 Caldilineaceae bacterium
GAATGGATTGGTGTGCCGCCGGCCTCTACGCTAACTCAGCGTGAGGAGGCCGAACTGCATGAGCGCTTGAATGGTAATCCCCAGACCGGCGACCGTAATGAAGAGCGCGCTGGCGACGGGTACAAAACGGAAGAGAGGTCCGCCTTCGGGGATGTGGCGGAAGAATCGGCCCGCATAGACCAGTGCGATGCCGATTGCCGTCAGCACACTTGCCAGCCCCAGGCTGAACATGACAATCAGCGCCAGCCCAAAGGCAACTCGTTGTACGCTGATCGCCCCCAACATCAACACCAATGCGGACGGGCAGGGCAGGAGACCCCCAGAGACCCCCAGCGCCAGCAGGCTGCGCCAGGTGACCGGCGAGCCATCCGCCCCTGGCGGGAGATGCGCGTGGGGGTGCGCCTGGAGATGCATAGGTTCCGTGTGATCGTGGCTGTGCGCGCTGTCATGGCTGTACTCATGATGATCATGCCCATGATCATGGTGATGCGCCTGCGTGGGGGACGGCGCATGGCCGCGGCTGTGATGGGTGTGGCTGTGGCTGGGGTGTGCATCCCTGCTTAGGAACGTACGCCCGCGCTCGCGGATCATGATCACGCCAATGGCGGCCACCAGCACGCCGGATGTGATGCTGAGCCAGGGGAAGAGCTGTTCGGGCAGGATAAACTGTGCGGCGAAGAGCGTGACGCCCCCCAGCGCCAGCACGCCTGCGGTGTGCGTGATAGTGGTTGTAATACCGAGCAGGAGGGCATGCCATGCCGTGCCGCGTGAACCGATCAAATAGGCGCCGGCCAACGTCTTGCCGTGGCCGGGCGAGAAGGCATGCGCCGCGCCCCAGCCAAAGGCAGCCAGCAGTGCTAACAAAATGGTGAAAGGGCGCAAGCTCTCGATATTGATCAGCTCGGCAAACGGGTCCGCCGGCCGGCCCGCGCGCGCCGGCGCATTTGCCATGGTTCCGCTCGGCTGTATGTTTGGGCGGCTATCTGCAGCCAGCCGCGTAAATCGAAAGGTCGCCTGGCTGACGGCCAGGGGCGATTGCAGCAGGTTGTCCGGGTAGATACGCAGTTCCTGGCTCACATCCGCTGACGGAACCGACGCCGCTTCGAGCGTAGCGCCCGCCGTGGCTTGTACGACGATCTCTTGCCAGCCTAGACGATCGGCGTAGCTCGTATCGCGATAGTCGGCTTGCCATGGCCCAGGTTGAGCCGCCAGCGACGTGGTCCACTGTGTCACCAGGCGCAGCGTAGGGAGGCCGGCCTGTCCGATGGGAAAGGTGAGATCCGTCTGCTCTAGACGCCATGCCTGGGGTCGGCCATTGAGATGCAAGCTTAACTGTCCAGGCAAGATGGCGACCCAATCGGCCACATAAGCGTCCTGTTCAGCCCTATCGACGGTATGGTCCCCATTGCGGTCCATCCGGCTGCGTTCTTGATGGGTTGGGATCTCCGCCATGTCGACAACATAGGTCAGGCGAATCTCTTCCCCGCTCACGCTTAAGCGGCTGTAGCGGTTTACCGTGAAATTGCCCAGCGGATGGGCGAGCGCGGCGCTGGGCGTGACTAAGAGGAGCGCCAGCCAGAGCGCAGCCACCGCCATTATGTGCGCTGTCATGCGCGCCGAACTCCGCTTCAGCGCCCGTGACCTAGCAGGGCATCGGCTTGACATAGGCATATCCCTCTGCTCGGTAGACATGGTGATGGCTCCTGATCGTTTAGAGAGGCGGCGCTACCAGCTTAGGCTGCGGCGGGCGCAGGCAGGATGCCCAACTGCATGAGCAGGCTGGCGTCGTCGTCCTTGCGCCAGAATTCGACGATCTTGCCGCCGGCCATGCGGAAAAGCTCCAGCCCGTTGACGACAATCGACCGGCCCGTGGGTGCAGCGCCCATGAAGGGGCCGGTGTGGGTTGCGGTGTGGGTATGCAGGACGCAGACCAGGTCACCCTGCTCTACGACCGCTTCGACTGTCACACGGTGATGCGGGAAGGCTGCGTCGAACAGGCCGAGCAGTTGCCGGAAGGCGTCCATCCCCTGCATGGCGCCCATGAAAGGGTCGTGGATCACCACATCGGGCGCGAAGACCTCGTCGATGACCGTCTTGTCCTCTTGATTGATCAGCTCATCGTAGATGCGGCGGACAATGGCGCTGTTGCGGTTCGTCGCGGCCGCGTCGATGACTGTGCCGTCGTGCCATTCGGGGTCGGCGTTCAGAAGGCTGCGCAGTTCCAGATAGCGGGCGTGCTGTTCGGGGCTGCGGGCGTTGGCCCAGTAGGCATCCTTGCTTTCAAAGAGACCCACCAACCACAGTTCGCCGGGGTCGGCGTCGGCCTGGAAGACATAGCGGGCGAGTTGGCCGGGGGCTATGCCCATGCGCTGCGCAAGGGCTTGCATTGCGCCCACGCTGGCGGGCCGCGCGGTCACGCGTGCGATGGTGCCGTACATGTGGATCTCTCCTTTGGGGTAGTTGGTGCAAGCAGACCAGAGAGCGGCAGCTGCGGGGAGGATGCTGGGGCGCTGCGCCGCGGCCCCAGCATAGCGGCGCGGGCTGCTCATTTGCCAGCCCATTTTCTGCTCACTTTCTGCCCGACCTGAGCGCTGGGCAAGGGGGGCCGTCGCAAGCCCACTTGCTGGGTATCCCTCTCCGTCGTATAATTTCCGGCGGATTGTTGAACAACGTGTTGCTGTTGTGCGCCGGCTGATTGATCGCAGGCAGATCAAGGAGCGTGCCCATGACGCCGCGTTTGGCCGATCGATTGAGCAAGGGACGTCGCGCCGACATCGTCGGGCGCGAGGCGGAAAGAGCGCTGTTTTACAGCGTCCTCACCGATTCAACTTCCGCCGATTCAACTTCCCCTATTGTCGTGTTCCATGTCTTTGGCCCCGGCGGGGTCGGCAAAACGACGCTGCTGCGCGCCTTCCGCCTGATGGCCGATGAACTGCATCTCCCCGCCTTCCACCTGGACAGCCGTAATATCGAGCCGTCGCCCGGCGCCTTTACCCAGGCGTTGGCGGGGGCGTTGGGCGTGGAGACCAACGCCGGCATCGAACAAGCGTTGGGTGCGCAGGGCCGCTCGGTCATCTTCATCGATACCTTCGAGCGGCTGGCCCCGCTGGAGGCCTGGCTGCGCGAGGTGTTCTTCCCGCAACTGCCCGAAGGGGTGATGATCGTCACCGCAGGGCGCAACCCGCTTGCCGCGGACTGGCGGCTGGATCCCGGCTGGCGGCCTCTGCTGCGCCAGCTTTCGCTGCGCAACCTGAGCACAGAAGAGGGGCAGCAGTTCCTCACCCAACGCGGCGTGCCGCCGGCGCAGCAGCCGGTCGTGCTTGCCTTTACCTACGGCCATCCCCTGGCGCTGTCGTTGGTGGCCGATGTCTATGACCAGCGCCCCCACATCGCCTTTCAGCCCACCGATGTACCCGATGTGCTCAAGGTGCTGCTTGAGCAGTTTGTCCAAAAGGCGCCAGGCCCGGCGCATCGCGCCGCGCTGGAGGCGTGCGCCCTGGTGCGGGTGATGACCGAAGGGCTGCTCGCGTCGATCCTCTTGATCCCGGATAGCCATGAACTGTTCGAATGGCTGCGCGATCTGTCGTTTGTCGAATCCAGCGCCCAGGGCATCTTTCCGCATGACCTGGCGCGCGATACCTTGCTGGCGGAACTGCGTTGGCGCAACCCGGACTGGTATGCCGAGCTGCACAGCCGCGCCCGCGCTTACTACAGCGGCCGTCTGCCCCAAGTGGGGCCGCTGGAACAGCACCGGCTCCTCTATGACTTCATCTATCTACACCGCGATAACTCCTTTGTACGCCCCTTCTACGAGTGGCAGGCGGGTGCGAGCCTGCCGGATCGCCTCGTCGACGGCGATGTCCCTCTCTTGTCCGCCATAGTCGAGCGCCATGAAGGGGCCACCTCTGCCCAGCGGCTGCGCCATTGGGCCAAGCGCCAGCCCGGCTCGTTTCTCGTCTTTCGCGACGGCGACCAGAAGCCGGTGGGATTTGTACTGATGCTGGCGCTTGACCAGGTGGATGAAGGCGACCCGCGCGCCGATCCCCCCGTGGGCGCATGGGTGCGTTATCTGCAGCGCCACGCTCCTCTCCGCAGCGGCGAGACGGCCACCGGTTTTCGTTTTTGGATGGCAGCCGACAGCTACCAAGCGGTCTCAGCGGTGCAAAGCCAGATTTTCGTCAACATGGTGCGCCACTATCTGACGACGCCGGGGCTGGTCTATACCTTGCTCCCCTGTGCAGACCCGGACTTTTGGGCGCCCATGTTTGCTTATGCCGACCTCACGCGGCTGGCGGACCTGGACTTCAGCGTGGACGGGCGGCGCTACGGGGTCTATGGGCACGATTGGCGCGGCGTGCCCCCCATGGCTTGGTTGGCGCTGATGGGGGAACGTGAACTGGGCATGACGCCGATCACGCCGCCCCAGCCTGTAGAGCAGATGATCGTGCTGGAGGTGAAAGAGTTTGGCGAGGCTGTACACGAGGCGCTGAAGAATATGGCACGGCCCCTGGCGCTGCGCGCCAGCCCGCTGCTGCGCTCGCGGCTGGTGCTGGATCGGACGGGGGCGCATGGGGAGACAGCCGGTCGGACCACTGAACTGCTCTCTCTGCTGCGCGCGGCGGCAGAGACGCTGCAAGCCTCGCCCAAAGAGATGAAGCTCTACCGTGTGCTCTATCACACCTACGTCCAACCCGCCGCCACGCAGGAGATGGCAGCAGAGCTGCTTGATCTCCCCTTCAGCACCTATCGGCGTCATCTCAAACAGGCGGCGGCGCGCGTGGCCGAGATTTTGTGGCAGCAGGAGATCGAAGGCGCGGAGGGCAGCATTCACCGGGCGTAGCGCCTGAATGCCAAACTGAGCAGTTTTTGGGCTGGGAAGTGAGCAGTTCGCGGCGCTAAACTACCGATATCGGCAGTCTATACAACCGAGATCGGATAGCTTTGAGGAGCCGCCATGGATCTGTTCATTCGCCAACTCGTCGACGCCTGGAACAGCCGCGACATCGACCAAATTATCGTGCTGTACGACGCCGATTACCTTGGCTATGATGTGGCGCTGGCGCGGCCGCAGCAAGGAATTGCAGACCTGCACGCTTCACTCAACGCCTATTGGCAGGCGTTTCCCGATCTGCATTTCACCGCCGAGCACTTTGTGTTCGACGGCGAGCAACTGGCGCTCTTTTGGCGCGCCACGGGCACGCATCGCGGGACCTTCTTGCACATTCCCGCCACAGGCCATGCT
Organism: Caldilineaceae bacterium; assembly: GCA_020845455.1. Lineage (GTDB taxonomy): Bacteria > Chloroflexota > Anaerolineae > Caldilineales > Caldilineaceae > QEUY01. Next base: position 5,243 of record JADLFO010000111.1, read on the forward strand.
GTCGAAGTGCGCGGCGC
>JADLFO010000112.1 GCA_020845455.1 Caldilineaceae bacterium
GGCGGACGCCGCTTCCTCTTGTACGCCAGACGGCTAAGGCTGTTCTCTGCGCCGCGAACCGACCACACGCTGCAGCGCATCCTGGCACTGCGGCAACCAGGGTTTGACCCGGCAAACGGGTGGAAAATCGTCATCCTCCGGCGTGACATGGATGCGCACGATCAATTCGTCGGAGGCGACCAAGTTGTCGGCGTCCGTCACCCGGGCCGCCACGCGACGGGTAAGCACTTGGCCGGCCTGAGCGCCGGCGAGATTGAAGCGGAAGCTGGTCTTCGCCGTAGTGGAGTTGAGCGCAGAACCCTCCCCGCTCCAGGCGGTCTGAAGAGTGGGCCGAAGGTCTTCGATGCGCAGCGAGTAGCTCCGCGTCACCGATGCAGTTCCCTCCACGACCGAGATTTGGCTGGGCCCTGTGATTGTGACTTCGGGGCTGCGGGGGATCACGACAAAGGAGCCGCCCGCGAAGATGCCGCCGCCCGATACCTCCAGCCGGGAGTAGGAGACAACCACTTTCTGGCCGCCGGGGATAAGGATCTCCTGCGGGATCAGCGTCGCCGCGCCGCAGCCGGCGCCGGCATCGGTTTTGGGCGCATCCGCGCTCGCAATGATGATCCGTTCTACCAGAAAAACAATGCCCAGCGGGGGGAGCACGATCAGGAAGAGCCCGGTTAAGAAATTCAGCCAACTCGTATCCACGTCTAGATCACGCTGACTGCTGCACTGCACCTGGCCGCCGGATAGAGACAGCGTGTCTGTAGTCGTGAGTTGAAAATCGACATCCGGCCAAGGGCGCTCGTCAAAGCCGTCGACGCGGGTGACGACCCGGTTGGGGCTCTGAAAACTCACGGAGAACCCTGTCAGATGAACGGGTCCACCGGGGTCAGGGTCGCCGTCGCCATTTAACCGTTTCGGCGCCTGGTTCCACCCCTCGAGGGCTTGGCGGCGGATCAGGGCCGAATTGATAAAGAACGTCAGGGCTTCGCCGCCGCCGAGGATATTGAGTCTTTCGAGGCCCCTGGTTCTTGCCTGATTGTCCTGCTCATTGACAAACGGGCGAAGCCAGACGCCGATGCGCTGGGTTCCGTTGACGCACGCGGTGCGCACGTCTGCATTCGGATCGAGCGCCTGCGCGATAGACGACTCAATCGCATCGTCCAACTCGGCGGGCAAGCAGAATGCGATCTGAAAGGCCAGGTCGGGAGTGGAGACCGGCGGTGGGGGTGGCGGCGGCGGCGGAGGGGGCTCGTCCGGAAACGGTTCCCCATCGTCGTCGCGGCGGCGACGAAGGCCGGCGACAGCGTGGAATGGCTGTTGGCTAGAATGGCTGCCGCGCAAGCGGACAGGCGGGCGCGACGGGTTGGCAATCAAGGCATCGTCCGGCGGACTAGCCTGGGCTTCCTCCTCATGCTGCTTCATCGCATCTCTCCTTCCTGTATATCCCTACGCTACCTCAGGTCTGGCCCGAATCATTGGGCCGGAGCAGGATGAGTTTCCTGTGAGGATCAACGGGCTGCGAGGAATTTTTCCGGCAGCTAGGCCGACAGAGGCAGGGGGAGGACAGACAGCACCAGCAGCGAAGTCGCGCCGGCGCTGCGCTGGACGAGGCCTGCGGCGACGATCAGCGTCGTGGCCTGGCGCACGGGGCGCACAGCGGGGTAGACATTGGGCTGGACGACCAAATCGAGCAGCCCGCTCTCGTCTTCGAGCGACAGGAACAGCACGCCCTTGGCGGTGGGGGTCATTGGCGACGCGATGCCGCCTTGGGCCTACTTCGACGGCCTTTCCGGAGAAACACCCTAGATCGACAGAACGGATCAGCGCATTGACACGCCAAGTTAGGCAGCGGTCTATTCGGCTCGCTGGACAATCCCGACCGCGCCAAATTCGTAGCTGGCATCCTTGTCGGGCAGTTCTTCCAGATAGACGGTGAAGCGCACGGGCAGCCCATTGTCTGGCATCTTTTCTCTCCAGTAGCGGGCGTAGGCCTCAGCGTACTCCGTGCGAATGCGGTTCCTCTCGGCGGCGTATCCCTCCGGGTCGACCAGCGCGTTGGGGGCTTTGGGCGCAGCGCCGAAGGCATGCACTTCGAGGAAGTCTACCTCGGCCAGCGACTGACAGATGCCCGCTTGGCGCAGATACATTTCCCAGGTGTCGAAGATGCGCGGGATCTCCAGTTGCGGGTGCATCTTGGCTGTGTCCTCTAGGCCTAGTTCCCTGGTTGCGGCGAGGGCGCCTGTCATGCCCACGAAGCGGACCTTGAGATCGCCGTCGTCCAACTCTTCGACGACAAGGTCAGAGAAGACGGGGTTGCTCTTTTTGCGATAGTAGGTCACGCGGCCGCGCTTTTTGATCTCCCAGTCCATTGGATTTACGCTCCTTTGCCTGCTGTGTTTGACGAGCCGTCGAACATGCTTGGTTGCCGGTTGCTCCTGCTCAGCCGCACCGCCATCACCGGACTTGCCTAGGTGGCGAGCGGCGGCCCTCCCGGAATCATAAAGGCTTTGCGCACTTGCTGATACGCCGTGCGTTGGGCGCTAAAGCGGGCCGTCAAGTATTCCCCCAGATAGACCGAGCCTGAGAAACAGCCATCTACCACTTGGCCCGAAAACAGAAAGAGGATGTGATCGCCCGGCCGGCGCATCAGGCTGCGCAACCGCACCCGGTCGCCCTCGACCGTCCCGGCGATCTCCTGGCTTGAAAACTCGCTGTGATGGGTCCCTTCAACCCAGTTGCCCTCCTGTTCGAGGTAGAACTGGTGGCGGCCGGCGCCGAAGAAGTATTCGACCGTGACGTCCCAATGGCCGCCGATGCCGGCTGTGGCAGCCGCCAGTTGAGCAGGCTGCGGGCGGCGCTCCTGGGCGAGGAGATGGTAAAGCCGGTCGGCGACGACCTCCGCATTGCCCGGCTGCATCTGGCTGGGCGTGATGCGGAGGGTGGCCTCGCCCTCTGTATCTCTGCTGCCCAGCGCAATGCGCGGTTTGGTGCGCGCACACTCTTCCGCCGCCTGCTCCCCGGTAATGTGCAGCGCCGCCGGATCCCAGCAGATCACAAGGGTCGGCGAGTGGTTGGAGAGGCCGGACGGCTGCTCGACGCTCGTCGCCACGCCTGCGACCTGTTCTACCCGCTGCGCGATGTGGTCGAGCCGAGCGAGCCAGGTCTGCCATTCTGCGGGATGGTCTCGGATCACCCAGGCCTCGACCGCAGCGAGCATGCCCATAATCTCCTCACGGCTGACTTTATTGTCGCGGTTTGGCCCATGGTGCGGCGAACTGGCCTGCCATGCTGCCATCAGAATCTGTTTGTTGCCAAGCAGCAGCCCCGCGCCCTGCGGCCCGCACAGCGCTTTGCCGCCGCTGTAGGCGACGACGTCGGCGCCCCTTTCCAAATGGATACAGGGAATGGTGAGGTCTTCGGCGGCCGCGTCGACCAGCACGGGGACCTGGGCGGGGCGGGCGATTTCGACGATGGTCTCCAAAGAGAGCGGCTGCCCCTTCTTTGAACCCTCCCCCGTCATGAGATAGATCATGGCCGTCTTGGCGTGGATGGCGCCGGCGAGTTCTGCCGGCGTTTCGACCATCACAATCTCGACGCCGATATTGCGCACGGCATGGTCGTAGGCGTTGCGCGCATAGCGGGGCATGATCACCTGTGTCTTGTCCATGCCCCTCAGGTCGGGGATGCGGATCAGCTTTTCGGGGTTGCCGCCGGTGACACAGGCGGCGGTGACGTGTTTGATCCCCGCGGCGCAGCCGGCAGGGATCATGCCCCACTCCGCGCCGGTGATTTCGGCCAGCCGTCGCCCGACGCCCTCGGCCAGCTCATCGTACTGCACAAAGTGGCGCGACGCTTGCTTGTATGCCGCCAGCACCTCCGGGCGCTCGACCGAGCCGCCGATGATGGTGAACGTGCCCCGGCAGTTGATGATCGGCTCGACGCCGATGGCGCGATAGATGCTGCGCTCATCCGTGGTTGCGTCTGTGCTGCAGCCGTTCAAGAACTGGAGAACGGCCAAATTGTCCAAAGGGTCTCTGCCTTCCACAATCTCGCTCCTTATGGGCATCGGCCAGCGGATAGGGTGATCTCGCATATCGGGTGATAAGATGAGTTATGCTCACTATAACACATGACCGGCGAACAGAGGGGGCCAATCGGCGTGCCGGGTCTGCGCTACAACAGCAAGCGCGGTCAAATGGATGGGGCGGCTGCACCTCATGGCATACAGTGCAGCGGCCACGAAATAAGGCGCGGTGCAGCAGGCCTCTCTGGTGTTCTGGATGCTATGTCACACCCCGCCAACCAAAGAGACCTGCTTTTGTCATCCCCCTAGCTGCAACTCCGGGATGATTTAGGTCTCCCCCTGATCCTGTGAGCAGAGGGAGGACAAGACCAGCGCCTGCGCCATTACTCGCTGCCGCGGCTGCGGAACTCATAGCCCTGATGCGGCAGTGCGAGATAGGGGAATCCATCGTGGAACGGCACGTCGTTGGTGTCGAGGCCGTCATTCAGAACGGGGATCAGAGCTGCGCTAAACTCAAACGTATCCGCAGTCAGCACCGAGTAGGCGGCCCCGGCCACGGCCAGCAGTTCGATGTCCGTCACATCATCCTGCAGACGACGCCCGTTAGGGAATCCGCAAACGTCGCCACCCAACAGGCCGAGTTTGTAGTTCGGCTCTGGTGAACAAAGGCTGCCCGCCACGCCAGGACGGAACGGCTCGGCTACGTTCAGGCGGATCATCTCGGCGGGGCGCACAAAGGACGGGCGGTTGACGTTGGTTCCGGCAGGCACGGTCACTTCGCCGTCGGGCGTAACCAGTGTGAACTCCTTGGTCGTCACCATGCCGGTGAAGAAGATGGCCACTAAGTCGTCGCGCAGGTTTGCCGGGAGCGGCACGCCATAGAGCGCATTGAGCAGCGTACCGACTTCCGGGGTGTAGACGCTGCTTGCCAGCAGTTGACCCGCCGGCGTATCGCTGGTGTAGACATCGTAATCTTGCTCCGGCTTCAGGCTGTTAAAGGCATCCTTGAGCGCCAGCGGCAGCACCACTTCGTTGACCAGCGGCATGCCCAGGCGCGAAATCTGCACCAGATCGCCTACAGTCTGGATGTTACCGGCGCCAAAGACGCGCACGGTGGGCCGGCTGCTGGTCGCCCACACACCAAGCACCGTGTTGTCACTTGCCTGGTCCAACAGCCGGTCAATCGGCACCTGGATGGCAATGCTGTGGACGTTGAACCCGGCCAGCCCATCCACCCCCTCACCCGGCCCACTGTCATAGCCCACCGGCGCAGCCTGTGGACGCAGCGACAGCAAGTCAAAGACCGAACCGAGGTCGACCCAGAAAGGGTCGTCGGTCTGACCGGCAAAGACCATGACATCGCCGTGATCGGTCGCAATGGTCTGCACGGCTTCCTGGAAGAGCGCTTGGTAGGTAGGCGTAGACTTAGGCCCGATGTTGGCGGGCGGTACAGGGAACCCTTCGCCAAGCACAGTCGCCTTGCCGTTGACGATCTCCTCGACCCGATAGCTCTGGCGCATGTTCAGGTTCTCGTCATGCAGCGATTCGATAGGGCCGGTGTTGTACAGAAAGGTGGCGCCGCTCACAATCGTCGTCTCGAATGTGAAACGATAGACGATGTGCGACTTGGCATCGCCGACATTGTCCACATGCAGTTCGTAGACCACATCGTCGGCGAAACCGTAGTAATAGGGCCCGCCTTGCGGCAGTTGGCCCGGTATCCATGAGCCGATGATCGTGACCGTGTCGGGCCGATCGGGGCTGACAAAGGCATAGGTATCGGTGTTGTCTGCCGATGGATCGCGCGAGATGAGCGGCGCCTCACGGTGACTGGAGCCATACGCATCTTGACTGCTGCTGACCATGCTGCTTGCAAGCAGCAACACCCCCGCCAGACCAAAGTACATGGCGTTGCCCAGGACTTTGGCGACCCGTTGCTTGAGTTTGAGAGCCATCGTGTTCCCCCGTTCTGTGCGGTTGGCAACCAACGAAATGAAGCGTCATTTGTTTGCGGTTGTAGGTTATCTACTCAAATCGCCTCCTGCCCGCAGATCGGATCTGTCGAAAATGATCTTATTGACCGGTCGCAAGGGCCGTTTCCTGAAGTCCCTGGTGCGCCATGGGTGCGTAGAGCGGCGAGAAATGGGGATTGATCTGCAGCGCCGTTTGCATATGCGTGCGTGCGCCGGCAGCGTCGCCCCGTCTCTGTGCAATCATCCCCGCATGAAAGTGGAGCAGCGCGTCTTGGGTCCCCAAGCGCAGCGCTTCCTGGCTATAGCGCCAGGCTTCCTCATAGTCGCCATGGCGGTAGAGCGCCCAGGCGAGGGTGTCAGCGGCATAGAGGGTTGGGCGCTGGGCGTAGGCCGCGCGCGCCTGCTTCACCGCCGCGGCCGGGTCGGCCCCGTGGCTGGCGTTAAAGAGGGCCAGTTCCAGATCGACATTCATCCCCGCGGCGGCGTTCAATTGTTGAATCACTTCGACCAGTTCATATTGCCGGCGCGCCGGCTCCAACTGGCCGCCGGCTTCATATAGTTCGCCCAGCGCAATCACAAATTCCGGCAGCGGCAACCGGTCAATGATCTGCGTGTATGTGGCGATCGCTTGGGCGGTGTTGCCCTGGGCGGCTTGCACACGCGCCATCCCGGCCAGGGCGTAAGGATAGTCCGCTCTCGCCGCCAACACCTGCGAATAGATCGCCGCCGCCTGCGCCAGATCGCCTCGGTTGAAATAGAGATGGCCCACATGCGTCAAGGTCCACAACCAACTCTCGCTGCCCGGCCGGGCCGTCTGAACCGCAGCCTGCATGGCCGCGAGCGCGCCGTCAACATCGCCATATAGCTCACGCACATAGGAGACGCGGCTGTAGGAGTTGAGGTCGGGCCGCAGATCGACCATTCGCTGCAGCGTCTGCACCGCTTCGTTATAGCGGCCTAACTCCACCTGCCCATCAACCATGACGCCAAGCGTCTCGGCACGGAAGGGATTGAGCGCCCAGGCTTTGCCGGCCCAGGCCAAGGCCCCCTGAAAATCATGCAGCGCCGCCGCCAAGACGCCCCGTCCGATCAGCGCGTCGATCTGCTGCGGGTCACGTGCCAGCGCCTCGTCAAACGCTTTGCCGGCGCGTGCATAGAGCGACAGATCGTTGGTGACGCGCACCTGTTGTAGAAAGGCCAACCCTAGCTGAGCATAGGCGTTGGCGTCGTCGGGGTTCTGCTGCAGGCGACTCTGCAACTGGTCAACCGCCGTCTGCGAGGCAAACTCCACAGGGGCTAATGGGGCTGCGGGCCGTGACGGCTGCGGGTCGAGCACCCGCACCGCGCCGGCAACCACCAGGCTGAGTATCGCCACGCCCAAGGCAATCAGCGGGCCGCGCAGCACACGCCGAGGGCGAGAAACGCTGAGGGCTGTCATCCGGGCCGCCTCCTTTTACATACCTACACAGCACTGGCCTACACAGCCGCAGGTGCGGCGCGCGCCGTCCGGAATGCGTCCTCCTTGCCGCGCGCCGCACCGGTTGCCCCTTCAGAACGGCAGACCGAGTAGCCGGCCGCTATTTGGGGGCAAGAGGGACAAAGAGCTTGTCTACCTCGCCTACCTGCTCGTCGTCTTGCCGGCCGTTGGAGCCTGCGTCCATGCGTTCTGCTTCGTCCGCCTCACCTGGCCCCGCCCGCGAGATGTCTGCCGCCGTGGCTTCCGCATTCCACACAGAACTGCTCACGACGCTTGTCTCGAGGGAAGTTGCTGCGGCGGCAGCCGCGCTGCCAGTGGTGTACTCGACGTACAGCCGCGGCGCAAGCGCCGCTGAACCGTCATAGGACCAGGCGGAGCGCTCACCCGTCCCCGTGACGATGATCGCCAGGGCATTGCCCGCCGCCCAACCGGGCCGGCTGACGACCTCCTGGACAATCGCTCCCAGATCGGGCGTCCAATACGGCTCATCCTCTGCCCAATCCGGCACATCCGGCCAGGGGACGCTCGCACCGGTGGGCGTGCGCCCGCTGATGTTGAACGGGCTGTTGGCAAAGGCCGGCGCATTGTCGGCAGCCTCAGCGTAGAAAGTCAAGGAGGCAGGGCCTTCTGAATCGTCTTCGGCGATCAACTGGACGTAGGCCTTGAGGATCGTCGCGCCCGGCGGGATGTCGAGGTTGCCGAAGCGCAGCCCGACCGTGCGCGGCTCGTCGTCATCTTGCCCCAGTTCGAGGTCATGGCTGGCGGAGTGGACACTGCCGCCGTCACGCTCCTCGGAATCGTCGAAGCGTGCATTTATCTGCGCCGTAGTGGATTGCGTGGTCGCCTGCCCCATGGGGTTTTCATGAATGTGCTCTTGGCCGCTTTGCGCCAACGCCATATAGGGGAACTCGCCGCGGAAGCGCACATCGTTGAAGTCGACGTTGTCGCTCAAGACGGAGATCAGATCGGGGTTGAAGCTGAAACCGGCATCGCGGCCATCCAATACCTGGTACGCTGCGCCGGCCACCGCCAGCAGTTCGATCTCGACGATGTCGTCGAAGAGGCGGCGGCCATTGGGAAAGCCGCAGGCATCGCCGCCCAACACCCCCAGACGGCTCGGCTTGGGCGAGCAGAGATCGCCCTTGATGGCGGTGTTGATGCGGATCATCTCTGCCGGCACGCCGCTCGCCGGGCGGTTGACGTTGAAGCCGGCGGGCAAGGTCACGGGACCGTTCGCCGTTTGAATGGTGAACGTGTTCGCCAGCACCATGCCCGTCAGGAAGATGTCGAAGATGTCGCCCCGGCCCGAACGAACGTCCCCCACGGTGAATTCGGTCTGACAGTTGTCGTCGCTGTCACCCGGCAGCGGCACGCCGTACAGACCACAGAGCAGATTGCCGACCTCAGGGTCCTCCACACTGCCCTGCAGAATCTCCTGAATGGCCGCGCCGCCGCCCCCGGTGTAGAGCGCCGCGTCGGTGCTGGGCGGAATGCTGTTGAAGGCATCCTTGAGCGCGTAGGGCAGCACTAGCTCGTTGACCAGGGGCATGCCCAGGCGAGAGACCTGAACCGGGTCGCCGCTGTTGTCCAGTGTGCCCAGCCCTGCCGGCCCATTGAGCACGCGCATCGCCGGGCGGCGCGCCGTGGCCCAGACCCCCAGCACCGGCTCGCCGGGGAGCGTCAGGCGGCTGATTGGCGCTTCGATCACCAGGCTGTGGACATTGAACCCGGCCAAGGAATCCACCGGGTCATTGTTGCCTTTGCTATACCCGACCGGCGGCGCTTGCCCACGCAGCGTCAGCAGGTCAAACACCTGCAGGTCAACCCAGAAGGCGTCATCGGTCTGCCCGGCATAGATCGTCAGGTCGTCGCCGCCTTCGTTGACGCTGTAGATAAAGCTGTCCTCCAACTGGTCATAGTTGTCGGTCGATTTGCTGCCGATGTTGACCGGCGGCGCCAGCACATTGTCGAGCAGCGTCTTGGCGCCGCCTGCGCTGGTCTCGGTCACCGTAATGCGCTGTTGGCGGTTCCAGTTCTCGCCGTTGGCGCCGATCGGCCCGACGCTGTAGAGAAAGGTCAGCGGGTTTTGCACCTGAACCGTGCTGGTCAGGGTGTAGGTGAAATCCGCAATGGCGTCGCCGTTGTTGTCGACGTGGATATCATAGTAGACGCCGTTGCCCCATTCATAGTAGTTGGGACCGCCTTCCGGAAACTCGCCGGGAATCCAACTGGCAACGAGGACCACATGGTCAGGGTTGGCCGGTGAGATAAAGACATAGGTGTCGGTGTTGTCGGCATACTGGTCTTGTGAAATCAGCGGCGCTTCCCGGTGGCTGGAGGCATCCGCCTCCTGGGGACTGACAACCAGCGAGGCGGTCGTCAGCAGCAGCGGCGTCAGCAGAAGACAGACCACAAGGCCGGCGCGCGCCACAATCTGCCTGATGACAATGTGCCTGATGCGATTTTGTTGCATAAAGCCCCCTTCTTTGGGTA
>JADLFO010000113.1 GCA_020845455.1 Caldilineaceae bacterium
GACAAGATCACCAGGATCAGTCAGAAGCTGTATCACCCTTTGCGGCAGTTCAAGGGGAAACTTCGCTTCGTGATCATCGTTTGCCCTAACGGATGGAATGTACCAAACTGCCCGTGAGCCCCACTCGCGCCAGTCATCTGCTGACAGACGACTACGGTCAATCTTCGTTACGCCTGGCTTCCAGAATATATAGATGTACTCAAACTCGTCTACGGCTCGGTAAGAGAGGCTTGCCCACCGAGAGTTCTCCCATGCAGCGTCTTTGACCCATATTCTACGATCATAGGGGTAAAAACCTGCCTGCAATGCCCAGTTTTCGATGAGACCTCCTACTAGCTTCACTCGTGTTTGGGGCTCGGATTTTCCTCCTCGAATGTTATTTCCATTGAGCCGTCTATCAATCGTCTGCTCACTGCAACCAAGTAGCTCAGCCAACTGATATCGGTTATATTCGGGGTATTTCTGCATTGCCTTAAGGACATCCTCCCGAGTAACCGGCGACTTTTTGCGCCCGACTACCTCGGCTTGGATCTTGGGCATATCAGGATCTTTGAACACAAGGATATCTGCGATGTTTATAACCAAGAACCCGCCGGGCTTAATGATCGGGAAATGCTGAGCGATCACGGTTCTTAGCAGATCCTGCCATGTATCAAAGGTTAAATGCGCCTCGTACTCTTTACCCACAAAGTAAGGGGGTGACCAGAAGCTAAGGGCTACACTGTTGGGTTCTATGCGCGGAAGCAAGTGTGTAGCGTCCCCTAAATGGATCACATCTACGTCCAAGAACTGATGATTATCTGTAGGACGTGACGATTCGTAGAGATGCCTTAGCTGCTCTTTTAGCTCAGGCGGTAGACGGTTGATGTTAAAACCGTTAGGGGCTTTGCTAGTCATGGTTCAGCCTCTACTGCCTATCGGGCTAGCACCTTGTTCTGGGTAGAGCAGCATTTGGGTGCAGCGAAAGAGGGCCAATGTGCGCTCGTCTTGGTCGATCACCGCCGCATCCCAGACTTGGGTGCGGCGACCGCCGTGGACGAGGGTCGCCGTGGCGCGCAGTTGCCCGGATATGGCGGTGCGGAGAAAGTTGCTTTTCAGTTCGATGGTGGTGAAGTTGTGTGCGCCTTCCGGCAGGCTGGCTAGACAGCCAAAGCCACAGGCCGTATCGGCGAGCGTCACCACGCTCCCTGCATGAAGATAGCCATTGGCGGCCAAATGATGGGGGCGGATCGTCACCTGCATGGTGAGAAAACCGGGGCGCGCCTCGACTAGCTCCAGCCCCAGCAGGCCAGGCAGACCGTCTTGTAGACGAGTGTTGAGACGTGTATACAGCTCGGATGGTGTGGCGGCGACCGGCGTACCCGCCTGGGTTGCGTGTGACTGATCCATAACGTCGTCACCATACAATACCGTATTTCACCTGCGCAAGCAAACTCCTGTGGATTATGGTAGATTAGTTCAGGCTTGTCTATCATATGATTGACTGCCAACTGCGAGCAACCACCACGCAAAAGGAGGGACGCCATGCCGGCAGTTCGGGTCCTATTGGCCGGTGAACCTTGGATCTCGGCCAGCACGCACCACAAGGGCTGGGACTTCTTTTCCAGCACGGTCTATGAGACCGGTATCCACGCGCTGGCCCAGGCGTTGACCACAGCCGGCGTCGAGTGTACCCATCTGCCCGGCCACTTGGCCCCGACGGAGTTCCCAACATCGCCAGAGGCTCTTGCGCGCTATGACGTGCTGATGCTCGGCGACCTGGGCGCCAACAGCCTGCTTCTGCACCCCGGCTGAAGTCAGCCGCGGTGATGCAGGCCGCCGGATAAAGCTACGGCATTGGCGGCGAGTCATGTATAATGTTGCCCGTGACAGATACTGTCGCGGGGATGCCCGTGTGGGGGAGTGAGGAAGACGGACACATGTGATGGAACTGCACGAATATCCACGACCGGCCAATGACACCGGCATCGGCGTCCATTGGGCGGCGGGCTTTGCCTCGGCCATCGGCATCGGCAGGATCCGCGACCACTGGATCCCCGAAATGAAGGCCATGGGCATCAAGTGGGTTAAGATCTTTAACCACGACGGGGCCATCGACTTCGCCGAACTGCTGCTCTCCGAAGGCATCATGCCCATCGTGCGCATCTACCGGCCCAGTCCCAACCCCAGTACGCTCGACATCCGCGAGATCGTCCACCTCGACGCCTTTATTCGCGCCGGGGTGCATTACTTCGAGTTCAACCACGAGCCGGACCAGGACAGCGAATGGAAGGGCGGGCGCGTGCCCGCTAACGGCATCGACCTGGTGGTGGAAAACACCATCGCCAACATGGAATTGATCCTCGAACGGGGCGGGATGCCGGGCGTGCCCGCGGTCGCCAACGGCAGCCGTTGGGACCTGGTCGGCAAGATCGTGGGCCGCGGGCGCAAGGACCTGTTCAACGGCCCAGTCTGGCACGCCATCCACAACTATGGGCGCAACCGCCCGCTCGACTATCCCTATGACAGCGGCAGCCAGGAGGGCAGCCCCTACACGCAGCGCTTTTACCAGGCGATTGCGGGCGAGAGTTGGGGCGAAGATGCCTGGCGCGGGCGCTCGCTGCAAGCGGTCAACAAACTGCGGCTGGAACGCTGCAACCCCGGCGCGACGGTCATGGACGACCATGCCTGCTGGCTGGCCTATGAGTTTTTTGACGCACGCAACCGCCGCCATTTGGGGCGCAGCATCCCGATCCTTTCCACCGAAGGCGGCTATCTGGTGGGCGAGGATGTTGACCCGCGCTACCCTGCCACCACGCCCGACCTGCACCTGGCGCAGACGTTGGAAGCCTGCCGCATCATGATGGGGTCGAGCAGCCGCTATCAGCCTGCGCCCGACTACTATTTCGCCAGCGCCTTTTGGCTGTTAGGCAACGCGGTTTTGGGCAGCGCAAGCGCCTGGTGCGAGCATCACGCCTGGGTGAGCGAGCGCTGGCCGGGCGGCGCGCTGCCGATCGCGCGCGCGCTCAAGGCCGAGCCAAAGGTCGTGCGCCGCTGGCAGGGCGCGACCTTGGTGGGGGCGCGCGCCACGCTGCACGGTACGGTGCTGCATGCGGGCGACCGGCGCACCGTGATCTTGGAAAAGGGCGGCGCCGAGGTGGCGCGCACCGTGCTGGATGCCAACAGCCGCTATATGCTCCCCGACCTGCTGCCCGGCAACTACACGCTGCGCGTTGATGGCGCGCTGCTGGAGCAGCCCGTCAGCCTGCTCCCCGACCAAGAGGACGCCACGGTCAACCTAGACCTGGCCGAGTCGACGAACCAGGCCAGCGGCAGCACGCTGGGCGGCACGGTGCGCGGCGGCGCGGGCGCGGTGGTCATGCTGCTGCGTACCAGCGACGGGGAAGAGTGGGTCACCATGGCCAAAGACGACGGCTCGTTTCGTTTTGTCGACCTGCCGCCGGGGACCTACAACGTGCGTGTGCAGGGGGGCGGCAGCCACTTGGAGGGGATCACGCTCGACGGGCGCAATCGCCGCCAAGTGGACCTGGCGACCACCGGCTGGGGCTATACGGTGCGCCCACTGGAGGAGCCGCCTGCCCAGCCGGGCATGATCTACTGCGCCGTCGACGGCTATCTCAACCTGCCCGTGCAGGTGTTTGGCGATGAATGGAGCAGCGCCCAGGCGCGTACCGGCGCTGCGCCGGAGATCGGCGAGTTCGCCTGCGCCATCGGGCCGGTGGAGCCGGGCTATTACGGGGTGACGGTGGACGGGCTGATGGACAGCGAGGGCCGCTTGGTCAAGCTGGAAGCCTATGTCCAAACCGACCGGCGCAGCGCCGTCTATGTAGAGTTTGTCTACAGCGGGATGACGCCCCCACCCGACGCGCTGCCGCGCGCCTCCAACATCCGCGGGCGTGTGATCGGCGGCTGCACCCCCGACCGGCCTCTGCACGTCTGGCTGCTCGACGACCAGGCCAACCGCCAAGAGCAGCGCGTGGGGCCGGACTGCACGTTTATCTTTGAGGGGCTGGGCCGCGGTCTCTATGCGGTGCAGATCGTCGGCTATGCCGATGTGGCGAGCCGTTCCGACATTGCGCTCGACGGCAAGAACATAGTGGAGATCGAACTGTTTGTGCCGCTCGACGTGCGTCCGCAGGGGGAATTCGACGGCCAATCCGGGCAGAGCGTGATCGCCGGCGCCGCGCCCGACGCGGCAGGGCGACCGGCCAAACTGGTCGACTCGGTGGGTAACGAGGTGCGCCAACTGGTCGGCGCCAACAATACCTTCTGTTTTGAGGGGCTGGCCGCGGGGGTCTACACCCTGAGCGTCGAGGGCGGCTATCTCCAATCGGAACTGACCTTGGACGGCGGCAATGCGCTGGAGGTGATCTTTCAGCCGTTGGTCGCCACCTGGGAGGTCACGGTCAGCCCGGCGGGGTCCATGCCGGGCTACAGCGTCGTGCGTGTGGAAGTGGAAGGGATGCGCGGGCTGCCGGTCTATATCTGGAAAGAGGACTGGGAGGGCATGATGCGCCGCACGGGCAGCAAACCCGAATACGGCGAGTGTTCCGCCGAGTTTAGCCCGCTGGGACCCGGCCATTATATGCTGGAGCCGGAAGGGCTGGGCGTTTGGGCCGATATGCAGTTGACCGGGCTGGAGGTGGTCTGGGTCGACTTCCGGCGCAAGGGCGTGCCGACCAGCCCGCATGTAGTGCGGCCTTGGCAGCGGCAGGCCGCTGCGGATGATGATCATCGCCCGGCCGCTGCGCCCGAAGCCTGGGAGCCGGGCGGGTTCGACGATGAATGGACGGGTGATGAGTGGGCGGGCGAATCGTTGCCCTTTGAGCCGGAGGCCGCCTTCGATGTCTCCCCTTCTGACGAGCCGCCGTTCGACGAGTCACGGTTCGACGAGTCACCGATCGACCCAACGCCGAGCGAGGCCGCCTCTTTTGAGGAAGTCGGGGTGGAAGAGCCTTCCTCGGCAGCACCCTCTTTCGAGGCGGACTCTGCCGATGCGGGCGCAGTTGACACAAGTGCGGCTGTGACAGCCGCGCCCGGCGCCGGCGCGCCCAAACCCGCCGCGGCCCCGCCCTATCTGCTCCTGGTGGATGCGTTGACCGACTTGGCCGACCAGATCGCGCTCCTGCGCTTTGTAGCGCAGGTACAGCCGGTGATCGTCGCACGCCTGGAAGAGACGCTGAACGCCGACTATGTGATCCTGTTGGGCCGCAGCCCCGCCGCCGACGAAGCCGAGCAGCGGCTGAGCGCGCTGGGCATCGCCTATGAACGGGTCAACGGGCGTCCTGCCGAAGTCTTTGCCGGCGACGACGCGCTCGACCTGGACTAGCCGAACGCCCTTCCCCGCCTGGCTCGGTTGTGCATCTGCGGCGCCACTTTCCTTCTCTATCTGTGCGATTGCCCGCCAAACCCGCGGCTGCCGGGCTGAAAACTCATGCTTTGCATGGGTCTGAAACCGGTGTATGATGGAGATGTTCATCAGCCTTCACCCGCTCACCAAGGCCGGATCGGGATGGTTGGCGACCCTGGACTGACAGTGATAGCCAGACAAACAGCGCACAGGTTGGGATATTAGTAAGCACTTGCACTGTCCCTCCTTTGGCTTTGGTCTATCCTCTGGCGGAGGGTTCTTCACATTTGCCCCGCAAAATCCGGTTTCACACACTATCAAGGAGGCATTCCATGAATCGGAAGCTGTATGCAATGCTGGGTCTGTTGCTGATCCTGAGCTTAGCACTGGCCGGCTGCCCTGCCCCCGCGCCAGGCGGGGGGGCCGCACAACCGGCTGCTGCAACCCCTGCAGAAGGAGCCGCTGCCGGCGCGGAAGCAACCCCCGCCGAAGGCGCGGCAGCCCCTGCGGAGGGGGTGGTCGTACGCGCCATGCTGGGAGCCGTCAGCCGAGACTTTGACACGGCCGCCGTGGAATATTGCGCCCAGGAGACCGGCTACCAGATCGAGGTCGTCAACGGCCCCGACAGCGCCACCGACCGCCTGGCGCTCTATCTGCAGTTCTTTGGGGCGCAGTCTCCCGACATCGACATCATGCAGACCGACGTGATCTGGCCCGGCATCTTGGCCGAGCATCTGGTCGATTTGACGCCTTATGTCGGCGATGCGATCGGCGACTATTTCCCGGCGATCATCCAGAACAACACCGTCGACGGCGCGCTGGTCGGCATCCCTTGGTTCACCGATGCCGGCCTGCTCTACTATCGCACCGACCTGTTGGAGAAGTACGGCTATGATGCGCCGCCGACCACCTGGGCCGAACTGGACGAGATGGCGACCGCCATTCAGGAGGGGGAGCGCGCCGAGGGCAACCCTGATTTCTGGGGCTATGTCTGGCAGGGCGCGGCCTATGAAGGTTTGACCTGTAATGGCCTGGAGTGGCAGGTCAGTTGGGGCGGCGGGCAGATCGTGGAGCCGGACGGCACGGTCAGCATCAACAACGGGCAGGCGGCCGCTTCGTTTGACATGGCTGCCGGCTGGGTGGATCGCATCAGCCCGCCCGGCGTGGTCAGCTATATGGAAGAGGACGCCCGCGGCGTGTGGCAGGCAGGCAACGCCGCCTTTATGCGCAACTGGCCCTATGCCTATTCCCTGGGCAACGCCGAAGACAGCGTGATCAAGGATAAATTCGGCGTGGTGCCGGCGCCGATGGGCGAAGGCGACGACGCACGCCATGCCGATACGTTGGGCGGCTGGCAGATGTCGGTCAGCAAGTACAGCGCCAACGTGGACGCCGCCGCTGCGGTCGCGGTCTGCATGGCGAGCCGGGAAGGCCAGAAGATCCGCGCCACCGTCGGCAGTATGCTGCCGACGATCGGCGATCTGTACCAAGACGCCGATGTTTTGGAGGCCAATCCCTTCTTCGAGCAGCTCTATGATGTCTTTGCCGGCGGCGCCGTGGCGCGGCCCAGCACCGTCACCGGCGAGGCCTATAATGAAGTGTCGACTATCTACTTCACCGAGGTCAATAAGGTGTTGACCGGGCAGCAGGACGGCCAGCAGGCGGTGGAGTCCATCGAGTCGCAACTGCAATCCCTCTTGCAGTAAGGCTTTTTGCGTCTCTATGTAGATCGCTAGAAAAAGGACGCCACTCGTCGAGTGGCGTCCTTTTTTCACCCGATGGCTCCCCACATCCGAAAGATATGCGAAAGGAAAACCCATTGGCTACTCAAGTGGTATCGAAGCGCCATCCGTTGAGTGCCGCGGCCAAGCGCCAAGAACGGCTGGCCTATCTGTTGTTGCTGCCCACCATTCTGGTAGTGATCGGCGTAGCGTTCTATCCGCTGGCGAACACCGTCTATGCGACCTTCTTCGACGCCCGTTTGGGCAGCGCCCGCGCTTGGGAGTTCGTGGGGCTGAAGAACTACCGCGTGCTCCTGACCGACCCGCGCTGGTGGGAGGCAGTCTTGAACACGGTGAAATTCACCGTCACCTCGGTCTTTTTTGAACTGATCTTAGGCTTGGGGATCGCCCTGGTCGTCAACAGCAAGTTCCCCGGTCGCGGTCTGATGCGCACGGCGATGCTGGTACCGTGGGCCATTCCCACCGCCATCTCCTCGCAGATGTGGAAGTGGATGTATCACGACGTCTTTGGCGTGGTCAACGACTTTTTTGTCAACGTCGTCCCGATCCTCGACCGCAAGATCGCGTGGATAGCCAACGCCAACACGGCGCTCTGGGCGCTGGTGGCGGTGGATGTCTGGAAGACTACCCCCTTCATGGCCCTGCTGCTCTTGGCCGGGCTACAGTTGATCCCGGCAGACATCTATGAGGCGGCCTCGGTGGACGGCGCAACCGGCTGGCGGCAGTTTACGACCATCACGCTGCCCCTGCTGCGCTCTTCGATCGTCGTGGCGCTGATCTTTCGCACGCTCGACGCGCTGCGCGTCTTTGACCTGGTCTGGATCATGACCAGCGGCGCGTTCGGCACCGAGAGCATGGCGACCATGAACCAGCGCAACCTGATCCAGTTTCAAAAGCTGGGCTACGGCTCGACCATCAGCGTCGCCATTTTCCTGGTGATCGCCGTCTTTGTCATATTCTATATTGGTGTCATCTTCCGCGGCAGGGAGGAACCTTCATGACCCAGCGTCTGACCTTGGGCCGGATCGTGCGCGACGCGCTTTTCTGGCTGATCGTGCTCCTGATCGCGATCTATACGCTTTTCCCCTTTTATTGGGCCATCGTCTCCTCGCTGACTTCGCCCAGTTTGCTCTTCAGCACGCCGGTGAAGTACTTCCCCACCCAGCCGACCTTTCAAGCGTATATCGCCGTTTTCCAGAACGAGCTTTTCCGCCGCGCCCTGCTCAACTCGGCGTTTGTCTCGCTGACCACGGTGCTGCTGGCGCTGGCCATCGGCTCGTTTGGGGCCTATGCGCTGGGGCGGCTTAACTTCCGTGGCAAATCGATCGTACTCTACACGATCCTCTCGATGACCATGTTCCCGGCGATCGCCATTCTGGGGTCGCTCTTTACCATGGTGCGCGCCCTTGGCATCTACAACACGCCGTGGGCGCTGATCTTGACTTATCTGACCTTTTCACTGCCCTTCACGGTCTGGGTGCTGAGCAACTTTTTCAAAAGCCTGCCCGTGGAACTGGAGCAAGCCGCCTTTGTCGACGGCGCAACGCCCTTCCAGACCTTCCGCATGATCCTGCTGCCGCTGACCGCGCCGGGGTTGGTGACGACCGGGCTGCTGGCGTTTATCTCGGCCTGGAATGAATTCCTTTACGCGCTCACCTTCACCGTCGACGCGCGGGCGCGCACCGTGCCGGTGGCGATCGCCTACTTCTCCGGCGAACAGCAGTTTGAGATCCCCTGGGCCGATATTATGGCCGCCGCAGTGGTGGTGACGATCCCGCTGGTGGTCTTGGTCCTGGTCTTCCAACAGCGGCTGGTGGAGGGGTTGACCGCAGGCGCGGTCAAGGGGTAGCGCACAATCGGCCACGCTGCGCGTACGGACACGAACTATCGTGTCCGTACGGGACAGAGCGTGCCGTTTACTGTGCGAATCTCCTACTGCCCTTACGGTTTTTGGTCGGCCAGAACCTGCCAGACAAACAGGGGTAGCCTGGTCATGCGCCGCCAGCGCCAGGGTTGGCGGATCAGCCGGTAGAGCCATTCCAGCCCCATGCGCTGCAGCAAGCGCGGGGCGCGCGGCGTCACCCCGGCCACAAAGTCAAATGCGCCGCCCACCCCCATGGCGACCGCGACGGGCAGTTCACGGCGGTGGCGGTCGATCCACAGGTCTTGGCGCGGGTGTCCAAACGCGACGAGCAGCACGTCGGGGCGGGCCGCCGCCAGTTGGGCATGGATGGCCGGCCAGTCTGCCTCGTCGGGGCTGCCCGACGCATGGCCCGCCAAGATGAGTGCTGGATAGCGTTCCTGGAGGACGGCCGCGGTGCGTGCTGCCACGCCGGGGGCCGCGCCCAGCAAGAAGAGCCGCCAGCCCTGGGCCGCGGCGGCTTGGCTGATCTGATAGATGCCGTCGGAGCCGGTGACGCGTTCTGCCAGCCGCACCCCTTGCCGCCGCGCAGCCCAGAGCACGCCTACACCGTCGGGCACGCGCAGGTCGGCGCGGTGCAGCGCCGCGGCAAAAGCGGGGTCGCGGCGGGCGTCCATGATAAATTCCGGGTTGACCGTGCAGATCTGGCGGCAGCCGGGCGCGCCGCGGCGGGCTGCCTCGATCCACGCGCCGATCTGGGCCAGTGTTCCGGCCACGTCGATGCGATGCACCGCCACCCCCAAGATATTCACCGTGGGGAGCGCGGCGCGCGGGGGGCGGCTAGTCACGGGCGGCCGCGGCCTCTTCCAGAACGGCCAGCGTCTCGGCGGCGGCCTTGGCCCAAGAAAAGCGTTGGAGGTTGGCATAGCCCGCCGCGATCAGCCGTTGGCGCAGGGCTTCATCTTGGCTGAGCCGCAGCATGGCCTCGGCCATCGCCTCGACATCGGTTGGGTCGACGAGCAGCGCGGCATCGCCGGCGATCTCGGGCAGCGCGGAATTGTTGGCAGTCATCACCGGTACTCCTAAGCTTTGCGCCTCCAGCACGGGCAGGCCAAATCCTTCATAGAGCGACGGAAAACAGAACAAGCGCGCCCCTGCGAGCAGGGCGGGCAGGTCGGCGTCGGGCACATAGCCGGGCAAGTGGATCGACGCCGCCCAGGGGCTGGTCTGCGCCTGCGCCAGGATCGGCGCGCTGAGCCAGCCTGCGCCGCCTGCCAATACCAGGTCCCAGGCGACGGCGTGGGTGGCGCGTAAGCGGCTGTAGGCGTCGATCAGCCGGGCCAAGTTCTTGCGCGGCTGTAGCGTCCCCACATAGAGCGCATAGGGCCGCGCCAGCCCGTAGTGTGCCCGCAGCGCCGAGACGGCTTCGGCGTCGGGCGCGGGCAGCGGCGTGGGCGCTTCGTGGATCACGCGTATCTTGGCGGGCGCAACGTCCAACTCGCCGGTCAGGTCGCGCGCCGTGGCCTGGCTGATGGCGATGACAAGCCTGGCGGCGTGTGCGCTCCAGCGCGTGCCCCAGTCTAGATAGAGACGTTGGCGGCGCGTGTGGGCGGCGGGAAAGCGGAGATAGCCCAGGTCGTGAACGGTGACGACGGTGGGCGGCAGCCGTCGCGGCGGCCAGCGCCAGGGCACGACATGGCTGGGCACAAAGAGCACGTCGGGTGGGCGGCACAACACTTCACGGCCCAGCGTGCGGTGTGTCCACAGCCGGGCCGCGGGCATCACGCACCATTCTATATGCGGGTCGCGCCAGAGGCCCGGCGGCGGCGCGGCGTCGCTGTAGAGCCGCCAGCGGTGCGCGCGGGCCGCGGGCAGCCGCAGCAGATGGTCGACAATCTCGTAGGCATAGCGTTCGGTGCCGGTGCGCCGGGCGCGCAGGGCGCGCGATACGTCAACGCCGATCCACATGGGGCGGTGTATCCAGGCGCAGCCCCGCTGCCGCCAGCGCGGCGCGCACTGCGTCGTCGAGCGCGCCGGCGCGCAGCAGCCGCGGCCGGGCCGAGCCGGCCAAGTCGACGATCGTGCTGGGCTGGGTGGCGGGCGGCGCGCCGGGCGGGGGTGCGGGGTCGGCCAAGATGAGCGGCACGCGGCCCGCCAATTGACCCAGGGCTTCGGCGGCGGAACGGGTATCGGGGCCGCCGCTGCGGTTGGCGCTGGTGGCGGCCAGCGGCCCGCTGCGCCGGATCAAGGCGCGCAGCCCGGCGTGGTCGGGCATACGCACGGCGACGGTGGGTTGACCTGCGGTGAGGACGGCGGGCAGGTGGGGCTGCGCCGCCAGCACCAAGGTCAGCGCGCCGGGCCAGAGTGCGCCGATCAGGGCGTGGGCCGCGGGCGGCAGCGGCATCTGCACCAGCGCGTCGAGCTGGGCCGGGTCGCCGATCAAGACGGGGATGGCCTTTTGCGGCGGGCGGTCTTTGGCGACATAGAGGCGGGCGATGGCGGCGGGGCTGTCATAGCGGCACATGACGCCGTAGACGGTGTCGGTGGGTGCGACCACGATCTGCTCGCCGGCCAGCAGGGCCAGGGCGAGCGTCTGCGCCGCGGGGTCGTCTAGGGGCAGAACTTGGGTGGCGGCAGCCGGTTCATCGCGTCCGCCTGCGGCGTACGGGTTCATGGGATGGTCATAGCTAGACAGCGGGCGTTTGGGTCTGGGCAAAACGGGTGATCCGATAGCTGTCTTGCCAGAAGGGGCCGCCGTAGACGCCAGCGTCACTGAAGGCCAGGTCGACCAAGAGCTTGCCCACGGCGATCGTATGTTTGAAACCGCGCCCGCTGAACCCGGCGGCGATCACGATCTGCGGGTGGTGCGGGTGGCGGTCGATCACAAAGTCGCGCGTGGGCGTCTCGGTGTAGAGACAAGGCTCAACATGTACCGGCGCAGGGTCTGCCCCCGGCAGATAGGTCGCGACCCGCGCCGAAAGGCGCGCCAGCAGGTCGTCGTCCACGGCGCGCGGGCCGTCGGGGTCCACCGTGCGCGCCGTCTGTTCGAGCGCCACCTTGATGCTCCCGGCCCGCTCCCAGATGGGAAAGCCGTAGAGATGGTCTTCCAGCGCCGTGATAAAGATCGGGAATGTACCCACGGCATAGGCGGCGGGGTCTTGCACAGTATAGTAGGCGACCTGCTGCTGCGTTACGCGCAGCGGGACGCCGAAGTCCAGTAACTCGGCCAGGAAGCGCCCCGACCACGGCCCGGCGGCAAGGATGGCGCGGCTGCCGCGCACGCTTTCGCCGGAGGCGAGCTGCACCGTCACTCCCTCGCCGTCGGGCTGCACGGCCAGGGCGGGGGTTTCGGCGCGCACCTCGGCGCCGTGCTGCTGGGCCTGGGCCACCATCACCTCGACGCAGTGCGTGGCCGAGAGAATGCCGGTGTTGGCCTGGTAGAGCGCCCGCCAGCCGTCGGGGACGTTAAATTGGGGGAAGGCGCGGCGGAGATCGTCCGCGTCCAATACATGATGGGCAAAGTCCAGTTCTTCCAGCGTGGCTTGGCAGCCCGCCAGCCAGGTATCCTCCTGGCGTGCCATATACAGCCCGCCGGTAAGCTGGAGCAGACGCGCTCGGCTTTCGCGTTCAAGCTCATGCCAAAGCTGGAAGGTGGCGGGCATTTGCCCGGCCGGCCCCGGCGAATCGTGCGTATAGCGGATGATGCGGCTGCCGCCATGGCTGCTGCCGCGGGTGTGGCCCACGGCAAATTGTTCGAGCAGAAGCACCCGCCGCCCGCTGCGCGCGGCATGATAGGCGGCGGCGCTGCCGACACCCCCCGCGCCGACGACGATCAGGTCATAGAAGCGCGCCGAGGCGGCTGCACGTTGAGGGGAATCCGCTGAAGCGTTGAGAGGGACCGGGGCCATGGCGAGATCGTCTTATGGGTGGAAATTTTTGTTGCAAGTTGGCGAAAACTTGGCACGCAATTCGTTTTGTTTACAGGATGGTCGCTTTGCGTGTATACTAGCCACTGGGCGCACTGGCGACAGTCCGGGCCGGCGACGAGGACGATATCGCCCAGAGTACGCTCAGATGCAGACAAGCGATCACAGACAGAACTTGTACAGACAGAGCTATAGCAGCCAGAACTATAGCAGCCGGTTAGTCGAACGTCAAGCAGACCCAGACTCAGCCAGAATTCAAGGAGCCGCCTGCTGTGGTTTACAGACAGCGCACACGGCGGGCGGGGCGGCGGAGAGCAAGCGGTCGCGGAGTAGTCCGTTTCACGCAGCCAGTATCCGAAGCCGGGAATAAACGTCAAGTAAGATAGACAGCCGCCCGCCTCTGCCCCACTGCGCGCCGCGACGGCCGCCATGTGCGTTGACTGGAGATGCGTTTGCAGAGGGTATTATCGTGTGCGTGGATGCACCATAAGCCTGGCGACCTTTCAAGGTGACAGTTCCGGACGTGCCGGCGAATGCCCTGTGGCTGGTAGGATTGGCGGGCCTGTTGGCCACCGCCGGCTACTTGCAGTGGTATCGGCAGATGCACCGGCGGCCCTGGCGTCACATACTTGCCGCCCCGCGTGCCCGTATGCCGCTGGCGCTGAGCCTCACGCTTGTTTGCGCGGGCGTGGCGCTCAACGACCTGTTGGGCAAGCGGCATGACCCAGGGTGGGCAGTCGTGGGGTGGGTTCTTTTATTCATCCTCTTCTTTATTCAGACCGTATTTTATGCGAGGGCTGGGGATCAACACGGCTGGGACTCATCGACGGGGGGGAATTATAGGCAATGAAAGATCAGAGTTCGGGTGACAATTGGCGGCTCCAGGAGGGGGAGCAGGCCGACGACCGCTGGATACTCCAGGAGTCGGAGCAGCGCCTCGCGGACCAATGGTCTCTTCAGAACACGCCGGAGGAACTGGGCCAGGAATGGCAGCCGGTTGAATATGTAAAAGAGCGGCGGCCTGCCATGACGTGGGTTCTGCCGACGATCATCACGATCGCGCTGCTGGCCGTGATCGGCTATACGGTATTTACATTTCTGCCCGGCCTTTTCTCCGAAGTGCAACAGCCGCCGGCCGCGATCTCCCCAGAGGCGACGCCGGCGGCGGCGGGTGTGGCTCAGGCCGAGACTCCTGCCGAAACGCCCGCCGTCGCGACCGAGGCGCCCACCGTCGAACCGACGCCGACCGAGCCTGCCTCGCCCGAACCGACCCCCGTCCCTTTGACCCCGCACCCGTTTGCCGTTGTGAACAATACATTTGGGGTGAATGCGCGCACCGCGCCCAACACGGATGCGCCGGTGATCCGCGTGCTGGCGTTTGAAGAAACCCTGTTTGTATTCGACGTTTTGGACAACACCTGGGTAGAGCTGTTTGTCAACGACACCCCGCTGGCCGAGGGCCAACCGCTTTCGGGGACGATTGGCTATGCGTCGGCGGAGTATCTTGACATTGAGACGCGCGAGGTATCGCAGCAGCTTGTGGGCGAGGTTGAGAAGCATGTAGGCCGGTTTACTCCCACGCCCGAACCGCAGCCCACCACTGCACCGGCCCCTGCCGAAGGCGCGGGCGAGGCTGTGCCGCTGCCTACCGTCACCCCGGCCACAGGCGGCGAGGTTGCGCCGGGTGCAGCGCTGACTGAGACCGAGGCAGTGACCGGAACCGGCACTGTGACCGGCGGCAGCGCCGCTTCGATCACCGTCACGATCAACGCCGTGAACGGGGTCAACGTGCGCCGTGATCCGGCTGCCGTGGAAGGCAACGTGATCCGGCTGTTGGAGTTTGGCACGGTCGTGCCCGCGGTGGCGCGCAACGAGGCGGGCGACTGGATCCAAGTGCTGCTGCCCGACGGCGTGACCGGCTGGATCTCGGCGGAATATGTCCAGGTCAACGGCGCTGCCGCCGATCTACCGCTGCCCGGCGCTGCTGGGGGCGCTGCGCCTGCCGCGCCGGAGGTGGAGAGCGGCGAGGTGATCACGTCGGGCTTTGCAGTCCCTGCCCCCTACAGCAACATCGTGCCCACCAATTCCCCGGCGATCATCGTGACCGTGCTAGAGGGGGTCAACGCCCGTTCTGCGCCCGATGTCGACGCCGCGCTGGTCGTCTTGGCGCCGCAGGGGGTGGTGCTGCCCGCCACCGCCCGCTCGCCCGACAACCAGTGGGTGCAGGTTGAACTGCCGGGCGGCGAAGCGGCCTGGGTCTTCCGCGACACGGTGACGGAGACATCCACGGTCGGCGCGCTGCCCGCCGCCCAGGTGGAGACCCCCACGCCGACACCGGCGCCCACCGCCGCGCCGATTGTGGCGACGCCTGAGCCGGAGGCGGCCGTGCCGGTGGCGACGGCCACCGTGCGCCAACTGATGGTGACTATCTATGTCACGCCCGACAGCAGCGGCGATACCGTGGGCCGCGCCCCGCGCGGCACCGGGTTGGATGTCACCGGGCGCAACACTGCCGGAGACTGGATTCAGGTGGTCGGCGATGACGGCACGCTCGGCTGGGTGGCGGCAGGCGCGGTGAATGTGAGCGTGGAGGTAGATACGCTGCCGGTGGTGGAGTAGCGGGCGTGAGTGTATGATCCAAGCCGTGATCCCTGCCTTGTGATCTCGAACGATGTGATCTCGGACGGCATGATCTTGAACAATATGATTTGATCGCTGGACCCCTGCCGGGCGCAGTTGGCTGCGGGCAGGGGTTTCCTTTTTGCGAGGGAATGCCATGCGCACGATGCCAAGCGGCGACCGGCGGCGCACACTGCTCTGGTGGGCGGCGGCGCTGATCGGGGCCGGAGCGGCGCTGTTGGTCTTCAATCTGGGGCTGCTGGACCGCTATCAGCCCATGGTGCAGTATGGGGTGGCCGCGCTGCTGGCGGCGGGCGGCATCGGCATCTTTGCCAGTTATCTGCGCCGGCGCACAACCTACTGGCGCTTGATGCCCGCCTGGACATTGCTGGCGCTGGCGGCGATGATCTATCTCAGCACGCTGCCCCAAGTGGCGCGCCCGCTGCTGGCCGCGGTGATCTTTGTGGGGTTGGCGCTGGCCTTTGCCAATGTCTATTGGGTCAACCGCGCCGAGCATTGGTGGGCGATCATCCCCGGCGGCTTTATGGGGGTGTTGGCCGCGGTGCTGGGCCTCAGCACGATCATCACGCGTCTAGAGACGCTGGGCGCGCTGCTGTTGATCGGGATGGGGTTAGTCTTCTTCCTGGTGAACCTGTTGGCCGGGACGCGCCGCCACTGGTGGGCGCTGATCCCCGGAAGCGTATTGGTGTTTGTGGGCATTCTAAGCTATACCGTAGATAACGATATGCAGAGCGCGCTGCTGCGCTGGTGGCCGGCGGGGCTGTTGGTGGTGGGCGCGGTGCTGGCCTGGTTTGGGGCGGCCGCGCCGCGCACGTCTGCCGCGGCCAGGCCGCAGGTCCATGTCGCGCCGTCGCTGACCCAACCTGCCACAGACCTCGGTCTGGGCCGCCTGGGCGAATACACGCGGCCCGCGCCGGGGGCCAGCGTCGAACTGTTGCCCGACCCCGACGACACGCCCCCGCGCCGATTGGATAGCTGATAAGGAGGAACCCATGAAGCCAGAGAGTTCTGTGACGATCACCCTGGTGCAGATGGACTGCGCGCTGGGTGAACCGGCAGCCAACTTTGCCCGCGCCGAGACGATGATCGCCCAGGCCGCGCAGCGCGGCAGCGATCTGGTGGTGCTGCCCGAACTGTGGAGCACCGCCTATGACCTGGAACACGCCGCGGCCCATGCCTCGCCCTTGGCGCGCCGCGCCGGTGAACCGGGCTGGTTTGGCCGGCTGGCCTCCCTGGCGCAGACCTATGGCGTTTGGCTGACCGGCTCGCTGTTGGAAACCCAGCGTGATGGCCGCTTCTACAACTGTATGGCGCTCTATGCGCCCGACGGCAGCCTGGCCGCGGTCTACCGTAAGATCCACCTTTTCCGGTTGATGGAGGAGGAGATCTATCTGGGGCCGGGCCAAGAGCCCACGCTGGTGGACTTGCCCTGGGGTAAGACGGGGCTGGCGATCTGCTATGATCTGCGCTTCCCGGAACTGTTCCGCGGCTATGCGCTGCAAGGGGCGCGGCTGATGGCGCTGCCCGCCGAATGGCCGCACCCGCGCCGCGAACACTGGCGCACGCTGCTGCGCGCCCGCGCCATCGAAAACCAATGCTTTGTGGCGGCGTGTAACCGCGTGGGCAGCAGCAAGGGCAGCGCGTTCTTCGGCGCGTCGGCTGTGATCGACCCGTGGGGTGAAACGTTGGTCGAAGGCAGCGAGGCCGAGATGCTGCTGACGGTCACGGTCGACCTGGGCCAAGTGGACGCGGTGCGGCGCAAGATTCCAGTTTTTGCCGACCGCCGGCCTGAGCTATACGCCTTGGACGCCCCGGCGCTCAAGACGCCGGGCTAAAAAACAGCGCCCCGGCGCTCAAGACGCCGAGGCTCAACAACGACGCCCCATGGAATGGGGCTTTCGAAACGGTGGTCGAAACAGCGCGCCCTGAATGGCGTCGGAAACCGCCGCTACGGTTTCGCCTGATTCAACTGAGAATGCATCTGTGCGGCGTCGTGACGCACCTGGATCGTATCGCCGTCCATGCTCTCGATCACAGCCAGCGCCACGATCGGCACGTTGAGCGCGGTCAGCAGGTCGCGCCCGCCCTCAAAGGTCTTTTCGATGATGCAGCCGATGCCGCACAGCGTAGCGTTGCACTGCGCGATCAGCCCGGCCAAGGCAGCGATGGTCTTGCCAGTAGCCAAAAAATCGTCGATCAGCAGCACGCGGTCGTCGGACGAAAGATATTCAGGCGAGACGATCAACTCCACCACGCCGCCCTTGGTATGGCTGGGCGCTTCGGCGCGGTAGATGCCCTGCGCCATGGTGATGGGACGGGTCTTGCGCGCATAGACCACAGGCACACCCAGCGCGATGCCGGTGGTGAGGGCCGGCGCAATGCCGCTGACCTCGGCAGTGATGATCTTGGTGATGCCGCTCACGCCGGATGCGGCAAAGCGCCGTGCGAACTCCTGCCCCATCTCCATCGTCAGCGCCGGGTCAAGCTGGTGGTTGACAAAGCCATCCACCTTCAAAATGCCCCGGCCCAGATTGCGTCCCTCGCGCTCAATGCGTTCAATCAGTGCTTGCATGGTTCTTCCTCGAATGATAGGGAATCGGCAGTAGGGAGTGGGGCGCAGAAGCGGAGGCGGGGTGCTGCCCTCTGGTTTCCGTCCCTACTCCCTACCCCCTATTCCCTTCTCCTTTGCGCTCTTTGCGTCCTCTGCGGTGAACCTTTCTAACCTGTCTGCCGCGGCGGGCACGCCCCCCAATGCATCGAACTCGGCTTGCAGCGTTTGGGCATAGACACGCAGCGGCGACCGGTCGGGCAGCGCCTGCGCCAGCGCCGCGACCAGCCGGTCGACGGTGACCTCTTTGGGCGGTATCGCCAGCCCTACTTGGCAGCGCGCCACGCCTTGGGCCTGGCGCATCTGGTCGGCGGCGTGGGGCACGACGATCTGA
>JADLFO010000114.1 GCA_020845455.1 Caldilineaceae bacterium
GCCACCGAAGCGCCCGCCGCCACCGAGGTCCCCGCGCCTACCGTCGAGCCGACGGAGGCTGCCCCGGCAGCGGAGCCTGGGACCAGCACGGAGACCGTCACAAGCACGGAGGCGGTGACAAGTGCAGAATCTGTCACAACTGTGGAAGCTGTTACGAGCACGGAAGCTGTTACGAGCGCCGGGGCCGGGCCTGACCCCGTGATGGCCGGCGCTGAGACCCTCGCCGTCGACCTGCCCGCCGCCGCCGCCGCAGAGCCTGCGGGCCGCGTGCTTGCGCCGGCAGGGGTCAATATCCGCACCGGGCCGGGAACGGCCTATGCGATTGTCGGCGTCGCCGCGCAGGGGACGACAGGCGGGATCGTCGGCGTGAGCGAAGACGGCCAGTGGTGGGTCGCGCGTGTGCCGTTCGCCCCTGGCGGGCAGGGATGGGTAGCCACGGCCTATATTGAAGCGACCAACGCCGAGAATGTGCCCGTCATCGCTGCGCCGCCGCTGCCCGCTGCAGGCGCCGCCGCAGCTCCGGCTGCAGCGCCCGTCGCCATGGCTATGCCGGCTGCGACCCCCGTTCCGGTTCCGGACGAACTGCCCTCCGGCAGCGTGATTCTCTTTTCGGCCTCGCGCGTTTTGCGCGAAGGGAACCGAGCCTACGACCTCGAAGACATCTACTCTGTGCCCGCCGGCCCCGGCTCGACGGCGCAGTTGATCATTCACAACGCCATGCAGCCGGCGTTGCAGCGCGGCGGCAATATCCTGGCCTTCCGCAGCACGCAGTCCGACCAGTTGGGTTTGAGCGCCTATGACTTTGGTGCGGATGTGCGGGTGCGCTATTCAAACTTCGTCGAGGACAGCCGGCCGCGCTGGAGTCCGACCGGCGACCGGATTGTCTTTTCCAGCAACCGCACCGGCGACCGGCGCTGGAAGGTCTATATCACGCCGCCTACGCCTAGCGACGACAGAAGCGGCTTTCCTCGGCTCAGCGAACTGACGCTTGGCAAAGATGCAGACTGGCACCCTAGCTCAGAGCAGATTGTGTTTAAGGGCTGTGACGACACCGGAAACGCCTGTGGACTCTGGACGATCAATGCGGATGGGTCGAGCCGTAGCCCTCTGACCGGCAGTTCCGGCGACTCGCTGCCCCGCTGGTCGCCCAATGGCGCGTCGGTGGTCTTTATGAGCGATACGCGCGATGGCAACTGGGAGCTATACTCGCTCTCTGCCGCCGACGGCGCTGTTACCCGCCTGACCGACGACCCCGCCAATGACGGTCTGCCGGCCTGGAGTCCGGATGGCAGCCAAATCGCATTTATGAGCAATCGCAATGGCGCTTGGGGGATTTGGGTCATGCCGGCAGGCGGCGGCGAGGCGCAACTGATCACCTCGTTGGATACGGCGTTGCCGGACTGGCTGTTGCAGGGACTTGACTGGCCGCGCTAGGGACGGCTCGTCCGGGATATTCTTTTCAGAGGGGAACTATCATGAGAGAAGCGTTAGGCCCAATTGAGTACCTGGTCGTGGAATTTCCGGGCAATCAGTTCACGGGCGAGATTATCCCCGCGCTGACCCAACTCGTCGGCACCGGTCTGATTCGGATCATCGATCTGGCCGTGATCAGCAAGGATGCATACGGCAATATCACGATCCTCGAATCCGGCGAGCTGCCGTCCGATGTCGCCGCACCGCTCCTGCAAGTTGAAGACCATGTGGATGATCTGATGTCAGAGAACGATCTGCTGATGGCGGCAGAGGAGTTGCATAACAACTGCACGGCGGCGGCGATGTTGTTTGAGAACGTGTGGGCGGTCCAGTTTCTGCGGGCGGTGCGCAACGCCAATGGGCAAGTGTTGGCGAATGTGCGTGTCCCGCATGACGTGATCGAAGCCGTTCAAGAGATGCTTGTCGAGGCGAGCGACGAGGGTTAGCCAGGAACCAACGATTCGGGAGTGTACTGGATAGGAGCATGAACATGCGAAGGTCAAGGAGTGGACGGCCCAGCCTGATCGGTACGGCGGCGCGCACAGCCGTCATTGCCGGTACCGCAACCGCCGTGTCGGGCGCAGTCGTCAGTTCACAGCAGCAGAGGGCCATGGCGCGGCAAGCGACAGCACAACAACAGACCGCCGCAGCGCCGCAGGCCGCGGCGCCTGCGGCGGGGTTGACCGGCGAGGCAATCACGCGGTTGCAGCAGTTAGGCGAACTGCATCAAAGCGGTGTGCTGACCGACGAAGAGTTTGCGGCGGCGAAGGCCCAAATTCTCGCCGGGTAGGGGCTTGGTGTAGGTAAATGGCATGTAATGTACACCAGCGTACACCAGCCAGGATGAGCCTGGCTGGTGTGCGCCAACGTCTCACAATTGTCAGGCAGTGGCTCCTATGTCTGCACGCACTTCTGTCCGGGTTAAGCCGCGCGCAACGCCGAAGTGGAGCTTCTTTGGCCGCCTGCTTGACCCAATCGACCAGTTATCGGAGGCCATCTACAGCATTCTGATCTTGCTGACGTTTACGCTCGCCTATCGGATGATCCGGCTTGGCGGCGCGGAGGACTCGTCGCTGACTGACGAATATGCCAATAGCCTGCTCATTGCTGCCTTCGGCGCGACGGTGGCTTGGGGGATCATCGACGGCATTATGCATGTGTTGGTGTCGGTATTGGAGCGCGGCGAAAGCTATCGATTCTTGCGAAAGATCCAGGCTGCGGGGACGGAACAAGGGGGAGTGGAGGTGATCGCAGAGGAGGTCGACTATCTGCTTGAACCGATCACCAGCAGCGGTGAGCGACAGATGCTGTACAGGAGCGTGCTCCCACACCTGCGCGAGGGCCGCCCGCGCAAGATCGGCGTCAAGCTTGAGGATTTTGCCGGCGCATTGGGCTGCGTGGTGGTAGCCGTGATTGCGGTGCTGCCCTCATTGGTTCCATTTCTCCTGCTGCGCGGCAACTATTATCTTGCCATCCGGCTCTCCAACGTGGTGTCGTTCATCATGCTGTTTGTGGCCGGCTATTTCTGGGGCGCATATACAGGCTCTAGCCCCGTGAAGACCGGCCTGCTGCTGGTGATGGCCGGTGTGCTGATGATGCTGGTGGCGATTCCGCTGGGAGGTTGAACGCCACGGCTGCCTCAGATAGCGGCCTGCGTGTCGCAGTCACAGGCGTGACGAGGCAGCGGTCTGCCGGTTCGTCGTAGGTGTCGAGGCCTATATCCATTGAGAGTAAAGGAGGAGAGTACACGTTATGTCCAACTTGATTGTCATCACCTTCGAAAATGAGGATGAAGCGGACAAGGTGCGCGAGACCGTGCGCCAGTTGCAGAAGCAGAACCTGATCAGCCTGGACGATTCAGCGGTCGTGGTGAAAGACGCCAACGGCAAGGTGAGCGTGCGCAACGAGGTAGACCGCGGGGTCAAGATCGGCGCAGTGGGCGGCGGGTTGATCGGGCTGATGCTGGGATTTATCTTTTTCCCGTTGAGCGGGCTGATTATGGGTGCGCTGGGGGGGGCATTGGTCGGATCGATGACCGATCTCGGTGTTGACCAGAAATTTGTCAGAGACGTGCAGGATGCGATGCACCCGAGCACGTCGGCGATCTTCCTGATCGTGCGCCAGGCCGATCCAAACGCAGCGCTGGCTGCGCTCAAGCCATACAAAGGCA
Source organism: Caldilineaceae bacterium (assembly GCA_020845455.1). Taxonomy (GTDB): domain Bacteria; phylum Chloroflexota; class Anaerolineae; order Caldilineales; family Caldilineaceae; genus QEUY01. The sequence continues at coordinate 3,644 of JADLFO010000114.1, forward strand.
CTGTCTACCAGACGACGCTGTCCACGCAGGCGGAAGAGAGCCTGCGGCGTGTCTTAAAGGATCGGCAGTCCTGAGATCCGGCAGGCAACCAGACAATAACCGGGCTATTGGTCACGGGTAGTAGACGAACTAAGTCAGAAAAGGAGCGAAGATCATGACGGCCAATATTCATGTTTTGATGTTTAATGATCTCCTCGGTGCGGAGAACATGTTGGAGAATGTCAACACTTGGGCGAACCAGGGGTGGCTCAATGTCGAAGACGCCGTGGTGGTGACGCGGGGTGAAGGCTCGGAAGAGCCGCCGCTTCCCATGGCCGCGGCGAGCACGGAGCAACCCATGATTGTGCAGACGGCACGCAGCGGGCGCGAACTGGAGATCAAGCAGACAACTAAGCGCACAGGCAAGTTTGCCCTGGGCGGCGGCGGCATTGGGCTGCTGGCCGGGCTGTTGCTCGGCGGCCCGATTGGCGGGTTGGTGGTCGGCACGGCAGCGGGGGCGATCGCCGGCGCGCTCAAGGATTCTGGAATCGACGATGCGTTTATCAAGGAGGTCAGCGCGGGGTTGCGGCCAGGCACATCTGCCCTGTTCCTGATGACTGCAGGCGGCGACGAGGAAAAGATCCTGGCCGAATTGCGCCCGCACAAGGCGAGGCTCCTCAAGACCACGCTGCCGCCGGAGCGAGAGGCTGCGCTGCGCGCTGCCTTGAGCAAGCACGAATAAGGCGCTGCCGTCCCATTCATTCGGCGTTTCTCATACGCGTGCCCCAGATAGGTCGTCGGATTGGCCCTGCCTCTTGGCGGGCGAGAGGCTGTCGGCATCTA
>JADLFO010000115.1 GCA_020845455.1 Caldilineaceae bacterium
ATCGCCCATCGCGTCGCCCGGCCCGGCCAAGTCGGGCATCGATTGTTCGATGGACTCTGGGCTTTCACCCGCCTCCAGCCGGTTGATCACCTCGTCCATCTCGGAGTCGAGCGGCTCGCCCATCTCGCCGCTCATGCGCCGCATAAAGCCGGCCAGGGCGCGCGGGTCTTCCTGTTCCAGCCCCGACATCAGCGAGGAATTGGCTAGGTCGTCCATGTGGCTCTCCTCCGATTTGAGCACCGCCACCCGGCTGACCAGACGGCGGAGACGGCTGCCGCCGCAGGTTGGGCAGCGCGCCGCGGCGTCGCTCGCCTCGCCAAAGGTGCGGAAAAAGACGCTGACGCGCTTGCGACATTCCTGGCAATAGTATTCGTAGATCGGCATGGTTCTCCCTCACGCGCCTCCTACACGCGACCTTTCCCGTACCCCCGGCGTGCGACTCCTGCACGCGCCTGGCTCAATCAATTTCCCCGCGCAGCCCAACTTCGCGTATACTTTCAGGACGGGCACATATCCTATATAGAGCCTATACTATACGGACAGTGGGACGCCGAAGCAAACTTATGAGCCTGATCACCGACACGGACGACGAGGTCGAGACCCTCTACGCCAGCCTGAACCACCCACGCCCGCTGTTGGTCGTATTGTCGGGGCCAAGCGGCGTCGGCAAGGACGCGACCTTGCAGGCTATGCAGCGGCGCAACACCGATTTCTATTTTGTGGTGACCGCGACCACGCGGCCCATTCGCCCCACCGAAGTGGATGGGGTGGACTATCACTTTGTCTCGATGGGCGAGTTCGCCGAGATGATGACCCAAGGCGAACTGCTGGAACATGCTATGGTCTATGGCGACTACAAGGGCATTCCCAAAAAGCATGTGCGCGCCGCGCTGGCCAGCGGCAAAGATGTGATCATGCGCATCGACGTGCAAGGCGCGGCCACCATCCGCAAGCTGCTCCCCGGCGCCGTCACCATCTTTCTGACCGCCGAGAGTGAAGAGGAGCTGGTGCGGCGGCTGCATGAGCGGAAGACCGAAGATTCCGGCAAGCTGAAGATGCGCATCGCCACGGCGCGCCAAGAACTGCGCCACATCGTCGAGTTTGACTATGTGGTGGTCAACCGCGAGAGCCAACTCGAAGAGACGGTCGACCGCGTCCTGAGTATCATCCATGCCGAGAAGTGCCGGGTCGACTGGACGCCGGTCGAGATCTGAGCAGGAACAACACCGGAAATAAACTATCGTGACCACGCCCTATCCGCCCAACCTGCCGCCCGACGCCGCGCGCGTGCCTGTGCCGCCTTTTGCGCCCGAACGCCCGCGTTTTTATATCAAGCTCTCGCCGCCGCTGGCGACGCGTGCCCTGCTGGTGATCAACCTGCTCGTCTTTGTGGCGATGATCGTCTATGGCTGGGTGGTTTACAACGACCTCAACGGCCCGCAGAACATGTATGTGCTGGTGACCTTTGGCGCCAAGGTCAATGAACTGGTGGCGGCGGGCGAGGTGTGGCGGCTGTTTACGGCCATGTTTCTGCACATCGGCGTGATCCACCTGCTGTTTAACCTCTATGCGCTCAACGCGCTGGGGCCGCTGGTCGAAGGCTATTTCGGCCATCTGCGCTTTCTGATCATCTATTTGTTGGGCGGGCTGTTTGGCAGCCTGGCGAGCTATGCCTTTTCCCCGGCCCCGTCGGCGGGCGCGTCGGGCGCGATCTTTGCGCTGGCGGGCGCGACGACGATCTACTTTCTGCGCTATCGCGATAATTTTGGGGCGCGCGGGCGCGCCATTTTGCAGAACATGCTCTTGGTGATCGGCGTCAACCTGATCTTTGGGCTGGGCGCAGGCGGCATCGACAACTGGGGGCACATGGGCGGGCTGGTGGGGGGCGCGGCGCTGGCCTATGGGCTGCTGCCGCAATATCGCGCGCCGGCGCTGTGGATGCCGGGGGCCTATCCCCTGGAGGAGGCGCCGCGCGCCGGGCTGCAAAGCGGCTGGGTGCTGCTCTGGTCGGTGCTGTGGGCCGTGGGCGTGCAGTGGACCACGCAGACGCTCTTGGGCGGATAGGACCCGGCCCGCCTTCGGGGTTCCTGTGATTTGGCCTGTCATTCGGGTGATCTGTCATACGGGGTTTGTCTTCGGGAGAGATGTTCATGCCATCAGAGTTGCACTACGCACGCCAAAGCGGCATCTTGCTGCATCCGACCTCGCTGCCGGGCCGCTTTGGTATCGGCACGTTCGACGAAGCCGCCTACCGGTGGGTGGACTTCCTGGCCCATACCCACCAGCGCATCTGGCAGGTCTTGCCCCTGGGGCCGACCGGCTATGGCGACAGCCCCTATCAAAGTTTTAGCTCATTTGCGGGCAACCCCTATCTGATCAACCTGGCAGAACTGGCCGCCGATGGGCTGCTGGATCAAGCGCTGCTCGACCAAGCGCCGGGCTTCCCCGACGACCGTGTGGACTATGGCGCGATCTACCGGTGGAAGCTGCCCCTCCTGCGCCAAGCCGCAGACGCCTTTGCCGCGCGTGCCACACGCGAACAGCGGGCCGAGTACGACGCCTTTTGCGCTGCCGAGTCCGATTGGCTGCACGACTATGCGCTCTTCATGGCGCTCAAGGATGCCCACGGCGGCGCGCCCTGGAACCAATGGGCAATGCCGCTGCGCAGCCGCCGCCCCAAGGCGCTGGCCCAGGCCGAAAAGACTCACGCCGCCGCTATCCACGCCCACAAGTTCAACCAGTGGCTCTTTTATCGCCAGTGGCGGCGGCTCAAGGCCTATGCTAACGACGCCCAGATCCGCGCCCTGGGCGATATCCCGATCTTCGTCGCCATGGATAGCAGCGACGCCTGGACCAACCCCGGCGAGTTCTATCTCGACGACGACTATCAGCCGACGGTGGTGGCCGGTGTGCCGCCCGACTATTTCAGCGTCACCGGCCAGCTTTGGGGTAATCCGCTCTACCGCTGGGATGCGATGAAATCTAACGGCTATCGCTGGTGGCTGCGCCGCATCCGCGCCGCGCTGCGTCTCTATGACATGGTACGGATCGACCATTTCCGCGGCTTTGCCGGCTATTGGGAAGTGCCCGCCGGGGAACCAACCGCGGTCAACGGGCGTTGGGTCGGCGGGCCGGGCGCGCATTTCTTTGAGACCGTCTTGAGCGCACTGGGCGAACTGCCGATCATTGCCGAAGACCTGGGCGAGATCACGCCCGACGTGATCGAACTGCGCAACCGTTTTGACCTGCCGGGTATGAAGATTTTACAGTTCGCCTTTAGCACCGACGCCACCGACAAGTTTTTGCCCCACAATTACCAGCCTAACTTTCTCGTCTATTCCGGCACGCACGACAACGATACCGCGCGCGGCTGGTATGAACAGAGCGCCACCGACCACGAGCGCGACCACTTCCGCCGCTACTGCCGCACCGACGGCCATGACCCCGCCTGGACGTTGATCGACGCCGCCTTTGGCAGCACCGCCGTGATCGCCATTGTGCCCATGCAAGATGTGCTCGACCTGGGCACGGAGGCGCGCATGAACCTGCCGGGGCGCAGCGCGGGCAACTGGGGCTGGCGGCTGCTGCCAAGCCAGGTCAACGAACAGGTAGCAGACCGGCTGCTGGCGACCACGCTGCTCTATGGCCGCGACCCCGACCTCTACGCCGGCAAAGAGGCCGAGGCGGGCGGGCAGTCGGGCCAAGACGCCAAAGGAGTCGGCGGGAGGGTGGGGTGAGTTCCCGCCCAAGACCTATGTCACGGTTCCGGGGGGCGACAGCCTCTACCAATCTCGCTACAACCGAGCCGTCCTCCCCAGACACGGCTGCGCACCAGCCGGCCCCCGCCGCGGTCGAGGTGGAGCAGGCCAGACGACAGGCGCTCGCCGACCTGCGCCTGCTGGCGCTGCTGATTTTCCCGGGGTTTGTCGTCGTCTATATCATCCTCTTCTTCGTGGACCGCACGATGTATCTCGCCACCCTGGGCGAAGAGGATTACCTCGAGCAGCTTTCGTTTGTCCTCCTCATGCTCAGCGGCGTGCTCGCCTTGGTCATCTTTGCGCGCACACGCCGCGTGTCGGCCTATAGCTGGTTTTTCCTAGCCTTTGGCGCGGCTTGCTTCCTGCTGGCGATGGAAGAGATCAGTTGGGGGCAGCGGGCGCTGGGCGTCACTACGCCTGATTTCTTCAAACAGCGCAGCGACCAAGATGAGATCAACTTGCACAACCTGCTGCAAGGGCTGCTGGACATCCGCACCAAGGATGCGGCAGGGTTGGCGCTGCTCTTCTATGGTGGCGTGCTGCCCTTCTTTGCGGCCCAGCCGCGCCTGGCCGGGCTGCTGCGGCGCTTCTACCTCGTCGTGCCGCCGCGCTTTCTCACCCTGGGCTTTATTCTCGGCGCGATCTTGATGCTCGACGTCCCAACCACCGACGAGGAAGAACTGGGCGAATTTTTGTTTGCGCTCTGTTTTTTCGTTTTCATGGTCCATGAACTGCTGGCGCGCCTCCCCGACGAAGATTGGCGGCGTGTGGGGGCATGGGCGCGGCGCACGCCGCTGCTGGCGGCGCACACGCGGGCGGTCGCCTTGCCCAGCGCCCTGGCGCTGCTGACCTTTGGCGTCAGCCTGTGGGGGATCGCGCGCCGCCCCTTGACCATCGAAGAGGCCGCGCTGGTCGAGTGGGCGCATGCGCCTCCGGCCGCGCTGCTGCACGGCGCATGGCAGCGCGTCGTCGCCGAGCCGCTGGTCTGGCCGCTGCTGCTGCGCGCCTGGATGGCCCCGGCAGGGGCGGCGCTGCCGGCGCTGCGTTTTATGCCGGTGATGGCGGCCACGCTTGGCGTCGTGTTGTTTTGGCGCTTACTGGCTTATCTGCGCCTGCCGGCGGCGCTGCGCGCCTTGGCCGCGCTGCTGTGGGTCTTCTCGCCCTGGCTGCTCTTCTACAGCCAGCATGTGACCGCGCACAACCTCACCCTGCTCTGTCTGCTGACGTCACTCTGGCTGCTGGCCGGGCAGATCACGAACGGCGTCACTCCATGGCGGCTGGCCGCGTGGGTCGCCGTCAACTGGCTGATGCTGCTCCTCAACCCCTACACCGTGGCGGTTTTGCTCGCCGAACTGCTGTGGGTGGGGTGGGCATGGCTGCGCGCTACGGGCGCGCGCCCGGCGCGGCTGCCCTGGATGGCGGGCGCGCTGTTGGCCTCGGCGTTGCCGCCGGCGCTGCTGTGGATGCTGCTGGGCGGTCTGCCCAGCCCTGTGCCGGAGGCTGGGATTGGGCGGCTGGCGGATCAGGCGAGCCTCCTGCTGCGCGGGCAGCCGACGCTGGGGGTCTATGCCGGGCTGGTCAACCCGATGGCGGCGCTGTTGTCCAGCTTGCTTCTGGGGGGACTGATCGTCGCTGCGGCCCTGGGGGTTGCTCGGCTGTGGCAGCGCCGCCGCAGCCAAGGGCTGGCGGCGGCGGTTGGACTGCTGGCCGTGTTGCTGTGGGGCAATATCCTGCACTACTACCGCGTCGAGCAGGACGAGTTCCGCGAGGTGGCGGACCACCTGGAGATCTACGCCCACCCCGGCGACGCCGCGCTGCTGGAGATCCCCCAGCAGTATTTCCCGCTGCGCTACTATCTGCGTGATTCGCTGGGCGACGCCCTGCGCCTGATCCCTGTGCCGGAGATCGACCTGTCGCCGGCTTCGCCCGCCTGGGCGGCTATGCCCACGGTGATCCCCCAAGTGATCCCCCAAGTGATCCCCGAGGTGCAGGACGGCCAGATTCTCGATGCCCTCCAGCGCCACCCGGCGCTCTGGCTGGTCCACTATGAAGATCGCGCGGTCGACCCCAACGCCTTTGTGCGCCATTTTCTGATGGCGGTGGCCCACCATACCGACTGTGTCGTCTGGCCCGCACTGGAGGTCTGCGGCTTTATCAGCCCCCACTCGATCCAGGCGGCGCAGACCGTCAAGCCGGACCTCGCTATCGGCCATGAACTGTTGCTGGAGAGCGTCGACCTGGCGCTGCCGCAGGAGGCGAATCACGGTCAGCCCTATCTGCTGGTCACCTTGCATTGGCGGGTGTTGGAGCGACCGGCTCTGGACTATAAAGTCTCGCTGCGGCTAGTGGACGAGGCGGGCGGCTTGGTAGATCAGCAGGACGATCTGCTGATCGGTCCGCTGCTCCCGCCGACCACCTGGGCCGTGGGCGAGGCCAAGATCGGCCATATGGCGCTGCGCCTCCCCCCCACCGCCACGCCGGGGCGCTATCCAGTGCAGGCGCTGGTCTACGATGGGGCGACCGGTGCACCAGTCGAGGCGCGGGTCGCGGGCGCAGCAGTGGACTCACCGCTGATCCCGTTGGCCCGCCTGGTATATGACCAAGGCGCTTGGTCGCATGAATAAACCGAAAATCAACCTAAGCGACGCATGACAAATAAGATTGCACTTGCTACCCATGACACAGTTCAGGCTGAGAAGGACACTCTATCCACATCCACTACTCACGCGCGGCGCGGGCTGTGGGCGCTGGCCGCGCTGGTGGCAGTTTCGCTGCTGCCGCGCCTCTACTTTGTGCTGACCAACAGCCTGGGCTATGACGAGACGCACAACCTGATGTTTGCTACGCTGGCGAGCCGCGGGGCCGCGCCCTATCGCGAGGTCTTTACCGGCATCGCCCCTTTCGCCCTGTTGAGCATCGAATGGAGCGTCCTGCTGTGGGGGAGCGGCCCCCAAGTTCGCCTGCTGATGATGACCTACGGCGTCTTGGCGGTGGCGGCCCTGTTCGCCATCGTCTACCGCCAGACCAAGACGCAGCCGTTGGTGGCGGCTGCGCTGGCCGCGCTGCTCTTTTCCTTCCACCCGCTCTATTTCAGCGGGTCGACGACCATCAATCTGGAGTCGGCGGCGCTGGCCTTTGGGCTGCTGTCGCTCTGGGCCATGAAAGAGTACCGCAACCACCCGGCCCCCTGGCGTCTGCTGCTCTCCGGCCTGCTCTTTGGGCTGAGCATGGCGATCAAGGTCTTTGTTCCCTTTGTGCCTGCGGTCGTGCTGGTACAGATGGTGCAGCACTGGCAGGCGGCAAACGAGGGTCGCCCGCTGCGCCATGCCTGGCCCGCGCTGCTGCGCATGGGGCTGTGGTGGGCGGCGGGCGCGCTGGCCGTCTTGCTGGTCTTTATTCTGCTCTTCGACCCGGTCTTGGTCTATCAACAGGTCGTCGCTTTCCGGCTGGACCTGCGCCATGAGGAGGATGTCGAGGAAGTTCGCGAGTGGGCCGAATTTGCGCAGTTTGTGCCGCTCTTTTTGGGCGCGCTCTGGGGGCTGTTCAGCCTGCGCCGCGATTCGGCGGTCTGGGTCTGGGTGGCCTGGCTGCTGTTCGGCTCACTCTTTCTCTCGCTGCACACGCCCCTGCGCACACGCCATCTGATCATCCTGCTGCCGGCCTTGGCTGCGCTCAGCGGCATGGCCGTCGCTAATGCCCTGGCTGCGCCGCGGCGCGCCTTGCGGCTGGGCGTGGCCGCGCTCACGGCGCTGGTTCTGGTCTGGATGGTAACCGCGGCGGGACAGGCGGCGCGCACCGAAAACTTCACCGACCATCATCCGGTGCGCCGCCTTTTGATCGACTACATTCGGGCGACCACGGCCCCGGACGACTGCATCGTCTCTAAGGAGAACCGGCTGCACTTTCTGACCGGGCGGCTCTCGACGCCCTATCTGTCCGAGGTCTCTTCGGCGCGGCTGGCGGTGGGGCTGCTCAAAGCGCCCGACATCATGGCCGAGATCGACCGCCATGACTGCGCGCTGTTGGCCAACGCCGCCGCCTTCAGCGAACTGGTTCCCGACCTGCGCCAGATGGCGATCGACTACTTCAGCCTGCATCTGGTGCAGTTTCACCCGGACGAGCCTCGATATGACCAGGAGATCTTTGCCGTCCCGCCCGACAGCGACGTGCCGGCCGGCCAGACGGCGGACTACCGGCTGGGCGACCAGTTTCGTCTGGCCGGTTGGTGGATCACGCCGGGGGCGTGGCGGCGCGGCGGCCAGGCGCAGGTCGCTGCCTATTGGGAGACGCTGCGCCCGCCCGACGCCAATTACAAGATCTTCCTGCATCTGGTCGATGCACAGGGCAGCACGGTGCAGAGCTTTGACCACTACCCCTTCGAACTGCGCGAGGAGTTTGGCATCCGGCACTATAGCCTCAACCCGCGCTATCTGACCACGCGCAAACTGCCCGGCAACTATCCCTACACCGGGCTGATCCCGACCGAGCTTTGGCTGCCGGGCCACACGCTCAAAGAGACGCACAGCATCACCCTCCCGCCCGATCTGCCGCGGGGGCGCTATACCTTGCAGATGGGGATGTATGACGAGGGCAGCATGGCGCGGTTGCCGGTCTTTGCCGCTGGGGATGAGACCGACCTGGGGTCTGTGTCGTTGGGCAGCGTGGAGATTCGGTGAGGAGCGCGGTTGTCCTGGTCTTGATCGGGGCGCCGGCGGCGCATGGGCTGCTGTGGCCGGCGCTGCCCCTGACCGTGCCTCTGATTGTGCAGAGTGCGGCCGCGCTGCTGATCACCGGTCTGCTGCCCGGCTGGCTCCTGGTCGAATGGCTGGTGGGCGGCCGCGCCGCTGCCCCGCTGGGGCTGTGGGAGCGCAGCGTCTACAGCCTGGGTGCGGGCGCAAGCGTAACCGTGGTGGGGATGCTGCTCCTGAGCTATCTGCCCGGCCCGATCTTGCCCTGGCAGGTGTTGGCGGCGTTCGATGCGCTGACCGTGGCGCTGGCGCTGCTGATCTGGCGGCGGGCGGCGAGCACAGTGCAGGCGGGGCCGGGCCGAATGCCCGCGCCGGATGGATGGCCGCCGCTGCGTCTGGGGACAGGGCCGGCCGCCGGGCTGCTGGCGCTGGCGCTGGCGGCCGGGTTCCTGCGGCTGCCCAACCTGGGCTATTCGGAATTTCAGGGCGACGAGGCGACCGCGCTGCTGCGCACCGCCGAGGCGATCCAGGGTCGCGACGGCGCGCTGCTGCTGCATCTGAAGGGGCCGGGTGAAGTCCTGCTGCCCGCCGCGAGCTATGCGCTGCTGGGGCGCATCGACGAGACGACGGCGCGCCTGCCCTTTGCCCTGGTCAACCTGACCGGTCTCTTTGCCCTCTTTCTGCTCGGTCTGCGCCTCTTTGGCCCGGTAGCCGGTTGGAGCGCGGCCATGCTCTTGGCGCTGGACGGCTATTTCATCGGCTTTGCGCGCATCGTCCAATATCAGAGCCTCGTTTTTTGCATGGCGGTGCTGGCGGTGCTGGCCGTCTACCGGTTGGTGCGTCTGCCCCGGCTGTTGCCCGGCTATCTGCTGCTGGCCGCGCTCTTTCTGACCACCGGCCTGCTCGCCCACTATGAAGGCGCACTGGCCGGTCTGCCCGTGGCCTATCTGCTCTTTGTGCTGGGGCGCAGGGTGGGCGCGGGGCGGCTGGCGCGGGCGCTGGCGATCCCATTGGCGCTGGGCGCGGCGCTGCTGGGAGCCTTCTATCTGCCCTTTGTGCTGCACCCCAACTTTCGCATCACCTACGCCTATATCACCGTCAACCGCATCGGTGTTGGTTCTGGCGGGGGCAGCTTTCCCTATAACAACCTGGCCGATGTCTTTGACCGCACCCTGCTCTACAGCACCGTCTACTATGTGGCGCTGCTGGTGATCGTCACCGTCTGGGGGCTGATCGGTCTCTACCGGCGCAGCCTGCCCGCGGCTTGGGGCTGGGCCGTGGCCGCGCTGGTCGTCGCGGGTGTGGCGTTGAGTGTGGCGCGCCCTGCCTGGCTGCAGATCGGCGGGCAGGATCACACCTGGGCTTTTTTTGTCCTGGCGCTGGCCCCGGTCTGGTTTCTGCCTAGGCTCACGGTCGAAAAGCGGCTGGCCTGGCTTTGGTTTGGCGTGCCTCTGCTGGCGATGCTCTTTTTCATCCGCACGCCCAACACGCATGTCTACGGCTTTTTCATCGGCTGGGCGCTGGTGGCGGGCAGCGTGATCCAGGCGGGCTGGGCGGCGCTGCGCGCCCGCTGGGGTTGGCGCGTCGCGACTTGGGCCGGGGCTGCGGCGGCGCTGGCGCTGACCCTGCTCTTTGGCAATTATGCCTATTGGTACTTTGTGGCGTCGGACCAAGAGGTGCTGCGCACTTGGCGCGACAGCCGACCGCGCGGCTATTGGGTCCCCTATACGATACCCACCGCCCTGTCGATCTTCGGCTTTCCGCTGCAGAACGGCTGGAAAACGCTGGGCGTGCTCTATGCCGAAGGCGCGCTCGACGCGCCCTTCGATACCAACGGCAAACCGCCCGTGGCCGAGTGGTACACGCGCGGCCAGGGCTACTGCCCGCGCGACCACGGCTATTTCGTCTGGCAGCAGCCGGTCGAACCCGCGGCGCAGGCGGACGCCCAGGCGCTGCGCGGCCAACTGGAGGCCGAGGGCTATCATCTGTGGGGGCAGGTGATGGTCAACGCGCAGCCCCGGCTGGCGATCTATCGACGGACCGGTCTTCCGCCGGCGGTGCAGAGTTTTTCCGCCGAGACGATGGCGGCGCGCTTTGACGCCGCGCTGTCCGGCCCTGTTTTTGAGCGCGTCGGGCCGACCGCCGTGCCCGCCATCGCCCATCCTCTCGACTTTCGCTTTGGCGATACGATCCGGCTGGTGGGCTATACGCTGGCCCGCCAGGACGTACAGCCGGGCGGCCGCGTACATCTGACGCTCTATTGGCAGGCGAGCGCGCCCATCACGGCGGCCTACAGTGTCTTTACGCAGGTCATCGCCCCCGCCGACGCGACCAAGGCGGGCCAGCGTGACGGTGAACCGGGCTGCAACCTCGCCCCCACCTCTACCTGGCCGCCGGGCACGATCATCGCCGACCGCTATTCGATCCCGCTGGCGGAGGGGGCGCGGCCCGGAACCTATCAACTGTTGGTCGGCATGTATGGCCGCGAGAGCGGCGAACGGCTGGCGATCTTTAGCCCCAGCGGCGACCCGGTGGGCGACGCCCTGGGCATTGACGAAGTGCGGGTCGCCGCGCCATGAACGCTCCCCTCACCCGCCAACGGCTGCTGCTGGCCGCGCTGGGGCTGGCGCTCTGTCTCTGGCTGCCGCGCGCCGCTGCGCTCGACCAGTTTGTCACCGCCGACGAACACGCCTGGCTGGCGCGGTCGGGCAACTTCTACTATGCGCTGGCGCGCGGCGATTGGGCTAATACCTTTCAGCGCCATCACCCCGGCGTGACCGTGACCTGGGCCGGGCTGATGGGGTTTCTGATCCGCTATCCCCAATATGCCTGGGACGCGCCGGGGCAGTTTGGCTGGCTGACCGAAGAGATCGAGCCGTTTCTGCGCAGCCAAGGCCATGACCCGCTGGAACTTCTGGCCGCGGGGCGCAGCGTCGTCGTGGTGATCATCACCGCCACGCTGCTCGGCGTCTTTTGGCTGGCGGCGCGGCGCTTTGGGCTGTGGCCCGCTGTGCTGGGCGTCGGGCTGATCGCCTTTGACCCGTTTCACATCGCCCACTCGCGGCTGCTGCACCTCGACGGGCTGGTGAGCAGCCTCATGCTGCTGGCGGTGCTGGCCTGGCTCGACTATCTGGTCACACGCCAGCGGAGCACGTTGATCATCGCCGGGGTGGCGACCGGGCTGGCCTGGCTGACGCGCTCCCCGGCCTTTTTTCTGGGGCCGCTCTTGGTGGCGCTGACCGGGCTGGCGCTTGTGTGGCTGCCCGCCCAGGGCACGCCACGGCCCTGGGCGGCCTGGCTGCGCGGGGGCCTCATTTGGGGAGGGATCGCGGCAGGGGTCTTTGTGCTGCTCTGGCCCGCCATGTGGGTCGACCCGCTGGGCAGCCTGCGCCAAGTGCTGGACGCCGCCGAGGAGTACGCCGCCGAAGGGCACCTCAAACCGATCTTCTTCAACGGGGCCATCTATGCCGGCGACCCCGGCTTTGCCTTCTACCCGATCACCTATCTGTGGCGCAGCACGCCCATCACTTGGATCGGGCTGGCGCTGGCCGCGGGGGCCTTTGCGCTGCGCCGTGCCCCGCTGGAGAGCCGCCCGCGGCGGTTTGTGGCGGTGTCGCTGCTCGTCTATGCGTTGAGCTACATGCTCTTTATGAACCTGGGCGCCAAGAAGTTCGACCGCTATCTGCTGCCCAGCTATCTGCCGCTGGACCTGCTGGCTGGGCTGGGCTGGGGCGCGGCGCTGCTCTGGGCGCGGCAGGTTGCGATCCGCCGCGGCACGCTGCGCTATCTGCCGCCGGCCGCGGCCGCCATCGTGGCGGCGCAGGCCGCGCTGGCGCTGTCCACCTTTCCCTATTACCTGACCTATTACAACCCGCTGATGGGCGGCAGTGGGCGCGCGCCGCAGGTGATGATGATCGGCTGGGGCGAAGGCGCAGACGTGGCGGGCCGCTATCTGGATGCCAAACCCGACGCCGCCGCGCTGACGGTCGCCTCCGGCTATACCAACGGCCCTTTCTCCTATTTCTTCCGCGGGCGCACGCTGCCCATCACTTTCTGGCATAAGGCCGATTACGCCGTGCTCTTTGCCCAAGACTGGCAGCGCCAACTGCCCTCGCGCAAATCGGTCGCCTACTTTCAACACCTCACGCCCGAGCAGGTGATCACGCTCGACGGGCTGGACTACGCTCACATCTATAACCTGGGCAGTGCGCCCCTCCCCGACTATGTGACCGGCTGGCGCATGGCGGATGATGGCGCGCCGGATGGTGGCGCGCCGGATCATGAAGTGATCCGGCTGGTCACCTTCCAACTGCCCGCCGCGCCGGTGCAGCCGGGCGAGACGGTGCGCACCGTCTTCTATCTGGTCAACCAGGGGCCGATTGCGACCAACCTCAACGTGCTGGTGCGCGTGGTGGGGCATGACGGCGCGGAGATCGCGCGCGCTGAGGGCTGGCCCTGGGGCGCGGCCACCAGCGGTTGGCAGCAAGGCGTCGTCTGGCCCGATGGTCATGACCTGGCGATCCCTGCCGATACGCCGCCCGGCTATTACCGTGTCGAACTGGGCTTCTATGATCCAGAGACGCAGGCGATGCTGCCCGCCTTCCAACTCGCCGGCGGCGCAGAATTGGGCGATCTGGTCACGGTCGACACGATCCAGGTGGGCGACTTGCCCGACCCGCCGCAGCCGCTGACGCCGCCCGCGCTCATGGGCGGGCAGATCGCGCTGCTGGGGGCCGGCTGGCAGAACGGCGACGGCCCCGCCTGGGGGTCGCACGCGCCCACACTGTCGCCCGGCGACACGCTGCGAGTGGAACTCACCTGGCAGGCGCAGACCTGGCCCGCGACCGACTATACCGCCTTTGTCCATCTGGTGGGGCCCGACGGCAGCCTGGCGGCGCAAATGGATAAACCGCCGCTGGGCGGCTTTCTGCCCACCAGCACCTGGATGCCCGGCCAACGCGTGGTGGACAACTTTGTCTTGGCGCTGCCCGCCGGCGTCGTGCCGGGCGACTACCGGCTGCTGACCGGCTTCTATGACCCGGCGAGCGGGGCGCGGCTGGCGGTGACCCAGGGGGATCAGCCCGTGGGCGATGCGTTTGAACTGGCGACTGTGCCTGTCCAGGCCGCGCCGTGAGGCAGGGAGACCATGGGTCATCCCGGCATTTGCGCGCCTATGGGCGCTGCATGTGCGGCTAGAAAACTGCACCGATGCGAAAGCCCCATTGATGGGGCGTGGTTCCTTGGCCCGGCAGCTTTAGCTCCGGGCGGGCTGAATTGCGTGCCAAGCCGTGTGGTTTTCAAAACGCCTGCCCGCGTGTGATATGATGCACGTTGCTTTGGGGGGAGCAGAGGCGCCCCCGTGTGTCCATTGAGGAGAGTTTATTGTGTTAGAGAATATCAACCGCGCTGAGGCCGGTTTGCCGGTGGCCTCGACCGCCGGTAAAGCGATAGCGCAGCGCCAGAGCCGCGTGGGGGCGCATACCCGGCTTGCCACCCTGATCGCCGTAGCGGTCGTCGCGCTGGCGATCTGGCTGCCGCGCGCCTTTCAACTCGACCACTTTGTGACGATCGACGAGAGCAAATGGTTGGTGCGCGCCGGGAACTTCTACCAAGCGGTGGACAGCAGGACCTATGAGAACACCTTCCAGCACGGCCATCCGGGCGTGACGATCATGTATGCAGGGCTGGCGGGCTATCTGTGGCGCTTCCCCGACTATATTGAGAAGGTCGGCAGCCAGCAGCTTTGGAGCGACGAGTTCGCCCAGGCGCTAGAGTCCAACGGACACCAGCCGATCGATATGCTGGCCGCGGGACGCACCTTTATCGTCCTCTTCAATGTCATCGCCCTGTCGGTTGCCTTTGTCTATGCCATCAACCTGCTGGGTTTTTTACCCGCCCTGCTCGGCTTTTTGCTGATCGCCTTTGACCCCTTCCAGACGGCGCTTTCGCGCTTTTTGCATCCCGACAGCCTGCTCAGCCCCTTTATGCTGCTGGCGGCGTTTGCGTTGATGCACTATCTCTTTGCTGGGCGGCGGCTGCGCGACCTGATCGTCGCCGGCGCAGTCACCGGGCTGGCGATGTTGACCAAGACCCCGGCGATCTTCCTGCTCCCGCTGGCCGGGCTGTTCTGCCTGATCGAACTGGCCGACCAGATCACGTCGCGGCCGGGCTGGCGCTGGCGGGAGTTTTTGCGCTGGTCGTCGCTGAGCCGCATCCTGCGCACGCTGTTGATCTGGGGCGGGGTGGCGGCGCTGGTCTTTGTGACCTTGTGGCCCGCCATGTGGGTCGCGCCCTGGCAGACCATCAGCCAGGTCTTTGGCATCTCCGCCTTCTATGCGACCTCCGGGCACGGCAGCCCGGTTTTTTTCAACGGCACGATCTACAACGGCAACCCCGGCGCCGACTTCTACCCGATCAACTTCCTGTGGCGCACCACGCCGGTGGTTATGCTTGGCATCCTGCTCTTGATCCCCGGTTTCTGGCTGACGCGGCGCATCCAAGACCGCCGCGTGCGTCTTACGGCGCTGGGCATCGCCTCGATGGCCTTTTTCTTTATGGTCTTTATGAGCCTGGGCGCCAAGAAGTTCGACCGCTATTTGCTGCCGGTCTTTATGCCTGTGGACCTTCTGGCCGCGCTGGGGCTGGCGATGGTGGCGCAGCGGCTCTTTCAGGCGCGCAGCCTGGCATGGATGCGCGGCCTCACGATTGCGCTGCTGGCTGTGGCGGTGGGGGCGCAGGCATGGCAGTCGCTGCCCCTCTTTCCCTATTACATGGACTATTACAACCCGGTGATGGGCGGGCCGGCCAAGGCCCCGGACGTGATGTTCATCGGCTGGGGCGAAGGGCTGGACGAGGCGGCGCGCTACTTGAACGATACGATCGACGTAAAGACGAACACCGTCGCCTCGTGGTATGAGCGCGGGCCGTTCAGCTATTTCTACAAGGGCCTCTCTACGCCCGACGAGCGCATTTGGGAAGCCGACTACTCGGTGCTCTACCGGCACCAGTGGCAGCGCGAACTGCCGACGC
This sequence comes from Caldilineaceae bacterium, assembly GCA_020845455.1. GTDB lineage: Bacteria > Chloroflexota > Anaerolineae > Caldilineales > Caldilineaceae > QEUY01. The sequence goes on from JADLFO010000115.1 coordinate 15,476, forward strand.
GGCGCATGTTGTCCAACTTCGACCAGTTGACGCCCGAAAAGAGCATCTGGCTCAACGATATGGAATATGTGCGCGTCTATGATATGCAGAAGGCCCCGCCCGCCGACTATATGGTCGAATGGAACGATGCCCTGCGCCTCGTCTTTTATGAGAACGACTCCGGCTCGGTCTATCCGGGGATGTGGTATGACGTCAACCTGTTCTTCCTCAAGACTGCGCCGGTGGATGTGAACTACAACATGCTGATGCGCGTGGTCAACCCCGCCGGGGATGAACTGATCAAGGTGGACGAATGGCCCAAGGGCTGGCCGACGACGCAGCTTCAGGTGGGCCAGGTCTTGACCGATGTGCGTCATGGCCTCTTTATCTCCGAGGTGACGCCGGTGGGACCCTATCGCATTGAGGTGAGCTTTTATGACCCGGCGACCTTCGACCGGCTGCCCGCCAGGTCGGTGCGCACCGGCCAACCGGCGGCCGACCCCTATGTGCTAGACTATATGGTGGTGGGCGATTGGCCGCTTGCCCCGGCGGGGCGCATCAGCCCCGCGGTCAACCTGGGCGATCAGGTGGAACTCTACGGTGCGGACCTGGTTCAGCCCGACGGCACGACGCGCAAGCTGGACGACGTGACCGTTGCACCGGGAGAGAGCCTCACGCTGCGCCTCAACTGGAAGGCGCTGGACTTTATCTACCAGGATTACACCGTCTTTGTACATCTGGTGGGGCCGGACGGACGGCCGATTGTGCAGGGCGACAGCCAACCCATGCACGGCTTTATCCCAACCTCCTATTGGCCGCCGCATCAAAAGATGGCGGACGACCATATGCTGACGATCCCGGCGGATGCCGCGCCCGGCGAATATCGTCTGCTGGTCGGCTGGTATGACCTGGAGAGCCTGCAGCGGCTGCCCATGACGCAGGGGCAGAAAGCGATCGGCGACGCCTATCAGGTCGCGACTGTGACTGTGCAGGCGGCTGCCCGTTAGCCGTACCGCATAGGAAAAAGCGGCTTGCCCTGACGTCAGGGCAAGCCGCCACCCCTGAAATCGGGCTGCTGTTCTCCGCTTGATTTCGCGCCCGGCTGCGCGCCGGTCCCTCGTCTATTCATTTCTGTTTCGGAGGCTGTAGAAACGCCGCTAGGATTTCCCCATGCGTCCTGCCGAGCGTTGGGCGGTTGTTTTCGATTGGCTCATCCCGCTCTTGCTCCTGCTGCCGCTGGCCTGGGCGCTGCTGCCGGGCGGCGTCGTCAACACGGCGGACGGCAAGGTGCATTTTTACCGCGCCGCCGAAATGATCCACGCCTGGCAGGACGGCGTGCTGATCCCGCGCTGGTCACAGCATTTGGGCTTTGGCTACGGCATCCCGCTCTTTGTCTATACGCCGCCGCTGCCCTCCTTTCTCACCGCCGGTCTGTATCACCTTGGCCTTACCCCCGAAGCCGCCTTCAAAGGCATGTGGCTGATCGCCATACTGTTGGCCGGCTACGGCGCTTACCATCTGGGGCGTGGGCTGCTGGACCGTTGGGCTGGGGCCGTGACGGCAGCCGCTTTTCTCTATACTCCTTTCTTTCTGTGCGAACTCTTTATCCAGGGTAACGCCGCCCAATATCTGGCGTGGAGCTTTACGCCGTGGGTGGCGGCGGCGGTGATCCGGCTCTATCGCGCCCCACGCGGGCGCGATGCCGTCTATTTGGCGCTGGCGCTGATGGGCGTACAGTTGAGCCATCATGTGGTGGCGTTGTTTGCGGCAGGGATGGTGGCTGGGTTGGGTCTGATCCTATTTGCTGTCACGCGCGACCGGCGTGGGTTGGGCTGGACCGTGGCAGGCGGCTGCTTGGGGCTGGCGTTGAGCGTTTGGTTCTGGGGGCCGGCGCTGCTGGAGGGACGCTATGTGGCGCTCAACCGCATCGTCGCCAGCGATTTTCATGCGCGCTTCATCCCCCTGGCTGAACTGACGGCCTGGCCGCCGCGCCTCGATACGGCGGCGATCAACCCCTATGTGGCGCTGACGCTGGGCGCGGTCCAAATTGCCGCCGCGCTGTTGGGGCTGGTGGGCGCTGCTGCGGCGCACCCCGCCCGGCGCGGCCCTGCCGGCTGTGCAGACGCGCGTCCTGGGCGGCGTGGCGCTGGATGCGCTGCAGCAGATCGCCGTGGGCGTCTATCGGTTAGAGAGCGGGGAGCGTCTGCCCGCCGTCGACGGGCATAGCGTGCGCTTGGCCGGCGACGCGCTGATGCTCGCCTGGCCGTAGCGGGGAGGTTTTAGGTGGATGCGTAAGTTTCCGCCGCGGCGGAGATGACCTCGCGCACGAAGTAGATCGGCTTTTGCTGGCTTTCGTGATAGGTGCGGATGATCATCTCGCCCAGCAGCCCCATCGTGATCAACTGCACGCCGATGACCACCAACAGCACCGCCAGCAGCAGCAGCGGACGCCCGCCGATGTCTTGGCCGAGCGCCAGTTTGAGGAAGGTCAAGTAGATGCCCGCCAGCAGGCCGGCCGACGCCGAGGCCAGGCCGATCGTGCCGAAGACATGGATGGGCCGCGTCGCATAGCCGCCCAGAAACCAGACCGTGATCAGGTCCAGTGCCACACGGATGGCGCGGCTGATGCCATATTTGGACTTGCCAAACTGGCGGGCGTGGTGGTTGACCGGCACTTCGGCCACCGTGCCGCCCACCTGGCTGGCCAGCGCCGGGATAAAGCGGTGCAGTTCGCCGTAGAGCCGCACATGCTGGAGCAGGTCGCGGCGATAGGCCTTGAGCGAACACCCATAATCGTGCAGCCGCACCTCAGTCACGTTGGAGATCAGCCGGTTGGCGATCATCGAGGGCAGCCGCCGGTCCCAGAAACGGTCCTGCCGCTCCTTGCGCCAGCCGGAGACAATGTCATAGCCTTCGTCGATCTTAGCCAAGAGCAGCGGGATATCGCGCGGGTCGTTTTGCAGGTCGGCGTCCATGGTGACCACGACCTCTCCGCGCGCCTGGTCGAAGCCTGCTGAGAAGGCGGCGGTCTGCCCAAAATTGCGGCGCAGCCGGATCACCGTCAGCCGCGGGTCTGCCTGCGCCCAGGCGCGCAGCAGCGCAAAGCTGCCGTCGCGCGAACCGTCGTCCACGATGATGACCTCGAAGAGAATGTCGAAGCTCTCCAACGCACCGAGCAGCCCGGCGCGCAGGCCGGGAATACTCTCCTCCTCGTTATAGAGCGGGATCACGACGGAGAGCTTGGGCGGGCGCGCCTGCGGCGATAAAAGAGCATCGCGGGCCGGTGTAGATAGGCGAGTCTGGGTGCTCATGGTGTCATTATAGGGCGCATGGGCCAAATGCCCAATCCCCAGCGATGGACTGAGGGCCATCTATCGATCCTGACTGGCCGGGCTTTACTGGCTGACGGTGGCGCTGTCGCCGTCGAGCGTGGTCTGCGCGCCGTCGATCATGCTGCGGTAAACATCGCCCAACCCCACCACGACCGGGTGATGCCAGGCGCGCGCTGCCGCCACCAAAGGGTCAAGCGGCGAACCCAGCGCGGCCACAAAGCCGTCGGCCAGAGGCAGCCCCAATGCCCAGCCGCTGTCGAGCATCTCTGCGCCCATGATCGTGTGATGGCAGCCGTTTTTGCGCGTCGCCGTCCAGCGGCGCAGGGGGCCGCCGGCATGTCCGGCTACGCCGGGCAGCCCTTGGCGTACGGGCTGCGCTTCCTGCTCGCCGATCAGCATATCGGACGGATGGCTGGTCTGATGGGCGGCATGCTGCGCCTGGCGTTGGGCCAGCGTGGCGCGGATCTCCTCCTGCGCGCTGATGTTCCACTCGCCGGTCATCATCAGCTTGATCTCCTCCAATTCGAAGAAGAAGATCTCGTCGGGGCTGCGCAGCCGCCCGTCGCTCATCGCTTCTTGCGCCGCGGCCAAGACCCAGCGCCGCGTCCCGGCCAAGATAAAGGCCAGCGCCTGCAGGGCGCGGCTTTGCAGCGTATGCATGCCGTGAAGCCGTTCCAGCATCTGCCGGCCCTCCTTGCGCGCCGCGGGCTGCAGCGTTTCCAGAGCCTCCTGGGCATAGTTCACCGCAGGCATCTTGGCCGGTCGGCGGGGATGGTATTCGATACAGGCCAGCAGGCTGCGCATGACCATGGTCGGGTCTTCGTTCCAGCGCGGGTTAGCAAGTTCGCCCTCTCCCATGGCGCGGTGGCCAAAGCGCGAGAAGAAATCGGCCAATGCTTCGGCTGTGGGCCGGCCGGGGAACTCCGTGCGCCAGTTCTGATAGTTGCCTGTCTTGAGCCAGGCGACGGCGGCGGCAGGGTTCTGCGTCTGCTCGGCGATGTCGATAATCGCCGTCGCCATCTCCAATTCGACCAGCCCGGTTAGGTCGGCCAGCGCGCTGTTGAGCAGCAGCAAAGTCTGCTGCGGGTCATGCCCCTCGGCGCCGGCGGCCAGCAGCCGCGCATAGAGGTTGGTCAGTTGGTGGCGAGCGGCCAAAAAGGCCATCATGCTGTCGCGCCCGGCGCGTTCAATCTCCTCCATCACCTGAAGGATCTCCGCCTGGTTCCAGTGCGCCTCGCGCGTTTTGATATGCCAGATCTGCGCCTGCTGGGTGGCCGTCTCGATCTGGCCGGCTAGGTGGGCAAGCTGCTCGTCGATCTTCTTCTGGGCGCGACCGAACTTAAAGCCCCCCAGCAGCCCCGGTTTCTCCCAGGGAGCCAAGGGCCAGGGCGTGCCGTTGACGCGCAGGATGATCGGGGCGACCCCGGCCTGCTGCGCCTCCAGCTTGGCGGAGATCGACAGGTTGAGATAGGCGCGCCCTTGATAGACGCACAGCACATTAGCCCGCGCCGGGGGCGAGAAGCCCAGCCGGTCGTAATAGGTATCCCAAGCCCGGCGGATGATCTCTTCTAGGACGGTAATGCTAAACGGGGTCAACGGTCCGGCAGCTACCGGCTGGATGGCGCGGTTGCTCCACACCGATTCGGAGTTGCCGGGCAGCGTGCCCGGCAGCATATAGTCGAACAAGATCAATCCCTCTTCGTCCACCGCGCCGGGTCTGTCGCCGGCGTTTGCGGTGCTAACCTACAGTTGATATCTGCTCGGATGGCAGGATGGCGTCCCACACAAACTCCAATTGTGTATCCTTTACAATCGCGTGTCAATTCTATGCCTCAGCCATTTTTGTCCCTCAGCCATGTTCTCTCCCTCAGTCATTTGTCTGTCAGACTTGCGTCAGTCCTCCGGGTGCGCCCGCGCCGCAAAGCGTGTATACTGTGGGGGTACACAGCGCGGGCCGGCGACCGCCGGCCCGGTCGATGTCTCCAGTTGAACACCGATTCTCCCAGCAGATTCACCCGACCCTTTTGAGCCGTTTACACAACCGTTTATGCAACCCTGGACAGAGGAGAACATGCAGATGTCTCGACCCGATTCTTTCCCGCGCCGCCTGGCTCGCTGGTGGGGGCTGGCGCTGGCGGCACTTTTGGTTTTCCCGTTTGGCAACGCGCTGGCCGCCCCTTTGGGGCAGGCTGGCGCGGCCGAGCCGCTGCTTCTGGGCCAATATGCCTACCAACCCATGCTCAGCGGAGAGTCGCGCCTCTTTGAAGTGACCATTCCCGAAAGCGGCGCTTATCTGGTGACCGCGGTGGACGAAGAAACGTCGGCCAACGCCTTTGATCTGGTGGTGACCGATGGCGGGGGGAATGTGCTGTATGACGACGTTTTTGAGAATGTCGAGCTGACCCTGGAGCCGGGCGTCTTGACGCTGGAGTTCAGCGCCGTGGAGGATGGCGATCTTTGGTTTGTCGTCCTGGGGCAGATCGGCGGCATGACCGCCGATGCCGAGCAGCCCGGCAAGCTCAACACCGGCAGCGTCTATACTGAAGAGCGCATCAGCGAGGCACGCTACGGTCTGCTCTCGGTGCCGCCGACCTCCTATCCCCAACAAGTGCTGCTCTATGTGGAGCCGGGCGAGGAAGATTCGTTCTTTGTCAGCGCCGAAGGGGTAGACATCGGCTATGTCAGCCTCAGCACCGACGACGGCAATTTGTTGAGCTTCTGGTCGCACGGCGGCGACTATCTGATCAGCGCCGAGCCGATGGCGCGGCGTTCGGCCTTGACCCTGATTGCCTTCCTCAGCGGGCGGCCTACCCCGATTGCGGTGGACACGCCGGTGGATGCCGTTATCCCCGCCGACGCCACCCAGACCGTCTTTGAACTGCAACTCGACACCGCCTATGACAACCTGGTGTTGGATGTGCAGGGCGATGAAAGCCTGGGCGTGCGTCTAGTCGACCGCTATTACGAGGCGGAGGTCGATTTCGACAGCTACGGTGAGCCGTCGGTCGAGATCCCCAATCTCTTCCCCGGCGTCTACTATGTCTTTGTCAGCGCGCCGGAGGCCGCGGCGGAGGATATCCCCTTCACACTGAGCGTGCAGGGGGCGGCCGGCCAGCCGTTGGTGGCGTTGGAAAGCGGCGTGGCCGCCGAAGGCAGCTTTGAGGAGGGGCAGGCCACGACGACCTACACCTTTGACGTCGCTCAGGCCGGGGCTATGGTGGAGGTGCTGCTCGAGTCCACCAGCCAAGAGACCAATTTCGACATCAGCGCCGGGCTGCGTCCGGGCGAGCAGATCTGGTACACCTATTTCTGGGGGTCGAATGAATTGCTGCGCTTTGTTGCCCCGGTAGCCGGAACCTACTATATCGAGGTCAAGAGCAACGACGGCACGGGCGACTATGCCGTGACGGCCACCGAGGGCGATCTGGCGCCTGCGCTGGAAAATAACACTATCCTCTGGGACACGGTCGCCGCGGGCGGGCGCAATGTCTACCGCATGGAAGTCACCCAGCCCGGCCAACTGCTGATGCTGGCCTTGGTGGGCAGTCCCGAAGTTGACGTCGACGTGCAGATCGCAGCCTACAACGCCAAGGGCGACCAGGTGGCCTATGCGTCGGGCGCAACCGGCGGCTCGGTGGAGGTGGCGACCCAACTGCTCACCGAGCCGGGCATCTATGAGGTCACAGTCGCATCCTATTTCTCTGACGCGGCGACCACCTACTTTCTGCGCACACAGTTGATGGACCCCAGCCTGCTCGGCGGCCAGTGGGCCACGGAGGCGACCGCCAGCACCCAATATGGCGACGACTCCTTCTCCGCGGCGCAGGCCACCGGCCCGCAGGATACGTTCTCGGCGGGCGACTTCCCCACCGCCTGGGCCGCCGGTGAACCCGAAGCGGGCGAGCAGACGTTAGAACTGACCTACGAATATCCCGTCACACCCTACGCCGTCGAGGTCTATGAGAGCTATAACCCCGGCGCCGTAGTTGCCGTCGAGCTGTACGACGCCGCCGGCGACGCGTGGGTCGCGGCCTGGCAAGGCGAGGCCGTCGCTGCCGAGGAAGCTTACCGCATTAACCTGTTTGAACTGGAGCCGTTGGGCATCAAGACCGACCGCATCCGGTTGGTGTTGGATACCGACGCCGTGCCCGGCTACAACGAAATCGACGCCGTGCATCTCTTTGGCCGTCCGTAAGAGGCCCTAGACGCCACCCGGAAGCTCCAAACTTCCGGGCTGGTCAGAGCATAACGCAACTTGGCCGCGCCCCGCGCGGCCAAGTTGCGTTATGCTCTAAAGTCGGTACAATAGAGGGCGCAGCGCCCTGTCGCGCAACAGCGCTCGAACGCTCCGAACTCTGCCACCGGCACCCCTTGTCGAACAGCCTATGGAATCCATCATGCAGCAGCCCATCCTTGCTCTTATCGATTGTGACCTTGCCAGCGGCAAAGACGAACTGGCGCGCGAGGACTTGTTGGCCAATGTGAGCCGCTTTCGCTCCAACGGCGTCGCCCCGCTCTTTGTCAACTGGCTGCGCGAGCGCGCCGACCTGCGCTTTGTCTGCATGGTGCGCAACCTCTCCGAGTTTAACGATTTTATGCTGGATGTGGTGCGCGGCGTGCCCGGCGTGCGCGAGACGCGCACGACTCTTAGTTTCGGCGGGCGCGCCGATATCGACGCGCTGTTAGAACTGGAGATGGAGGTCAACCCCAGCAGCCACACGGTCGCCGCCAGCCTGTGGATCGACATCCAGCCGGGGATGGACCGGCGCTGTTTCCAGGCGCTGCTCGACCTGCCTCCCCACCCCGACGTGCGCCGCGTCTGGCTGCTCAACTGCTATCACCGCGACGATTCCGACCTGAATATGATGTTGTTGGGCAAGAACATCGCGGCGCTGACCGGCTATGTCATGAGCTGGGTACGCACCACGCCCGGCGTCATCGACACCGAGATGGGCGCCGTGCTCGACTGGCGCTGGCTTGCCAGCCCGGAGGATATCGTGGAGTTGTGTGAGCTTTTCTTCACACGCAATGCGGTCAAGCGCGCCCACCCTGCGCCCGCCCAGCCCTCTGCCGGCGGCGAGACGCCGGTGGAGTCCGGCAGCAACCCTGTCGAAGTCAACCAGTAGCGCCTAACCGGTTGGTCTCGTCGCCCGCACCTGCCGCCCCAAGCTGCGCCGCCACAAAGCGGTGGCTCAACGCCCGGAACCGTCCCCAATCGCCCCATTCACGCCGGCTTTGGCCGACGGCCCCCAGCCGCGCCGCCACATCGCCCAGTTCGGCCGGCCGCCGCCACTGCCAGCCGCCGATCTGCTCGCTGGGATCCAGCGGGGCCAGCACGCCGTCGGCGGGCATCTGCACCAGGAAGTGATAGGTGGCGAAGGGGTAGGTCGTCCCTGCCGTGCGGTGCGCCAAGGCATAGACCACCACGCCCAGACAGCGCTGCACCTGCACCTGGCTTTCTGCGCCGCCTACGCCTAGCCCCGTCTCTTCATAGATCTCGCGCGCCAAGGTCTCTTCCACGCTCTCGCCCAGGTGGATGCCGCCGGTGGGCAGCCGGTATGCGCCCGCCGGGTAGAAGGTCTTGATGTGGAGCAGCAGCCCTGCGGCGGGGTCGCCGCGGTGCATGATATAGCAGATCTCGGCGCGGCGACCGTCGCTCACCAACATCTGGTGTTCGCCGGTAAGGAAGGGATGGTCGACCGCCAGCCGGTGTTGGCGAACGGGCAGCGCCCCCCAGCGGCGTTGGAGCGCGGCGAACTCGTCAGGGTCGAGCGCGGTTTGATAGGGGACAGGCATAGAGGCTCCCTAGACGACCTTGGCCAATTTGTAGCGGCGGCATCGGCGCCACTGGCGGCGCGCCATCTGCTGCTCCAGACCGGCGGTACCATACCGCCGGTCTGGACTTTGCGTCCTTTGCGGTGAATTCTCCGACCTGTTTTATTCCCTGCGTAACCCGCTGGCGATCAGCTGCCGGTAGGCGGCGATGCGCTGGGCGCGCAGGCTGCGTTTGTAGCCCACCAGCCACTTGGCCCCCTCCAGCGCCAGTTGCAGGCGATATTCCAGCAGTAGATAGCGGCGCAGCGCCGCGGCCCAGCGCGGCCCAAAGACTTTTTCGGTGTAAAGCAGTTTGCTGCGGTTGAAGTGGAGATGGCGGGCGGCGACCACCTGCTCGCTGCTGCGCCCTTCGTGATGCACGACCCACGCCTCCGGCACATAGACCACGCGGTAGCCCGCGGCCTTCAGGCGGCGGCAGAGGTCTAGCTCCTCGCTGTACATAAAGAAGCGTTCGTCAAACGGCCCGGCGTACCCGGCTTGGCGGATGGCCTCCAGCGCGCTGCGCCGGGCGAGCATCGCCGCGCCCACCACCCAATCGACATCATGGCGAAAGGCGGTGGGCCAGCCCGCCATATGCAGCCGCCGCGCCCAGGGGTTGCCGGGCCAGGCGCGGCCCAGCCAAGTGCTTTCAAAAAAGCCGGTCAGCGGTGTAGGAAAGCGGCGGCGGCTGCTCTGCAGGCTGTTGTCGCCATAGCGCAACTGCGGCCCCGCCAGCCCCACCGTCGCGTCGTCCGCCACGGCGTGATATAGCTCCCACAGGCTGTCGCCGTGGAGCCGGTCCTGCACCAGTTCGGTGTCGGGGTTGAGGAAATAGATAAAGCGGCCCCGGCCGGCGGCATAGCCCAGGTTGTTGCCGGCGGTAAAGCCCAAGTTGGCCGCGCTGCGGATCACCCGCACCCAGGGGAAGCGCGCCGCCACCCGATCCGGCGTGGCGTCGTGGCTGGCATTGTCCACGACGATCACTTCCAGTGTGGCGCGCGTGCCATGTTCCTCCGGCCCAAAGACGCGCACATCCGGCGGGCCGGGGCGCGGACTGCTGGCCTGTTCGATGCTGTGGAGACAGGCGCGCAGCAGTTCCCAGACATTCCAACTGACGATGATGACCGACAGGTCGACCGGAGCCGGGTCGAGCAGGGCGGAGGTCTGGGGAGATGGATCAGGGCGCAGCGAGAGGCGCGCCGGCAGCCGCGGGTCAGTAGGTGCGTTGGACGACAAAGTCGCACAGCTCCAGCATGGCAAAGCGGAAACGCGTGTCGGGCAGCGCGGCCAAATCGGTGCGCGCTTGCGTCAAGAAAGCGGTGGCTTCCTGCCGCGCCGCGTCGATGGCCGGGCCGGCGCGCACTTGGCGCACCAGGTGCGGCACCAAGTCCTGCCAGGGCTGCTCGTCGCCGGTGTCGGCTTCGGCCACCGCCGCATCCATCTGCGCCACCAACTGTTCGGGCGCGGGCAGCGACTGCAGGAAGTAGAAGAAGGGCAGCGTCAATGTGCCTTGCGCCAGGTCGCTGCCCGCGGGTTTGCCCAGCGTGGCCTCGTCGCCGGTGAAATCGAGGATGTCGTCCACGATCTGAAAGGCCATGCCCAGGCTATAGCCAAAGCTGCGCAGATGCTGGATCTGCGGTTCGGGCAGACCGGCCAGCACGGCGCCCGCTTCGGTGGCGGCGCAAAAGAGGCTGGCCGTCTTGGCATAGATGCGTTGGTAATAGTCGTCCTTGACCTGGTGGAAGTTGTGGCGCGCCAGCAGTTGGCGCAGTTCGCCGTTGACAATCGTCTCCAGCGTGTCGCTGAAGATGCGGATCACGCGCATGTTGCCCGTCTCGGCGGCAAAGAGCGCAGCGCGCGCAAACATAAAATTGCCCGCCAGCACCGTCGCGCCCCGGTTCCAGATGGCGTTGAGCGTGGGCGCGCCGCGGCGCAGCAGCGCCCCGTCGATCACGTCGTCGTGTACCAAGGTGGCTGTGTGCAGCATCTCCACCGAGGCGGCGAGCGCGATGACGCTGCCGTCGAGCGCCGCCGCGGGATCGACCCTGCCGGCGTTGGCTGCCATCAGCGCCAGCGCCGGGCGCAGCCGTTTGCCGCCGCTGCCGATCAAGTCCACAAAGGCCACCGCCAGCGGGGCAAAGAGCGATGTCTCTACGCTTTTCATCTTGGCTTCGACGCGCGCCAGATCGGCCTGCACGGGCTGCAGCACCTTGCCAATATCGATCGCCGCTTTCACGCTCATCACCCGCTCGCCTGCCCTCTCCCCAGCGCCGTCTGCTGCTCGACCGGCGCGATCGTCAAGCCAAAAAAGCGCCCGGCCAGCGCGCTGGTTGTCTGGGCAATCGTCTGCGGCGTCATTCCGGTAAGCTGCGCCATCTGCGCGCAGACCAACGCCACATAGGCCGGTTCGTTGCGTTTGCCCCGGTGGGGGTGCGGCGTCAGATAGGGCGCATCGGTCTCCAGCATCAGCCGGTCGAGCCGCAGATGCGGGGCCAGCGCGTGCAGCGTCCGGGCGTTCTTATAAGTCACCGGCCCGCCCAGGCTGATCACAAAGTTCCAATCATAGGCGGTTTGGGCCAGCGCCAGATCGCCGCTGAAGGCATGGAGCACGCCGGCAAAGGGGCGCGCCGCCAGTGGCGACTCGGCAAAGGCTGCGCTCTTCACCCATGCTGCCAAGACCGCGGCCATGTCGTCGTTGGCGTCGCGGCTGTGGATGATCACGGGCAAACCCAACTCGGCGGCCAAGGCCAACTGCGCTTCAAACGCAGCCCACTGCTGGGCGCGCGGGACCTTGTCCCAGTAGTAGTCCAGCCCGATCTCGCCGTAGGCCACCACTTTGGGGCTGCGCGCCAGCTGCGTCAACGCTGCCGCGGCGTGGGGCGTCCAGCCGTCGCTGCTGTTGGGGTGGATGCCCAGCGCGACATAGAGGTCCGGCTGGGCCGCGCCCGGCTGCGACTCGGCCAGCGCCACGGCGCGGCTACACTGAGCCAGGTCGATCCCCGGCACGACGATGGCCCGCACGCCCGCGGCATGCGCCCGCGCCAAGACCTCGGCCCGGTCTTCGTCGAACGGGGCAAGGTCGAGGTGACAGTGGCTATCTACCAGCGGGGCCATGCCGCGCGAACTGGACATTTCCTGTGCAATCCCTCATCAAAAACGCGCCAAAGATTATGCCAAAAGCGTTTGTTCATTTTATCACAGAAGCCGCTGCGTCTAAAGTAGATCGGCTTGCAGATAGGGGGTAGGCAGTAGCCCACCCCCCGCGATTACAGCCCAGCCAGCTTCAGCCCGTCGGCTAGGATATCGGGGACGGCGGCACGGTCGGTCGTCTCGGTGTAGACGCGGATCAGCGGCTCGGTGCCGGAGAAGCGCACCAGCAGCCAGCCGCCGTCGTCCATGACAAACTTATAGCCGTCAAGCGTCACCTTGTCGACCACGCGATGGCCGCCGAGCGTCAGCCCATCTACCTGGGCAGCGTCGAGCCTGGCCTTGGCCGCGGCCTTGACGGCGTTGTCGGTGACGCGTGTGTCGATGCGGTCATAGTAGTGCGCGCCCACCGTGTCAAACAGCAGGTCGAGCAACTGGGTCGGCGTCTTCTCCGTACGCACCATAAAGTCGAGCAGATAGAGGTTCGCCAGGATGCCGTCGCGCTCCGGCACATGGCGGCGGAAGGCATAGCCGCCGCTCTCCTCGCCGCCGATCATGGCGTCGTGTTTGATCATCGCCGGGGCCACATATTTGAACCCCACGCCCGTGTTGACCACCGGCACGCCATAGCGCCGGCCCAGTTTGTCTAGCATCGAGGTTGTGCTGATCGTCTTGACGATCGGGCCGCGCCAGCCGCGGATCTCCAGCATGTAATAGGCCAGCAGCCCAAAGACGCGCAGTTGGTCGATAAACTCGCCGTGCTCGTCGCCAAAGCCGCAGCGGTCGGCGTCACCGTCCATGATGCAGACGCAGTCGGCCCCGATTTGGCGGCCTGCGGCCAGCCCCGCATCCACATTGGGCGGGATCGGTTCGGGCCGTTTCATCTCCGGATAGATGGGGTTGCGCTCGGCGTGGACCTCGATGATCTCGGTTTTGCCGCCGCCCAGGATTTCGCTGAGCCAGCCCGCGCCGTTGCCCCACATGGCATCCACCACGATCTTCAGCCCAGCATCCTTGATCGGCTGCACGTCGATCAGGTCGGCCAGGTGCGCCAGATAGGCGGGCTTGGGGTCAAAGACCTCGACCCGGCCTTCGGTCACGGCCTGGGCCAGCGGCATACGGAGGACGGCGGCGATCTCCTGCGCCGGGGGGATGTGGGCTTCGATGCGGCTGAGGCCGGTTGGGTCCACGGCGCCGCCGTGGACATCGCGCACCTTAAAGCCGCAGTCCTCCGGCGGGTTGTGGCTGGCCGTGATGTTGACCGCACCCAGCGCGCCCTTGACGGGTACGCTGTAGGAGATGACCGGCGTCGGCGTCGCCGTCTGTGTCAGAAAGACCTTCAAGCCATTTGCGGCCAACACTTCGGCGGCGGCGGCGGCGAAATGTTCCGCCGAAAAGCGTTTGTCATAGCCTACGACCACGCTGCCGGGCTGCCCGCCCGCGGGCGCGCCGTTCTGCGTCAAATAGGCGGCGAAGGCTTGCGCGGCCCGGCGCACATTGGCATAGGTGTAGTCGTCGGCAATGCGCCCGCGCCAGCCGTCGGTGCCGAATTTGATGTCACTCATAAACCCTCCTCAGGCGTGGGGTGGCAAGGGATGCTGTGCGGCTGGATTGCAGACCAGTATAGCAGCGCTGCAAGGGGATTGCGAAACGGCATAGGGTTTTTGCTGGGATCGCAGGCCGCGCCTCTACCATGCGGCCAAAAGGCTTTGGGCTGCGCTGTAGGGGTCGGTGCGCCGTGTGTGTACCGCTTCGACCAGCCGGTCGAGGCTGCCGGCAGGGAAGCGCGCCAACAGCCTCCGGTTCAACTCGGCATGCAGGATGTTTTCCAGCGTGCGCGCCACGCGCAACTGCTCGCGCACGGCCAACTCGCCGGATGCCTCCAGCCAGGCGCGATGCGCTACAATGCGCTCGCCCAGCGCGGCAACGCCTGTGCCGTCGGCGGCGATGGTCTTGAGCACCGTGACGCGCCAGTCGTCTGCTGTTTGGGCTGCGGCCTGCGCCGGGGGCGATTCGACACGCATCAACTGGCCGTGATGGCGCACCAGACGGCTGCCGCCATGCTCCCATTCGAGCATCATCTCCAGCGCCTTCACGGTCTTGTCCACACCGGGCCGGTCGGCCTTGTTGACGACGAGGATATCGGCAATTTCGAGGATGCCCGCTTTGATCGCCTGCACCTCATCGCCTAGGCCGGGCGCTTCGACGACCAGCGTCGTATGCGCCGTGCTCGCGATCTCGACCTCGGCCTGGCCTACGCCGACGGTCTCGACCAGAATGCGCTGATAGCCTGCTGCGTCCAGCAGCGTGACCACATCGCCCGTGGTCTTGCTCAGCCCGCCCAGGCTGCCACGCGTCGCCATGCTGCGGATAAAGACCCCAGCGTCGCCGCTGAGTCCGCGCATACGCACGCGGTCGCCCAAGATCGCGCCGCCCGTAAAGGGGCTGGTGGGGTCGATGGCGACGATTGCCACCGTCTCACCGCGGCTGCGAAAGGTCTGCGCCAAGGCGGTGACCAAAGTGGATTTGCCGGTTCCGGGCGCGCCGGTGATGCCGATGATATGGCCGCGCCCGCTGTGCGTGTAAAGCTGCGCCAGCAGGGTGTGGGCGTCGGACTGTTCGTTCTCCACCTGGGTGATGGCGCGCGCCAGCAGCAGCCGGTCGCCCGCCAGCACCCCTGCGGCCAACGCCGCCTGCGACACGGCGCGCCGGCGCATTTGTGTCGGCCCGCCCATCTAGTGGTCCATCGGGTGGGGATGCGCCTGGGCCACGGCCTGGCGGATATAACCGGCGATCTCCTGGGTGGAGGCGCCCGGCCCAAAGACGGCGCGGATGCCCGCCGCCTGCAGCGCGGGGATATCCTCGTCGGGTACGATCCCGCCGACCACCACGACGACCTGTCCTTGGCCCTGGGCGCGCAGCAGTTCCACCACCTTAGGGCAGAGCGTCAGGTGTGCGCCGCTGAGGATACTCATCCCCACCACGTCGACATCTTCTTGCAGGGCGGCCTCGGCGATCATCTGTGGCGTCTGGCGGATGCCGGTGTAGATCACCTCAAACCCGGCATCGCGCAGGGCGCGCGCCACCACCTTGGCGCCGCGGTCGTGGCCGTCTAGCCCCGGCTTTGCCACCAGGACCCGGATTTTCATCTCATCGCGCCGGCTGTCAATTGGGTTGTCCATAAGTCACTCTCGCAAAAAATACGCTTGTAAAAACACGCTTCGTAAACAGATTATCTTTGACAGGAAGCGGGGCGGCTCGTATACTGCTCTAGCCGGCGACTGTGCCGGCGGATGTCCCTGTGTGGATGTTCATCTGTGCTCGTATCGTGATCGGCTCGTATCGTGATCATATCGCGATCGTACCAACCAGCGAGGAAACCCCATGCAGCATCTAGCTCTTGCGCCGGCAGCGCTCTCTGAAGCTCTGTCGCGCGCTGTGCCTCTGCCCCGTCTAACCTCCCACCGTGCTGCCCTCTGCCTGACCCCTGCCTGTCCTCCTGCCGGTTGTTGTACCTGTTTCTGTACCTGCCCCTGTACGAAGGCCCGTTAACTCAACCTGCTGCGCGCCGGTCATCAACCCCCGGCAATCGGTCCCCACACGGGGCCGCAGGGCTGCCGACCGTGAGGCCGGCTGTGCGGGTCTTGCATCTCTACGCCGATATCTGCATGGAAGTCTAACATGCTTTGCGCGGCGATGCATCCTGCGCCGTAGGCTGCATCTGTTTGCCGAACCGGTTTTGTCGAGCCGGTCTAGCCAAACCGGCATTGCCAAACATGTTGAGTGAATGGGCCGGCGCCGCGCCGCCTGTGCCGCAGCTCTGCTTGCGCCGTTGCAAGATGTTTGTTGGAGTGCGCGTCTTTGGTTAGAATAGAGCACGCCATCAGAACTGTCATCCGAACCAGCGGGAACAAGCCATCGCAAAGACGCGTGTGCGGACAGGGCATCGACCGGCCCCCGCCGGTCGCCTTAGCGTTTTGAGATCGGCCTGCCCCGCGACCTATCCCCCGGCCATGAGATCCGTGCGGCGGGCATCGCCCTGCCCAGGCCCAAGTGTAAAAAAGCCAACTTGCGAAGATACCCCGCAGAGGCTCATATAGAAGTCCGGTACTGTCACTCAGAAACTGTCTACGAGGAGAATGGTATGCAAAAACGCACGACGTTGACGACACTGTTGCTGCTGGCTGTACTGCTGTTGGCGGCCTGCGCCCCCACGGCCCAGCCCGCCGCGCCCGCCGCAGGCGAAGCCGCCGCCCCCGCCGGCCCCAAGACGGGGGGCACGCTCACGCTGTCGCTGGGTGAGGATTTCGTGACGTTTCATCCCTATTTTGACGTGACCAACGCCCAGATCAAACCGACCTTTTTCGAAGCGCCGATCCGCATCAGCGATGCCGGCGACTTTGAACCGTGGCTGGCCGAATCTTGGGAAGAAGGCGAAGATGGGCTGTCGGTCACGCTCCATCTGCGCCAGGGGATCAAATTTCATAACGGGCGCGAACTGACCGCCGACGACGTGATCTGGTCGGTCGACTATGCGCGCAACGCCGAGTTGGGCCATCATCTCAGCGACCGCTTTCAGACCTGCACCGGCGCCGAGAAGATCGACGACTACACGGTCAAGATCAACTACAGCGAGCACACGGCTTCGCAGCTAGACGGCATTGCGCGCCTCTATATCTTTCCGCAGGAAGCCGCCGAGACGATTGACACCGTGCCCGTGGGCACGGGGCCTTTCAAGTTTGTCGAATGGATCCCCGGCGACAGCATGACCGCCGAACGCTTTGAGGACTACTGGCGTGAGGGGCTGCCCTATCTCGACAAGATCATCGTCAAGCCGATCCCCGACGAGCAGGCGCGTTTAGTGAATCTGGAATCCGGCAGCATCGACGTCTTGGTGGGTGTTCCGCTGAGCGAAAAGGCGGGGCTGGCCCAGGAAGAGGGGATGGTTGTCGGCGAAGTGCCGCCAGGCTTTACCTTCTATGCCTTTATCATGAATGTCAATGCGCCGCCCTTTGACGACGTCAAGGTGCGCCAGGCCTTTCAATATGCGATCAACCGCGAGGAGATCTCCCAGACCGCATTCCACGGCCAGGCCACGCCGCTCTTGGTCCCCTATCCTAAGACCTCCTGGGCCTATGCGCCGGACTTGGAAGATTATTACACCTATGACCCGGAAAAGGCCAAGGCGCTGCTGGCCGAGGCCGGTTATCCGGACGGCTTCTCGGTGCAGATGTTGATCCGCGGCACGGGCGGCCCGCACCTGGACCAGGCTCAGGTCTTCCAGCAGCAGTTGGCGGCCATTGGCGTGCAGGTGGAACTGTTGCCCACCGAGCTGCCACAATATTGGCCGCTGCTTTTTGAGAGCAAATTCGCGATCGTCTCGCACGCCACCGGCGACGCCACGGTTGACCCCAGCGGCCTGTTCGAAGGCGCGGCCTGCTGCCGGCCCTTCCGCAACTTCTTCGGCATCACCGAAAACCAGGACGACTGGTTCCCGGAATATGAGCAGGTGATCCTGCAGGCGCGCGAGGAAAACGACCAGGCGGCGCGCAAGGAACACTATCACCGCGCGCTGGAAATCCTGCTGGAGCAGGCGTGGACTATCCCCACCGTGTGGGATCAGACCGTCCACGCCTATAAAAGCGACGTCAAGGACTTCCGCGTCGATATGGACGGGCTGCTCTGGATGGGCGAGACCTGGCTGGATCGGTAGGCAGAGGTCCCGTACGGACACGAACTATCGTGTCCGTACGGGATATCGTGTCCGTACGACCCGCTGCCCACTTGGATAAGGAGCGTTGAGCCTGTGGGTGTCTATGCGTTGAAACGGCTGTGGCAGATCGTGCCGGTGATGTTGCTCGTCTCGGTCGCCGTCTTCTCGATCATCCATCTGATACCGGGCAACCCTGCCCAGATCGTCGCCGGGCCAAATGCCACGCCCGAACAACTGGCCGCGCTGGAGGCGCGCATGGGGCTGGATCAGCCGCTGTGGACGCAGTATGTCATCTGGCTTAAGAATGTGCTCAGCGGCGACCTGGGCGTCTCCTACATCAACAAATACCCGGTGGGCAAGATGATCGCCCAGCGCGTCCCGGCCACGGTGGAACTGGCGCTGGTGTCGGGGGTGATTGCGCTGCTCATCGCCCTGCCCTTGGGGATTCTGGCGGCGCTGCGGCCCGGTTCGCCGATCGACGTGATCACCACCGGCTTTTCGGCGCTGTCGTTTGCCATGCCCGGCTTCTTTCTGTTGATCCTCTTGATCATGCTCTTTAGCCAAGAACTGCGCTGGCTGCCGCCTTCGGGCCGGCCTTCGCTGCTGGAACAGCCAGGGCTGTGGGCCAAGTCGGTGATCATGCCCGCCTTTACGCTGGGCATTGGGGTGGCGGCCAACTTGGTGCGCTATCTGCGTTCCTCGCTGCTGGAGGTCTTGAACCAAGACTATGTGCGCACGGCGCGCGCCAAAGGGCTGGCCGAAAGGTGGGTGATCTGGCGTCATGCGCTGCCCAACTCGCTGATTCCGGTGGTCACGGTCTTTGGACTGCAACTGGGCGACCTACTAAGCGGCGCGATCATCATCGAGTCGATCTATGCCTGGCCCGGTGTGGGCCGGCTTACGATCCAAGCCATCGAATGGCGCGACTATGCCTTATTGCAGGCCAACGTGCTCTTTATCGTCTTGGCCTTTCTGCTGGTCAACCTGCTCACCGACCTGACCTATGGCTGGTTGGACCCGCGCATCCGTTTGGATCAGGGCTAGTCATCTCATGTCAACTGCCAATCTCAGCCTGCGCGAGACCCAGACATCCGATCTGCCTGTGGAGCGCCAAATCCAAGAGGGCCTCACCCGCGCTGCGCTGCGCGCCTTCTTGCGCCACCGCACGGGGATGGCCGGGCTGATCTTGGTGCTGGCGCTGGCCGCGCTGGCGCTGGCCGCACCCTGGCTGGCCCCCTATGACCCGGTAGAGATGCACAGCGCCGACCGCTTTGCGCCGCCCTCCGCCGCCTATCTGATGGGGGCCGACGAGTTTGGCCGCGACCTCTGGAGCCGGGTGCTCTTTGGCGGGCGGGTGGCCTTTGCGGTGGGCGGCGTGTCGGTGGCGCTCGCCACGCTGATCGGCGTGACGCTGGGGGCCATCGCCGGCTATGAGTCGGGCTGGTTCGACTCGGTGGTCATGCGCTTCTTTGACGCGCTGCTGGCCTTCCCGGCGATCCTGCTGGCGATTGTGATCCTGGCGGTGTTGGGGCCGGGCGCGCGCAATGCCATGCTGGCCGTGGCGATCGTCAATATCCCGATCTTTGCGCGGCTGGCGCGCGCCAATGTGCTGGCCGAAAAGCACAAAGACTATGTGGACGCGACGCGCGCCATCGGCGCGCCGCACCGCCGCATTCTGTTCCGCACCATCTTGCCCAACAGCTTGGCGACCATCATCGTGCAGATGACGGTCTCGTTTGCGGGCGCGGTGCTGCTCGAATCGTCGTTGAGCTTTTTGGGGCTGGGCGTGCCGCTGCCCGCGCCGTCGTGGGGGTCGATGTTGAGCATCGGGCGCGGCTATATGTCCCAATCTCCCTGGTATTCGATCTTCCCCGGCCTGGCGATCATGCTGCTGGTGCTGGGGGTCTATCTGCTGGGCGACGGTCTGCGCGATGTGCTGGACCCGCGACGGCAGAAATCCATTTAGCTCTATCCATGAGCAAAGCAGCGACCGCCGCTTGTCAAGCGGCGGTCGCTGCAACCGAAAGGAGCAGGAATCTCGTGACATCCAGCATGAACCATTGGGAGCGCGTGCGGGCCGCGCTCAAGGGCGAAGAGGTCGACCGCGTGCCTGTCAGCCTGTGGCGGCACTGGCCGGTCGAGGATGAAACCGCCCAAGGGCTTGCCAACGCCATGGTGCGCTGGCAGCGCCAATATGACTTTGACCTGGTCAAGTTTATGCCCACCGGCATGTACGGCGTGCATGACTGGGGCACACAGACGGTCTATAACCCCGGCTTCCGCGGCAACCGCATCTCCACCAAGCCGGGGCTGACCCAGGCCGAGGAATGGCCCAAGCTGGCAGCGCTCGACCCGACCCAAGGCGCACTCGGCCAAGAGGTGGAGGCCATCCGCCTGGCCGCCGAGGAACTCAAGGGCAGCGTGCCCATCTTGCAGACGATCTTTAGCCCGCTGACCACGGCGATCAAGCTGGCGGGCGACCGCGTGCATGGCGATATGCGGCTGCGCCCCGACCTGCTCAAGCAGGGGCTGGAGATCATCGCCGATGTGACGATCCGTTTCGCCCAGGCCTGTTTGCAGGCGGGCGCACACGGCGTCTTTTTCGCCACACAGGGGGCCAGCTATCGGCTCTTCAGCGAGGCAGAGTACAGCGAGTTTGGCGCGACCTATGACATCAAGGTGCTCAACGCCATCCGCACCGACGAGACGCTCAATATGCTGCATGTTCATGGCCTCGACATCATGTTCGACCTGGCCGCCAGCTACCCGGTCGAGATGATCAACTGGCACGACCGTCTGACCTGGCCCTCGCTCAAAGAGGCGCAGAGCCGCTTCGACGGGCTGCTGGTGGGCGGTATCGACGACCAGGTGACGATTGCCGAAGGGCCGATCGACAAGATCCGCTGGCAGGCGCGCGACGCCGTCGAGCAGACCGGCGGGCGGCGCATTCTGGTGGGGCCGGGCTGTGTGATCCCGACCAACACGCCCGACGCGCATGTGCGCGCCGTGATCGGGGCCGTGCAGGAGATGGCTGCGGTCAAGTGAGCTACATTCGTATCAAGCCGCCAGGCCCGTACGGGCCTGGCGGCATCACAACAGCGCCCGAACCTGGCCGGACTATAGTAACCCCATGATC
This sequence comes from Caldilineaceae bacterium, assembly GCA_020845455.1. Taxonomy (GTDB): domain Bacteria; phylum Chloroflexota; class Anaerolineae; order Caldilineales; family Caldilineaceae; genus QEUY01. Next base: position 36,597 of record JADLFO010000115.1, read on the forward strand.
TACCCCATCACTGAACGGCAGGCACGGTTTATCGGCGTCGCGCGCAAGCTGGCCGCCAACTTCGGCCGCCGCGCTGCCGAACATGACCGCGCCGGCAGCTTTCCGTTTGAAAATATCGACGAACTCCGCGCCAGCGGGCTGCCCGGCCTGATCGTGCCGGAGGAGTTTGGCGGCTGGGGCGCAAACCTGCTGGAGACGCTGCGTACCGTGGAGACGCTGGCTGTGGGCGACGGCAGCACCGCGCTCAGCGTCACCATGCATATGCAGACCTTGGGCAGCGCCGCCGAGACCCGCCACTGGCCACAGCCGCTCTTCCGCCGCGTCTGCGAGGCCGCGGTGCAGCGCGGCGCGCTGATCAACGCCCTGGCAAGCGAGCCGGAACTGGGCAGCCCCAGCCGCGGCGGTAAACCCAAGACCACGGCGCGGCCCGTGTCCGCCATGGGTGATCGCCCCGCAGGTTGGCTGATCAATGGGCGCAAGAACTTCGCCAGCCTCAGCCCGGCGCTGGACTATATGGTGATCCTGGCGGCGCGCGAGGACGGCAGCGACGCCAACGGCAACTTTGTGGTCGAGATAGGGCCGGGTGTCGAGATCGTCGAAACCTGGGACGCCATGGGCATGCGCTCCACCGGCAGCCATGACGTGCTGCTGCACGATGTCTTTGTGCCCGCCGAGGCCTTGATCCACGCCGGCGGTAAGGGCGGACAGCCGCGCACCAATGCCTGGTTCCCGCTCACCCTCAGCGCCGTTTATGTGGGGGTGTCCGAGGCTGCGCTGCGCAGCGCAGCCGCCTATGCCCATGAACGCGTCCCCACTGCCCTGGGCAAACCGATCGCCGAGTTGGAGAGCATCCAGCGGCGGCTGGGTCAGGCCGAACTGCTGCTGCACCAGGGGCGTGCCCTGCTCTATCAGACGGCTGCGCTGTGGGATGAACGCCCCGACTGCCGCGATGCCCTGGCCGAATCGATCCTCGTCGCCAAATATACCGCCACCAATAATGCTGTGGCCGCCGTCGACGCCTGTATGCGTGTGGTGGGCGGCGCGGGCATGAGCCGCAGCCTGCCGCTGGAACGCTATTACCGCGACGTGCGCGGCGGACTCAACCACCCCATGAACGACGACCAACTCTATGTTCACCTGGGGCAGAATGTCTTGGCCCGCCCCCAAGGAACCGCCTAGCCCCGCGCGAGGATCCCGCCATGTGCCCGTCCCCCGCATCCCCCCGCCCCGTGCCCCAAGCGCCCACGCCGCCGTCGACAGACGCGCCGCCGCGGCCCCAGTGGGGGATGCTGCTCACCGGGCTGCTGGCGGGCTTGCTGTTGAGCGGCGGCGCGCTGCTGGTCTGGGATCGGCCCAGCCCGCCGCCGATCGCGATCCAACTGCCGCCCACCGCGCTCCCGGCGCTCGATCCACTGCTGCCCGCCCCCGCGTCCCCTACCCCCGCACCTGTCGTGGTGCATGTCGCGGGCGCGGTGCGGCAGCCGGGCGTCTATACGCTGCCTGCCGGCGCGCGCGTGGTAAACGCGCTGGAGGCCGCGGGCGGCTTGTCGCCGGATGCCGACGCGGTCGCCGTCAACCAGGCCGAAGCGCTGTGGGACGGCGCGCAGGTCTATGTGCCGCGCCTGGCCGACGGCGCGACCCCGCCCGTCATCGGCGTCTCTGGGGAGAGCCGCGCCGCGACCGTGGCGCTCCCTGAGAGTGGGGCCGGCTTGATCAACGTCAACAGCGCCACGGCTGAGGAGTTGGAGACTCTGCCGGGGATCGGCCCCAGCAAGGCGCAGGCGATCATCGCCAATCGGCCCTATGCGTCGGTCGACGACCTGGATCGCGTGCCCGGCATCGGCCCGGCCACGCTGGAGCAGTTGCGCCCGCTCGTCACGGTGCAGTAGAACTCGGGCCGCGCTTATTGGCCGCGCGGCCACGCCGTTTGATTCAGCCAGAATTCCGCCAGAAGATGTCTCGTCTAGGATCAGGCCAGCCCACACAGCATGGCAGATGGGGACCTGATAGAGCAAGGATGAGACAACCCAATGGCAACCGAGCCAACGGCCACCGAGAACGACAAGCTGCCGCAGGCGGGGCGACCGTCTACGCCGGGCGAGCCGCCGGTCACAGACAGCCCCGCCGCAAACCGCTCAGGCCGCTCTGACGAAGGTGCGGCCGCGAATATGGATACGGCGAACGCCGATACTGCGAACGCCGATACTGCGAACGCCGATACGGCTGTTGTGCAGTGCGCCAACCTCTTTTTGAATGTGCGCCGGCTGCTTTTTTTGAGCTTGGGCGCGCTGGCGCTGACTGCCGACGAGGCACGCGACTTTGTCGAGCGGCTGGGCGAGCGCGGCGACCTAGCCCCCGGCGCTCCCCCCGAGCTGGCCCAAGAAGAGCTAGAGCGCTGGGTAGACGACCTGCATCATCAGCATCCTGTCTTGACGGCGGATGGCGACCGCGCACACAGCGCCGGCCGGGTCGATGTGCTGTGGGGGCGGCTGCGTGTGCCCACCCGCCGTGAGATCGAAGCCCTCAGCCGCAAGATCAGCGCACTGGATCAAAAACTGGCGGCGCTGCGCGCTGCGCGCACGGCTGTCCCGCCCTCTGCCTCATCCACGTCCGGCCCTGCCGCGCCACCTGAATCCGGGCCGCGCTGATTTGCTCTTTGCCCTCAGATAGCCTATCATCGCGGTCTGCGCATGCCGGCGCGCTTAGCTTATTGCCGATGCTGGTTCTTAACGCTTGTATCCACGGATCTCGACGAGAAGGGGGAGAGAATGCGATTGATTGGCGCTGCCCTGTTTACCATCCTACTTGGCGCAGGGGCCTGCGCCGTGCCGCAGGTGACGCCCGCCGCCGCGCCGCAGGTGACGCCCGCCGCCGCGCCGCAGGTGACGCCCGCCGCCGTGCTGCCGGCAGCTGAAGCGACCGCGGGCGGCGCGCCCGCCGGCCTGGAATTCGCCGCGCTGCAAAACGCGACCTATGCCGGCATCTATGACGATCCCGTGCAGTTGCACGACGGGCGCTATGAGGGGGAGCCGTTTGTCGCCGGCGGCGCCTCGCGGCCCACGGTGACGCTGGCGACCAGCGCTGCGGCCTACGGCGACCTCACCGGCGACGGCGTGGACGAGGCCGCGGTGATCTTGGCCGAAAGCTCGGGCGGCAGCGGCACCTTTATCTATCTGGCGGTGGTCGGTCTGGCCGAGGGCGCGCCGCGCAACCTAGCAACGGCGCTGCTCGGCGACCGCGTGCAGGTCGAAGAGCTTGCCATCGCCGACGGGCAGCTTATCCTCCAGGTTATGCGGGCCGGGCCGCGAGCGCCGGCATGTTGCCCCGAGGAAGCCCTCACCCAAAAATGGGCCTTGGAGGGGGGCGAACTTATCTTGGTGGCGGGTGAGCCGATTCAATCGGACGAGTAGATGACCTTGTAGACCACGCCAGCGGCATAGTCGCCCACCACCAGATCGTCCACCGAGCCGAGACCAAAATAGATCCAATGGCCGCCCGTCTCGCCGCTGAAAGGGTCGGGGTCAGGGTTCCAGACCAGGCCGTTGTTTTGGTGGCGGCCCCAGCGCAGGCCGCTGATGCGCGTCTCGAAGAGGCTGGCTGCGCCGTCGCCATCCAGATACGCACCAACTGGCCGCGGCCCCCTACCCAGACCGCGCCGTCCAGAGGGTCGTAGGGCAGCCCGACCACTTCGGGGAAGCCGGTGGCGTAGAGCCGCCGGATGTCATACTGCCCATCTCCATCCTGATCTGTATACCGCCAGATGCGCCCCTCTTGCAGGCTGACCAGCATGTCGCCGCCGGGCGTAAACTCAATCTGCGTCATCCTGGCCAGACCTTGCGCCAAGGGCTGCGCCACAAAACCGGGCGGCATCTGCAGCCCAGCCGCCAGCGCATCGCTCGCCGCGTCGATCGAAACCGCCTGCGACCAGACCGGCACAAAGCGGACGCTGTGGATCGCCAAACTGCGAACTAGTTTAGTGTGGCGCAGACGCCGCCGCGGGCGTAAATCCGGCGCGTATCTATGCGCGCGGCTGCACGTCTTCTAGGATAGAGAAGGATAGAGAAGGATATTAGCAGGCTGTGGGCGCGGTCGCCGGGTGGGCCGGGGTCGCGCCCCGCAGAGGAAGGTCTTTGACGGACGAATCGACGGCTCCCCGGCTGCCGCTCAAGCCGGTGTGGATTCACGACCTGTTGATCTTGTGGCGGCGTAACCAGTCGGTTGCGCTGCTCTTGGAGCGGGCCGGCGACTATGCCGCCCAGGAGATCCGCAGCGCAAGCGTGCGCCGCGCCGTGCTCGCCCAGATCGCGGCGCATTTTGTCGAGACGCGCCGCCACGGCAAGGCGGCGCGCACGCTGCCGCAAAATGTCTGGGCCGGCTACAGCCGCAACTTTCCCGCCGCCGCGCTGGCCCCGGCCTATCTGGTCCATTTGGCGGCGCAGTGGCCGCTGGCACTCGACTTGACCGCGGCCTTGGCCGGCAGGCTGACGCCGGGTCAAGGGCTGGACCAGGTCTTCGACGAGGCGCTGCTGGCCCAACTGCTCGGCACGGGGCCGGGCGGCAGCGCCGAGCCGGACGGTGGGCGTCCGGCCGAGCTGGACGCCTGGCTGCGCACGCTGCACTATTTTGGCTTGCTGGCGGCACGGCGCAGCGCCGGCGTCGAGGCCCTGGCCGGACGCTATGTCTTTGCCGGTCGCATGGCCGTGCCGCCGCCGATCTTCCCGCTCTTGGTCTGGACCTGGTGGCAGCGGCAGGGGACGCCCATCGTGGACTTGGCGGACTTTGCCCGCTCGCCGCTGCTGGGTTGGATGGCAGCCGAGGATTTCGCCGCAGGCTGGACGGCTGCCGCGGGCAAGCTCTGGACGCTGGACGCGTCGGGCTGTTCTGCTCGGCTGCACCCCGGCGACCGCGCCGAGTTTGTGCGGGCGCTGCTCAATTTGCTCTCCACCGATGGGCGCCGCGGGCGCAACCTGCCGCGCCGGGGCGAACCGCCCGAACCGCCCGCCGAAGCGGCGGTGCGGGCGAGTCACAGCTAGACAACACCTCAACCACCCACCTTTGGTCTGGCAGAGGGGGACGGCGCAACTGCCGTCCCCCTCTGCTTTTGCTCTGGCACTTTCAGGGGTACAATAGCCGATATTGGCGACGGTCGTCGCCGTTGACCATCCTGGCGACGGTCGTCGCCGTTGACCGCAGCACCGCATCATTGACTAAATCTATGCACTCGTTGTTGTGGCCGATTTGGAACGGGGCCGAGGGGAGGGTGCGCGCCGGTTGGCGCATCTTGATCCACCTGGGTCTTTTCCTCTTTGCGCCGCCGCTTCTGAACCAGGCCGTTGGCCCTGCGATTAGCCGCACCATTGCCTATCTCGCACCGGACCTTGCCCTCCTGAGCGACCGGCTTACGCTGGCCGCGCTGCGCTTGCTGGCGGTGCTTGTCAGCACCGCCCTGGTAGTCTATTGGGTCGACCGGCGGCCTTGGCGCGATCTCGGCTTGCACATGGGGCGCGCCTGGTGGATCGACCTGGCGTTTGGGCTGGTCTTGGGCGCGGTGCTCATGACCTTTGTCTTTGTGGTGCAATATGTAGCGGGCTGGGTGGAGGTGCGCGAATTCTTTGCCGTCGAACTGGTCGACACCCCCTTTGTCATTGCCATCTTGGGGCCGCTGGCCGTCTTTGTGGTGGTGGGCATCACCGAGGAACTGCTCTCGCGCGGCTATCAACTGCGCAACCTGGCTGAAGGGCTGAACATGCGTTGGTGGGGGCCGCGCCCTGCCATCATCGCCGCCTGGGTGGTCTCCTCGTCGCTCTTTGGCCTGCTGCACATCTTTAACCCCAACGCCACCTGGATCAGCACCGTCTATCTGATGTTGGCGGGTCTCTTTTTGGGGCTGGGGTATGTACTCACCGGGCGGCTGGGGCTGCCGATCGGGCTGCATATCACCTGGAATTTCTTTCAAGGTAACATCTACGGCTTCCCTGTCAGCGGCAACACCTTTAGCAGCGTCACCGTCATCGCCATTCGCCAGGGCGGCCCGGCGCTGTGGACAGGCGGGGCCTTTGGGCCGGAGGCCGGCTTGATCGGCATCGTGGCGATCCTGCTCGGCTGTCTGCTGACGCTGGCGTGGGTGCGTGTGTGCGAAGGCCGGCTGCAGTTCTATCTGCCGCTGGCCTGCTATCGCCCGCGGCGCGCGGCGCGGGCCGGCGGCTCGCCCCCCAATGCCGCTGCCCCGCGGCCTGATGGCGGTTAGCAACTGAACACGGAAACGATGAGGATCAGCCTATGACAAGCAAGCTGTGGGGCGGGCGTTTCACCGGCGCAACCGACCCCTTGATGGAGCAGTTCAACGCCTCCATCGGATTTGATCAACGGCTCTGGCAAGCCGACATCCAGGGCAGCCAAGCCTATGGCCGCGCCCTGGCGCGTGCCGCCATCCTGACACCCGCCGAGGCCGAGCAGATTGTCGGAGGGCTGGCGCAGGTGGCGCAGGAATGGGCCGCGGGCAGCTTTGCCATCCAGCCCAATGACGAAGACATCCACACCGCCAACGAGCGCCGCCTGACCGAACTGATCGGGCCGGTCGCCGGCAAGCTACACACCGGGCGCAGCCGTAACGACCAGATCGCTACCGATGTACGCCTCTGGCTGCGCGTTCAGGTGGGCCATCTGCGTGGCCATCTGCGCCAGTTGATCAGCGTGGCCGTAGGCCGCGCCGCCGACGAGATCGACCTGATCATGCCGGGCTATACGCATCTGCAGCCGGCGCAGCCGGTGCGCTGGAGTCATTGGCTGCTCGGCCACGTCTGGGCCTGGCAGCGCGATACGGCGCGGCTCGACGACCTGCTGGCACGGCTCAACGTTCTGCCGTTGGGCAGCGGCGCGCTGGCCGGCAACCCGTTTGCGCTGGATCGCGCTGCGCTGGCCGCCGACCTGGGCTTCGCGGGGGTGACGCCTAACAGCCTGGACGCGGTGAGCGACCGCGATTTTATCGCCGAGTTTTTGTTCTGGGCCACACTCTGTATGGTGCATCTCAGCCGCCTGGCCGAAGACCTGATCGTCTTCAGCAGCCGCGAGTTTGGCTTTGTCGCCTTGGCCGATGCCTACAGCACAGGCAGCAGTTTGATGCCTCAAAAGAAGAACCCCGACGCGCTGGAACTGCTGCGCGGCAAGACGGGCCGTGTGCTCGGCGGGCTGACCGGGCTGCTGGCGACGCTCAAGGGGCTGCCCAGCACCTATAACAAGGATCTGCAAGAGGACAAGGAGCCGCTCTTCGACGCGGTGGAGACGCTGAGCGGTGCGCTGCAGATCGCCTGCGGCGTGCTTTCCACGCTCACGCCCAACCCGGCGCGGCTGCGTGCCGCGCTTGCCTCTGAGATGCTGGCGACAGACCTGGCTGACTATCTGGTACGCAAGGGCGTGCCCTTCCGCGAGACCCATCATGTGGCGGGCACGGCGGTGCAGCTTGCCGAGCAGCGCGGGGTCGATCTGGCGGCGCTGACCCTAGCCGATCTGACCGGCCTACACCCTGCCTTCGAGGCCGATGTCGCCGCGGTCTGGGATGTGGAACACAGCGTAGAACGGCGCGATGTGGACGGCGGGACCAGCCGCCGCGCTGTGCTGGCCCAGATCGCCCAGTTGCGCGGCTGGCTGGGCGACCCGGCTGGGCAGTAGTCCCTGGGGCGGCGGGGTCTGAATGGCACGGTTTTGATGTTGGCGCTTTGGACAGTCTCTTAGGAAAAAAGGGTTTTGACAAACCTTGTAAGCTTTGCTAGGATTGCGGTGCAAAATGGCTAGAGTAGAAATAGCTGAAGTAGATTTCTGTGGCAAACGACCCGGTGGTGCATGGCCTTTTGCCGATGTCGCCGGGACTGTTTGGTCTCGCAGTGACCTGCCCCGCCCGGCTGCATCCTCTCTGCCCCGCGCAGAGGGCATTTCCAACGGGAGATGACCGTTTTTTTGGCAGGCTCGCCGGCAATTTGCCATGATGCCTGCCTATCTGTATCTATCGATGGAGCATACCTTCATGGCAAAATTGCTGGAAGTGAAGAACCTTAGAACCCAGTTCTTCACGCAAGATGGCGTTGTCCATGCCGTCAACGGCATCTCCTATTCGGTCGATAAAGGAGAGACAATCGCCATCGTGGGCGAGTCCGGCTCCGGCAAAAGCGTCGGGGTCATGTCCCTGATCCGGCTGATCCCACAGCCGCCGGGCAGAATCGTCGACGGCGAAGTCTGGTTCGACGGGCAGGACTTGCTCAAACTCAGCGAAGACGAGCTGCGCCATGTGCGCGGCAATCGCATCGCCATGATCTTCCAAGACCCCATGACCTCGCTCAATCCGGTGCTTACGATTGGGCGGCAGATCACCGAGGCGCTCGAACTGCACCTAGATATGAACAAGGAGCAAAGCCGCAAGCGCGCCGTCCAATTGCTGGAGATGGTCGGCATCCCCGGTGCGGAATCGCGCCTGGACGACTACCCGCACCAGTTCTCCGGGGGGATGCGCCAGCGTGTGATGATTGCCATGGGGTTGAGCTGCAACCCCCAACTGCTGATCGCCGACGAGCCAACCACCGCGCTCGACGTGACGATCCAGGCGCAGATCATCGACCTAGTAACTCGTCTCAAAGAAGAACTGGGCATGTCCATCATTTGGATCACCCACGACCTGGGCGTCGTCGCCGGCATGGCGCAGCGCGTGCTCGTCATGTATTCGGGTTTCATCATCGAGGAAGCGCCGGTCGACCAGATCTACGCCAACCCGCGCCACCCCTACACGCTCGGCCTGCTGCGCTCGATCCCGCGGCTGGACTTGGGCCGCCAAAAGCGTCTGATCCCCATTGAAGGGCTGCCGCCGGACCTGTTGGAACTGCCCAACCAGTGCCCGTTTGCGCCGCGCTGTGCATTTGTGATCGAAAAATGTTGGCAGGAGAACCCGCCGTTGGAGTTGGTGGGGCCAAACCATCGCGCCGCCTGCTGGGTCGATATTTCGAATGTGAAGGTGCATGTGACCGAAACCGAGGAGGCCGTGCAATGAGTCCGGCAACCGGCGCAGTTCAGACTTATTCCGCCGCTCAGCCTGCCGCGACCAATGGCCGCGGCGAGTCGCTGCTGAAGGTGCGCGACCTCAAGATGCACTTCCCCATCACACGCGGCATCATCTTTCAGCGCCAGGTGGGCGCGATCAAAGCCGTGGATGGGGTGGATTTCTCCATGGTCAAGGGAGAAACCCTGGGGCTGGTGGGCGAATCGGGCTGTGGCAAATCCACCACGGGTCGCGCCATTCTCCAACTCTATCGCCCGACCGACGGCGAGGTCTTTTTCGAAGGCGTGGACCTGACCAAGACCAAGGGCGAAGAGCTGCGCAAGATGCGCCGCCGCATGCAGATGATCTTTCAAGACCCCTATGCCTCGCTCAACCCGCGCATGACCGTGGGCAGCATCATCGGCGAGCCGCTTGAAGTACATAACATCGGCAGCAGCAAAAAGGAGCGTCAAGAGCGCGTCCAAGAATTGCTCAAGACGGTGGGGCTGAACCCCTATTTTGTCAACCGCTACCCGCATGAGTTTTCCGGCGGTCAGCGCCAGCGCATCGGTGTGGCGCGCGCCTTGGCCGTCAACCCCGCCTTTATCGTCTGCGACGAGCCGATCTCGGCGCTGGACGTGTCGATCCAGGCGCAGATCATCAACCTTTTGGAAGACCTGCAAGACGAGTTGGGGCTGACTTATCTCTTTATCGCGCACGATTTGTCGGTCGTGCGCCATATCTCCGACCGCATTGCGGTGATGTATCTTGGCAAAATTGTGGAGTTGGCCGACCGTGATGAACTGTATGCCAACCCCATGCACCCTTATACCCAGGCGTTGCTCTCGGCGGTGCCCATCCCCGACCCGGTGGTGGAAAGCCAGCGCCGGCGCATCATCCTGGAAGGCGATGTGCCCAGCCCGGCCAACCCCCCCAAGGGCTGCAACTTCTCCACCCGCTGCCCGCGCGTGATGGACATCTGTCGGGAGAAGGAGCCGCCCTTTAAGGGGTATGCGCCGGGTCACCATACGGCGTGTTGGCTGTATGAATAGCGCAAGATAGCTTCCCGGAAGCTCGGCGCTTCCGGGAAGCTCTGATCCCGCAGCTTGTACGGCAGCGCCGCCGCAGGGCCGGTTCAACTGTGTGAGAACAGCATCTGTCTACCTTTGAAGACTGATTGTCCGGTTCTTGCACTCGTGTCACTATACAAAGGAGTATGGAGCGTATGAAGATCAAGTGGTTATTGTTCACAGGGTTGCTGATCGCAGTTCTGGTCGTCGGCGCGTGTACGGCGCCCCCGGCTCCTGCCGGCGAGGCTGCGCCGGCTGCCGGCGGCGAAGCTGCCCAACCCGAAGCCGCCCCGGCTGAAACTGGCGAAAAGGTGACGTTAGACACTGTCTTTAGCACCGAACCGCCTACACTGGACCCCAGCCGAGGCACCGACAGCCAATCGATCTGGACCATCCGCCAGATATTCATGGGCCTCACCGGTTTTGACGAGCAGGCCAATGTTGTACCTGCCCTTGCCACCGAGTGGTCGGTCTCCGAAGATGGCTTGACCTGGACCTACAAGCTGCGCGACGACGTGCATTGGGTCAAGCTCGACCCGGCCAGCGGTGAGTTTGCCGACCTGGGGCCTGTCACCGCCAAGGATGTCGAGTACGCCGTCAAGCGCACGTTGGACCCCAACACTGCCTCCGACTACGCCTATGTGCTCTATATCGTCCAGGGGGGTGAAGAGTTCAACACCGCCGACCCGGCCGCGGCCGACTTTGAAGATATTCGCAGCGCTGTGGGCGTAAAGGCGGTCGACGACACCACGGTCGAGTTCACGCTCAAGCAGCCCGCCGCCTATTTCCCCTCCATCACCGGTCTGTGGATCACCTTCCCGCAGAACCAGGAGGCTGTGGAAGCCGGCGGCGACACATGGACCGAACCGGGCAGCATCGTCACTAACGGCCCCTACACGCTGGAAACTTGGCAGCACGGAGCGGAGATGCGCTATGTGAAGAACCCGCTCTGGTACAACGCGGCCAACGTGCAGGTCGAGGTCATCCAAGGCCCCATCATCGAGTCCGAGTCGACGGCCATGTCGATGTATGAGGCCAACGAGATCGACATGATGGCCGACCCCGGTTGGGGGCCGCCGCTGCCCGACATGGACCGCATCAAGGCCGACCCGACGCTCAGCGCCGAACTGCTGATCGCCCCGCGCCTCTGCACCTACTACTATGGCTTTGTCAACACCAAGCCGCCCTTTGACAACCCGCTGGTGCGCAAGGCCTTTGCCGCGGCCATTGACCGCCAGAGCTTGATCGACAATCTGCTCAAGGGCGAACAGGTGCCGGCGCACTCGTTTGTCTCGCCCGGCAATTTTGGCAACGTCGCCGGCGATATGTCAATCGGCGGCTGGATGGTGCAAGAGGACTTCGGCGCCCAGTTGGAGCAGGCACGCGCTTGGTTGGCCGAGGCCGGCTTCCCCGAAGGCGAGGGGATGAACATCACCTTGATGTACAACACCTCCGAGGCCCATGCCCAGATTGCCCAGGCCGTGCAGGCCATGTGGGTGGAAGCCTTCCCCAAGGCCGTGATCAATGTCGAGAACCAGGAGTGGCAGGTCTATCTGACGACCTTGCTCCCCGACTCGCCGGTGGAAGAAAAGCCTGAGGTCTACCGCATGGGCTGGTGTGCCGACTATCCGGATGCCAACAACTGGCTCAACGAAGTCTTCCACTCCAAGTCGGGCCAGAATTATGCCGTCTTCAACAACCCAGAGTATGACGCTGCTGTTGAGGAGGCGGCTCTGGAGCCTGACCCGGCCAAGCGCCAGGAACTCTATAAGCAGGCCGAAACGCTGTTGATCGAAGACGCCACCGCCATCGCGCCGATCTACTACTACACCTATGTGCGTCTGTACAAGCCGTGGGTAAGCTATGTGATTAGCCCCGTAACCGGCGATCCGGTCTCCGAATGGACGATCGACGTCGAAGCCAAGGCGGCTGCCCGGGGTCAGTAACCCCTTCGTCGTGAACTCACCTGCTGTTCCGGATGAAGCAAGACAAGCTTATCCGGAACAGCAGGTGTTCGTATAAAGGCTAGAAGTAGCAAAACCAACCATCATGTGGCGATTTATCCTCCGGCGGATTATCTGGTCTATCCCTGTTATCCTGCTTTTGACCTTTACAGTCTTTGCGCTGATGCGCGCGCTGCCGGGCGGCCCCTTCGACTTTGCAGGAGATAAGAGCCTGCCCAAGGCAGTGTCCGACAACCTCAAGCGTCGTTATCATCTCGACTGGCCTCTCTATCTCCAGTACTCATCCTATTTGCTCGGCGACGATGTCACCTACGCCCTTTGTCGCGTCGTTCCGGTGACGCCCGGCTGTGACCAAGTGTTGACCTCGACCAACCTAGACGTCTCCAAGGGCATCATCCGCGGCGACTTGGGGCCGGCCATGCGCCAGCGCGGTCGCACCGTCAACGCGATCATCTCCGAGTCGTTCCCCATTTCGCTGCAACTGGGCGCCATGGCGATCGCGTTCGGGCTGTTCTTTGGCATCCCCTTGGGAACGATCGCCGCGTTGCGCCAGAACACGGCCGTGGACTATATGGCGAGCTTCTTCGCCGTGCTGGGACTGTCCATCCCCAGCCTTGTTTTGGGGCCGCTGTTGATCTGGGTCTTTGCGCTGTGGCTGGGATGGTTCCCGGTTTCTACCTGGGGCGCAAAACCGCCCTTCCTTTTGGGCTTTATTCCTGTGCCCATAGCAGATTTCCTTCTGCATGCTGCGCTGCCCGTGACGGCCCTCGGGGTGGCGCTCACGGCCAGCATCGCGCGCCTGACGCGCGCCAGCTTGCTCCAGGTGATCGGCGAGGATTATATCCGCACGGCGCGCGCCAAGGGGCTGCCCGGCCGTATTCTGGTGGTCCGCCATGCCCTGCGCAACAGCTTGATTCCGGTTGTGACGATTTTGGGGCCGCTGACCGCAGGGGTGGTGACCGGCTCGTTTATCACCGAGTTTGTCTTTGGCATCCCTGGAATGGGCAAGCATTTCATCACCAGCATCAGCAACCGCGATTACTCGTTGATCTCCGGCGCGACGCTGGTCTATGCGCTCATCTTGGTGTTGGCTAACCTGACGGTCGATATTTTGTACGCCTGGCTGGATCCGCGTATCCGGTATGATTAGCTTGTAGCATCTTTTTTGACAGTGGGTCTGTCTGGCGACACCGCCATTCTCCTTGCCTGTGTGATGTATGTATCCAGCGGTGTATCCAACGGTACGCATGAACCGAGCGGGGGAACGGGGATAAGGCAGGCAAGTTTTTTGAAATGAGCGTTCTGTGGCTGTTGCAAAGCAATCCTTAACTCAAACGTCGCGTGACCGATCGTCGATTGACCTGATCAGCCGCCCGCGCAGCCCGCTCGGCGATGCCTGGCGCAGCTTGCTGCATCACCGCATGGCCGTGGCGAGCGGCTGTTTTGTGATTTTTCTCGCGGTGCTCGCCCTTTTGGCCGACTATATCAATCCCTTCGTGTTCCAAGGCTACAGCGATGTGCTGGACAAACTCAACCAAACCGCCTATGCCAAGCAGACCCTGCAGGACAATGCCGCGCTGCCCATGAGCCAGTCGGCTAATCCGGACCTGGAGGGCTTTGTCTATTGGGTTGGGGCCGATTCGTTGGGCCGTGATCTGCTCAGCCGCACGCTGTACGGCGCGCGGGTGTCGCTGTCGGTAGCGATCACTGCCGCGCTCGTCAGCCTGATCATCGGGTTGGCCTATGGGCTGACGTCCGGCTATTTTGGTGGCCGGGTTGATGAACTGATGATGCGTTTTGTCGACTTTCTCTATGGCCTGCCCATTATTATCGTCGTCATCCTCATGCAGGTCTATTTCAAAGCGATGGCCCGTCGCGGCGGGGATGAAGGATTTGTGGGCACGATCCTCAGCATCAATGCTGCGATGGGCGGCATGCTCTTTGTCTTCATTGCGATCGGCGCGCTCAACTGGATCGGCATGGCGCGCATTGCGCGCGGCCAAACGCTGTCGTACAAGCAGAAAGAGTTTGTCGAAGCGGCACGCTCTACGGGCAGCCGGTCGCCGCGTATCCTCTTCTCCCATCTGCTGCCCAATATCCTGGGGCCGTGTATCGTCCAAGAGACCCTGCAGATTCCTGGCTATATCCTGCTCGAAGCTACACTGAGCTTTATCGGTTTGGGCGTCGATCCCCCCACGCCGAGTTGGGGGATTATGATCAACGAGGGGTTTTTGGCGCTGCGCTCATCGCCCCATATCATTCTCGTCCCGGCCATTGCGTTGGTTGTGACTGTGTTGTCGTTTAACTTCCTGGGCGATGGGCTGCGCGACGCGTTTGACCCGCGCCAGCGTGGGGCGTAGACGGTCTCCGCCCGTTCAGAACTGTCCGTTCAAATCTGTTTATTCAGAAGCGCCGGTGTAAAACTGTGTCAATCTATCTTCAGCAGAAAGAGTGTGACATGAAGCAAAAACCATCACGCGGTAGTTCCATACGCATCTATGCTCTCTGGCTGTCGCTGGTCGTGCTGCTGGTCCTGTTGGCGGGCTGTGTGGCGCCGGCGGGCAGCACCACGGCCCCCGAAGCCGCCGCCACCGCAGTCCCGGCGGAAGAGGCCGCTGCCGAAGAAGTTCCGGCTGAAACGGTGTTTAGCGAAGATGCCTTTACCACGCCGCACCCGATCCTAAGTGATGTGCGTGTGCGCCAGGCCATCGCCCACTGCACCGACCGCGACGCCCTGATCGCCTCGGTCTATCCCTATGTGGACGACGAAACCAGACCGACCCTGCGCATGGACAGCTTCCTGCCCAAGACCCACTGGGCCTACAGCGGTCCCTATCAGGACTATCCGTATGACCCGGCGGCGGGCGCAGCGCTGCTCGACGAGGCCGGCTGGACGCTGCCCGACGGCGGCGCGGTGCGCCAGAACGCCAACGGCGACCCGCTGGCCCTGAGCCTGACCACCACCGACGCCCAGTTCCGTCAAACCTGGGCCGCCGTGGCCGAGCAGAACCTGGAAGGCTGTGGGTTTGACATCACCCGCAACCACACCCCGGCTTCCTGGTGGTTTGGCGACACCACCGGCCTGGCGCGCCGCGAGTTTGAACTGGGCGCGTTTGCCTGGGTGGGCGAGGCCAACCCCAAGGGGCAAACGCTCTACGCCTGCAATCAGATCCCGACGCCCCGCAACAACTGGGAGGGCCAGAACAGCATGGGCTGGTGCAACCAGGCTGCCAGCGACGCCGTCGTGCTGGCGAACAACACCCTGGACGAGGCCACCCGCATCGATGCCTACAACATCGTTCAGGAAGAATTCGCCAAGGATATGGTCTCGCTGCCGCTCTTCCAGCGCGCCGAGGCTGAGGCCTGGAGCACCAACCTGGAAGGAATTCGCGTCAGCCCGACCGAGTATGCGACCGCCAGCGCAGCCGACTGGAGATTGGCTGACGGCGGCGACACAATTGTCGTCGGCTTCTCGCAGGAACCGGCTTCGATGTTCACCCTGGTCGAGAGCGCGGCTGTTCAGCGCCAGATTTCTCAGATGGCAGTCGGTCTGCTCAACTCCCAGTTCGATTATGACTTCCAGCCGGTGATGCAAGACGGCTTTAGCACCATCGAAGACGGTCTGGCCACCAATGAGTTGGTCACGGTCGGCGCAGGGGATACGATTTACAACGCCGACGGCGAGCCGGAGGAACTGGCAGCAGGCACGCGTTTCATCCTCGATGGTCAGGTGACTGAATACGACGGCACAAGCGAACTGCAACTGCCGCAGTTGGTTGTGACCTATAAGCTCAAGCCCTATACCTGGAGTGACGGCACGCCCGGCTCGATTGACGATGTCCGGCTGGCCTATACACTCAACTGTGACCCCGAATCCGGCGCGGTCGATTTCATCACCTGCCGCTCGATTGAGAACATAGAGTATGCCGAGGATGGGGCGCTGGAGTGGACGGTCACCTATCTGCCGAATGTGCAGGACCCCTATTACTACATGATGCCCTTCTGGCAGGGCACCGGCCTCTATCCGGCGCATCAAGTCGTCAGCGATGGCCGCCGGCTGGCCGACGTGCCTGCCGCCGAATGGACCACCCTGCCTGAGATCGCCGAGATGCCGTTGAGCTATGGCCCCTTCGTGATCACCGAGTGGATCAAGGGCCAGAGCATCACGATGGAGCGCAATCCGCACTATGCAGGCGAGGTGGGCGTCGAGCGCATCGTGGTCGTCTTCATCACCGACACCAACCAGGCCGTGGCCCAGTTGCTGAGCGGCGATGTGGACTATCTGGAGAAGGCTACCCTGGGTGGCGGCGCCGAGGTGCAAACCTTGATCGACGCTGCCGAAAGTGGCGGTGAGGTGCATATCGATATCATTCCCAGCCCGACCTGGGAACACATCGATATGAATATGTACATTCCGTAACGTTGCTCCGCTGCATACAACAATGGAAGCGAGGCTCAGGTCTGAGCCTCGCTTCTCAGACCTAAGTAGGTAATGGGCGGGCAGGGTCATACCGATCCGGCTCGCCCATTTTGCGATTTTTTTTGAAGACGAGTAGGCGCCACTATGACAGGCTATCTGGTACGACGACTTTTTCAAATGATGCTGGTCACTTTGTTAGCGGCCATGGCAACCTATTTTCTGTTTAGCATCGCGCCCGGCGGGCCGCTGACCGGCATCCGCCAGTCACAGTTGCGTCTGACACGCGAGGATATCGCCCGGATGCGCGCCGAGTTTGAGATGGACCTCTATTGGCCGGTGCGCTTCTCGCGCTGGCTGATCGGCGTGCCCAATGGCCCCATCGTCGTCGGCGGGCTGGAATGGTTTGTCAATGTGCCCGTGGGCTGTTATCTGCCCAACGACGACGGCTCCTGTGACGACTATGTCTATCTGCACGAACTCCCCCAGCTTCATCCCGAGGTGCGCGGCAGCGACGGCGTGCTGCGCGGCGACTTTGGCCGCTCGACCGTAATCCGCCAGGGCGCGCCTGTCTCTGCCGAACTTGGCAGCCGTCTGGGGCCTACGCTCGAACTGATGGTCAGCGCGCTGCTGCTCTCGCTGTTGATCGGCGTGCCGATAGGCATTTTCAGCGCGGTGCGCCAATATTCGCGCTTTGACTATTTCTTTACCACGGTCTCGTTTATCGGTTCCTCGATGCCGGTCTTCTTCTTTGGGCTGCTGCTGATCTTGGCCTTCTCGGTCATGCCGGTCTTTTTGGAAGACACCTTCCCCTGGTTGCCACGGCTGCCGTCGGGGCTGCGTGTCGCCATCCGCCCCTATGAGATTGCGCCCTGGCTGCCGAAGATCCAGCCCGGTTCGCCGGCCGACCGCATCCTGCACCTCGCCATGCCGCTGACGGTGTTGACCTTTTTCAACACCGCCACCTGGAGCCGCTTTGTGCGCTCCTCGATGTTGGAAGTGCTGCGCCAAGACTATGTACGCACGGCGCGCGCCAAGGGCTTGGTCGAGCGCGTGGTGATCATGAAACACGCCCTGCGCAACGCCCTGATCCCCTTTGTCACGATCTTGGTGCTGCAGATCCCCGGCGTCTTTGCCGGCGCGATCATCACCGAGACGGTCTTTGCCTGGCCGGGGATGGGGCGGCTCTATGTGGATGCGCTCAACCGCAGCGATTGGCCGGTGGCGCTGGCCTTTATCTTTATCACGGCGGTGCTGACCGTGATCGCAACACTGCTGGGCGACATCCTGTATACCGTGGTTGACCCGCGTATCAAATATACATAAACTACGGGGAAACCGTCTGGAGAGACCACTATGGCGACAACTGCCGGAACTCTGCCGGTCAAAGCAGCGGCGGCGGCCAAAGAAGAAAGCCAACTGGCGATCATCGCGCGGCGTTTTATGCGCCACCGCCTGGCCGTCTTTTCTCTGATCCTGATCGTGCTGATCTTTGCGGCCTCGCTGCTGGCCCCGGTGATCACCGCCTTTCCGCGCGACGCGGTGGATGTATCGACCTCGGCGCGGCCCGCGCCCCCCGGCCTGGTAGACAGTGCCGGGCGCACCCATATCTTGGGTGTGGACCACATCGGCCGCGACCTCTTTACGCGCGTGCTCTATGCCGGGCGCATCTCGCTCTCGATTGCGATCTCGGTTGTGTTGATCTCTGAATCTCTGGGCGTGCTAATTGGCGCGCTGGCGGGCTATTACGGCGGCTGGACCGACGCCGTGATCTCGCGGCTGATCGAGTTTATGCTCTCGATCCCGCTGCTGCCGATCCTGCTGATCGTCTCGGCCATCCTGATCAAGACCGACGCCCAACTGCCGCTGCCCGATGTAATGGTCAACGCCATCAGCGCCATCCTGCTCGCCTCCGAACGGGAGGCGCAAAAGGTGGTGGTGCTGGTGTTGATCCTGGTCGTCTTTGGCTGGCTGGGCGCGGCGCGCCTAATGCGCGGCATGGCGCTTTCGCTGCGCAGCCAGGATTTTGTCGAATCGCTGCGCTCCCTGGGCGCGTCCGACACACGCATCATCCTGCGCCACATCATCCCCAACGGGTTGGCCCCGATCCTGGTCAATGCCAGCCTGTCGTTGGGCAGCGTGATCATCCTAGAGGCGGCGTTGAGCTTTCTCGGGCTGGGCATCCAAGACCCGACGCCGACCTGGGGCAATATGATGGCGCAGTCGCAGAGCTATATGTTCCAGCATCCCTGGCTGCCGCTGGTGCCGGGCATCCCGCTGGTGCTGGTTTCGTTGAGCTTTAACTTTATCGGCGACGGCCTGCGCGACGCGCTGGACCCGCGGCTCAAGCGGTAACGTACGGACACGATATGACACGATATATCGTGTCCGTATGGGGCGATCTCGGACTTTGTCTGCGCGGCGCAAGCCGCCTAGTTGCTTGATCAATGGAACATACGGTGAATCAAACGATTCTAGAACAACCCCGCGCCGCCACACCGATCAACGGCGAACCGCTGTTGGAGGTGAAGGGGTTGCGCACCTATTTTTATACTGAAGACGGTGTCGTCCAGGCCATCAACGGCGTAGATTTTGTGATCCGCCTCGGCGAGGTGATGGGGCTGGTAGGGGAATCGGGCAGCGGCAAGAGCGTCACGTCGCTTTCGATCATGCGCCTGCTGCCTGCCTCCGGCAAGATCGTCGCCGGGGAAATCCACTTCGACGGTCGCGACCTGGCGGCTGCGCCCGAAGAGGTGATGGTGCAACTGCGCGGCGACGACCTTTCGATGATCTTTCAGCAGCCGACAAGCTGTCTCAACCCGGTCTTTCGCATCGGCGACCAGATCGCCGAGACGATCATGGTCCATCAAGAGATGACGCGGCAGCAGGCCTGGAACCAGGCGGTGGAGATGCTGCGCAAGGTCGGCATCCCCGACCCGGAGCGGCGCGCCACGGCCTTTCCGCATGAGATCAGCGGCGGGCAGGCGCAGCGCGTCATGATCGCTATGGCGCTTTCCTGTCTGCCCAAACTGCTGATCGCCGACGAGCCAACCACCGCGCTCGACGTGACGATCCAGGCGCAGATTTTGGACTTGATGCGCGCCCTGCGCTCCGAGACGGGGACGGCCATCCTGCTGATCACGCATGACATGGGCGTGATCGCCGAGATGTGCGATTCGGTGGCGGTGATGTATGCGGGGCAGATCGTCGAATACGCCGATGTGATCACGCTCTTCGACGAGCCGCTGCACCCCTATACCGAAGGGCTGCTGGCCGCCATCCCTGTGCTGGGCGACGTGCAAGACACCTTGGCCGTCATCCCCGGCTCTGTGCCCAACCTGATCGAACTGCCGCCGGGCTGTAAGTTTGCGCCGCGCTGCCCCTATGCCAAAGATGTGTGCGTCGAACGAGACCCGGCCTTGCTCGAGGTCCGGCCCGACCATCAGGTGCGCTGTTTTATGCGTGACCCGCAAACCGCCCATCTGTGGGCCGGGGTGAAGCGCACCGACTGGCGTTTTGAGGGCGACGAAGTCTTTGTCGACGGGACAAATGCGGCGGATGTGGCCGGCGTGGCCGAAACGGGGGGGCGATAGGCATGGCGATCCCGGTTGACGTTTCCACGCACGATCTGCTGGCGGTCGAGGACCTGCGCACCTACTTCCCCATCCGCTCCGGTGTCTTGCAGCGTGTCGTCGCCCAAGTCAAGGCGGTGGACGGGGTGAGCTTCTCGATCCGCGAGGGCGAGACCTTTGGGCTGGTGGGCGAGTCGGGCTGTGGCAAGACCACGGTAGCGCGCACCATCCTGAAGCTGCAGAAGGCTACAGGCGGTTCGGTCTTTTTCGACGGCGAAGATGTCCTCGCCAAGCGCGGCGGCGACCTCAAGGCGCTGCGCCGCAACATGCAGATCATCTTCCAAGACCCCTATTCTTCGCTCGACCCGCGTATGCCGGTGGGTGACATCATCGCCGAGGGGTTGTATATCCACGGCATGCGCGACGCCAAGCAGCGCAGCAGCGTTGTGCAAGAGATGCTGGATAAGGTGGGGCTGAACCCCTACCATGCCCACCGCTACCCGCACGAGTTTTCCGGCGGGCAGCGCCAGCGCATTGGCATTGCGCGCGCCCTGGCGCTCAACCCGCGCTTTATTGTGCTTGACGAGCCGGTCTCGGCGCTGGATGTATCGATCCAGTCGCAGATCCTCAACCTGCTGCGCAGCCTGCAGGCCGAGTTTGGCTTTACCTATCTCTTTGTGGCGCATGACCTGAGCGTGGTCGAACATATTAGCGACCGCGTCGGCGTGATGTATTTGGGCAAGCTGGTGGAGGTGACCAAACGGTCGGAACTGTATGCCAACCCGCTCCATCCTTACACCCAAGCGCTGCTCTCGGCGATCCCGATCCCCGACCCGCGCCGCCGGCGGCAGCGCATTACCTTGACCGGCGAAGTGCCTTCGCCGGTGAACCCGCCGAGCGGCTGTCGTTTCCATCCCCGCTGCCCCTTTGTGATGGACATCTGCAAAGAGGTGGAGCCGCCGCTGGAGCAAAAGGCCGAGGGCCATTGGGCGGCGTGCCACTTGTATACCAAGGGGCAGACCGGCGTCTCCGCCGCGCGTGCGGCAGGGCAGCCGCTGCCGGCGCGGCCGGCCTAACTTTTAGCTCCGTCTTAGATACACTTCACGTTAGCTTTATCTTGCCTGGGGAAAATGCCATAGGGTATCCGCTGCCAGGATGCTTCCTGGAAGTTCGCAGAATCTGCGAATGACCATCGAATGCTCCGAACAGGGAAGGCCAATGGAATTCAGCTACTTTGCCCCTTGGCGAGAGTATGCTATAACAGGCCCAAGTCGCCCCAAAAAACTTCACGCTGTTCCAACCGATGCCGTAGCAGAGAGTGGAAGGAGAGTTGGTTATGCACAAACGATTCCACCGATCCCGGTCGCTGTGGGTGACGCTGCTGATGCTGGTCGCGCTGGTGGCGGCCGCGTGCAGCGCGCCTGCGCCCGCCGGGACCGAAGCCGAAGCCGCCGAAGCCCCTGCGGTCGATCAGTCGCAGGCCGCCCAGTCGGTCGAAGTCAAGGGCGTCACCGTTACCAGCGATGAAGAGGTTTCTTCGCCGCGCACCCACTTTGGCGGCGAATATCACGACGTCTCCACCTCCGACGCCGTCAGCTTTCACCCCTATCTGACCACCGATACCGCCTCTAGCGGCTATCAGGGCATGGTCTACACCGGGGCGCTGCTGCGGCTGGACGAGAACACGCTGGAGTACATCCCCAACATGGCGGAGAGCTACACCATCTCCGAGGACGGGTTGACCTTCACCTTCAACCTGCGCCAGGACATGAAGTGGAGCGACGGCGAACCGCTGACCGCCCAAGACTTCAAATATGCCTACGACCAGGCGACCAAGCCGGAGAACGAGTTCCCCTATCTGTCGCAGTTGGATTTCATCGCCTCCTACGAAGCGCCGGACGACTTCACGCTGCAGATCGTGATCAAGGAACCCTATGCGCCGGCGTTGGGCCAGATGTCTGGGCTGATCACCCCGCTGCCCAAGCATGTTTGGGAATCCCTGGACTGGAAGGACCCGGAGAAGAACCCGGAGATCAACAGCCCCTCGGTTGTCTCCGGCCCCTATAAGCTGGTGGAGTGGAAGCGCGACCAGTATGTGATCTTCGAAGCCAACGAGAACTACTGGTATCACGGGCGGCCCAACTTCGACCGCTATGTGATCGAGATCGTGCCCGACACCGACGTGGGCTATCAGAAGATGAAGAACAGCGAGACCGACACCGGCACGATCCTGCCCGAACAGTTGGAGGAGGCGCGCAACCTGCCCAACATCAATGTCTATGAGTGGTGGCCCGCGGCCGCGTCGTGGACCTATATCGGTCTCAACATGCGCACCGAGGGCGCGCCTACCCAGGACATCAACGTGCGCCACGCCATCAACTATGCCATCGACAAGGAACTGTTGACCGACGAGGTGATGCTCGGCCAGGCCAAGCGGCTCTGTTCGGTCTTCCCCGAAACGTCGTGGGTCTACAACCCGGACGTGCCCTGCTATGACTATGACCCCGACAAGGCCATCGCCGCCTTCCAGGAGGCTGGGTACACCTTCCAAGACGGCAAGATGCTCGACGCCGACGGCCAGCAGTTGACGCTTAAGCTGGTCTACGGCCCCAACACCAACAAGATCCGTGAGTTGATCGCCACCGTCGTGCAAGACCAACTGGGTGAGATCGGCGTCAACGTGGAGATTCAGGCGCTGGAGTGGGCCAGCTTCCTCGAAGCGACTTCGGCGGCGGAGGTCGACTGGGATATGTTTATCGGCGGCTGGCGCGCCACCATCGAGCCGCACATCATGTACACCATCTGGGAGCTGGACAAGGACAACCCCAGCTATGACCTGAACTCGGTCGGCTATGACAACGACCAGGTCGAGGAGATCTTTAGAGAGGGTGGCCGGACCTACGACAATGCGGTGCGCAAGGAGAAGTATCAGGAGGTGCAGCGCATCATTGCCGAAGAGTCGCCCTATGTCTTCCTCTATTATTCCAAGGCCTGGAGCGGCCAGAACAAGCGCATTCAGGGCATCGAGCCGACGGCGCTGGGCATCGGCTGGAACCAGGAAGATTGGTATATCCAAGAGACACAGTAGTGGATTGGACGCGCTGCGCCTTCCGGGTTCGCCGGAAGGCGCAGCGTTTGAGGGGCCGTTATGACGCGTTATATCATCCGCCGCACGCTGCAATCGATCGTTTTGGTGTGGGTCTCCACGCTGATCGCTTTCTCCATCTACCAGGCCGCGCCGGGCGGGCCGCTCCAGTTTTTGGACGACGACCCCAAACGCACGCAGGCCGACGCCGACCGGTTGACCCGGCTCTATGGGCTGGATCGCTCGATCCCCGTGCAATATGTAGCCTGGGCCTTTGGCGAAGATTGGCTGCCCCACAATGAGACTTGGCGCAGCGGGCGCTGTCTGAGCGACGCCGGCAACTGCGGGCATGGGATTGTGCGGCTGGACTTTGGTCGCTCGTTCTCCTTCAAGGGGCAGCGCGTGCTGGACTTGATCGTCGAGCGCATCCCGGCGACCTTCACGCTGGCCTTTGCCAGTTTGATCCTGAGCGTCGTCATCGGTTTCCCATTGGGCATCATCGCCGCCTATACACGCGGGCACTGGCCCGACAACCTGATTCGGGTCAGCACGGTGCTGGTCAACACCGTGCCTGAGTGGTGGATCGGGCTGCTGCTGTTGATCATCCTGGGCGGCTATCTCGGTTGGGTGCCGCTGGGCGGCATGTACACCATCGGCGACGGGTCGCTGCCCGACCGGCTGCGCCACCTGGCGCTGCCCGCGCTGGTCAGTTCGATCAGCGGCTGGATCGGCTTTTCGCGCATCCTGCGTTTTGAGATGCTGGAGGTGCTCAACCAAGACTATGTGCGTACGGCCAAGGCCAAAGGGCTGTCGGCCTATGCCATCGCCACGCGCCATGTGCTGCGCAACGCCATCATGCCCTTTGTCACCGGGCTAAGCGGCATCTTCCTGCTGATCCTGTCTGGGTCGGTGCTGTTTGAGATCGTCTTTTCCTGGCCCGGCATGGGGCGGCTGACGATCAACGCCATCAACGCCCGCGACTATCCCATGATGATGGCGCTCTTTGTGATCAGTTCTTTCCTGGGCATCCTCGGCACGTTGATGGTGGATATTCTGTACAGCGTGGTGGACCCGCGTGTGCGTTACGATAGGACGGTAAACTAGACCATGGCGCAAGGAACCCTGAGCCTGCCCCACGCCGACCTCGACGCGGCGCGCGCCGTCAAGCAGCAAAGCTATTGGGGCGCGGTTTTTCACAAGATCTACCGCGACAAGATCACCGTCTTTGCGATCTTGCTCATGGCCTTCATGGTCACCACCGCAGCCGCCGCGCCGTGGATCGCCGGCGCCTTTTTAGGCTTTGACCCGACCGACACCAACCTGCGGATGCGCAACAAGCCGCCCACCTGGGCCATGGAATCTTGGGCAACCTTTCAGGAGTTCTCGCGCACCTGCCAGGGCGACAACTGCAATTGGGGCATATGGGGCGAGATCTTCAGCACGTCGCTGGCGGGCATCCGCCAATGTTTCCAGATGGGGCCGGGGGAGTGTCACTGGATGGGGACCGACGACGCCGGGCGCGATGTGCTGACGCGCGGGGTCTATGGCGGGCGCATCTCGCTGCGCATCGGCATCTATGTGGCGACGGTCTCGGTGAGTGTCGGCGTGCTGATGGGGTTGATCAGCGGCTATTATGCCGCCACCTTTATCGACGACATCGTCAACGCCATCATTATGACCCTGGGCAGTATTCCGCTGCTCTTTTTACTCATCATCCTCTCGCGCATCTTCCAGCCGGGGCCGGAGGGGCTGGCCTTTCTGATCGGCATCTTTGGCTGGATGGGGCTGTCGCGGCTGATCCGCGGACAGATCTTCTCGGTGCGCGAGCGCGAATATATCGTCGCCAGCCGGTCGATGGGCAACTCGGCCTGGCGTATCATGTTCAAGCATGTGCTGCCCAACGTCTCGTCGATCATCATTGTCTCGGCAGTCTTCAACATCGCCGGCGCGATCATCGCCGAGGCCGGGTTGAGCTATCTGGGCGTGGGGATCGGGCCGCCGCTGCCCAGTTGGGGCAATATGATGCAGGGGTCGCTGGGCAATTTCACGAACGCGCCCTGGCTGGTGATCACCCCCGGCGTCTTTATCTTTTTGACCACGCTCTCGATCTATCTGATCGGCGACGGGCTGCGCGACGCGCTCGACCCGTGGGTGAAGAGTTAGCTCGCCTCCAGTGTTTCGCCGGTAAAGCGCCAATGATAAGCCTGTATCGTCCTACAATCGTGTACGGACACGAACTATCGTGTCCGTGCGGGCCTATTCTCTGCATGTCCCATACTCCATCTGCGAGCCTGGGGCATTGACAATCGCTTATGAAACATCGTCTGTGACCCGTTCTGACCTGATGGTGACGGCGGCGCTGGCCGTCGTCGTGCTGCTCCTGGCCGCCTTTTACGGCTGGCGTTGGTGGAACTCACCGCAGGCCGTGGCGCTTGCCACCCCCGTAGCGACGCAGGCGGCATCTCCCCCCACTCCGGTTGCAACTCTCCCTACCGGGCTGGGCGCGGTCCCGCTGTTGACCCCGCCGCCCTCCGGCGGCGACCTGCGCGAAGCGGTAGCCGCCGATGCGATCGGGCTTAACCCGCTTTTCGCCGGCGACCCCGCCGGCAGCCGTGTAGCCGATCTGCTCTACCCCCGGCTGGTCGGCCAGGACCCCAGCGGCGGCTTTCCGGTTCCCACCGAACTGGCGCAGCGCTGGGAAGTCTCACCCGATGGCCGGGTCTATACTTTTACGCTGCGTTCCGGCGTGGCCTGGAGCGACGGCACGCCCGTGAGCGCGGCGGATGTCAAATTCACCTATGACGCCTTGGCGGATGCGCGCGTGCAAAGCCCCTTCCGCGACCGCGCCGCGGCCATCGCCGCCATCGATACGCCTGACGCCCATACGGTCGTCGTCACGCTGCGCAGCCCGTCGTGCAGCGCGCTGTTCAGCCTGCGCCAGCCGCTGCTGCCCAGCCATCGCTATGCGCCCGATTTCTCCGACCTCCAGACCAATCCGCTCAACGCCGCGCCGTCTGTCAGCGCCGGGCCGTTTCGCTTTGCGGAGCATCGCCCCGGCGAGCGCATCGTCCTGGCGCGCGATGATCAATACTGGAAGGGCGCGCCGCGGCTGGATCGCTGGGTGCTGCAGGTGATCCCCGACGCCGCCGCACGCCGCCAGGCGGTGGAAAGCGGCACGGTGGACCTGGTGACGCTCGATCCGCCGGAGATCGTGCAGTACGGCCTGCCGGCCAGTCCCCAGATCGCGGTCTATGACTACCCCGCCGACGGCTATACCGTCCTGGCGTTCAACCTGGCTGACCCCGCCAATCCCCAGCCGGGCCGGGATGCGGCGGGCGCGGCCATCGACCAGCCGCCCCACCCTATCCTGGGCGACGGCGCGGTGCGCCAGGCCATCGCCGAGGCGCTAGACATCCCCCGTCTGCTCGACGAGGTTTGGCAGGGACAGGGATACCCGCTGAACAGCTATGTGCTGCCGACGGTGGGTTGGGCCGCAGCCGACCTGTCGAACGTGCTGCATGACCCGGCACGCGCCGGCCGGCGGCTGGAGGAGGCGGGCTGGAGCGACCCTGACGGCGACGGCATTCGCGCCGCGGGCGATAGGCCGCTGCGCCTCACGCTCCAGACAAACGAGGATAACCCGCTGCGCGTGCAACTGGCCGAACGCATCGCTGCCCAGTTACGCGCTGCCGGATTTCAGATCGACCTGGCCGTGGGGCCGTTTGAGGAGGTCAGCGCCGCGCTGCTCGACCAGCGCTTTGACCTGGCGGTGATCGGCTGGGAGAATGTGGGCGCGGACCCGGCGCTCAGCCCCTTCTGGCACAGCCGTGAGGATCGTCCCGGCGCGGGCTTTAACGTCACCAGCTTTCACGATGCCGAGGTGGACGGCCGGCTTGACGCCGCCGATCAGATGCCCGGCTGCGGGCTGGACGAGCGCGGCGCGCTCTACCGCCAGGTGCAGGAGCAGCTTGCCCAAAGCCACCCCTACATTTTCCTGGCGGGTCACAAGGCCGCGTGGGTCTATGCCAACCGCTGGCAGGGCATCGCGCCCGGCCCGTGGGGGCTGACCTACAACGTCGAAGCCTGGGCGCTGAAGTGAGATGAGCTGACCCTCTAGACAAACCATGTGGAATCCTCTAGAATCACACAGAACCCGCAGCCATTTGCTAGAGGAATCATGTGGAACGACGATTTCCATTGACCTAGCCAAACCGCCAGCCCTGCCCAATCGCCACGCGCAAAAATACGCCGTGGCGATTGGGCGCGCCCACCCCCTCTTGGCCGGACCGCTCTCCATCACACTCGATCCGGGCCAGGCTTACCCAAGGGGGTCTATGCATGTCTTTCCGCAAACAAGTGGCTGCGCTGCGTACGCGCCCAGGTGTTTTCTACCTGGCGATCTTCAGCCTTCCTCTCATTGACGAACTCGTCTCCGGTGTGCCGGTGTTGACCACGCCGCTGCTGCGCAGCGAACTGCAGTTGAGCTATGCCCAGGTCGGGCTGCTCTTCACGGTGGCGGAACTAGCCGGCTTTGTCGTAGACCCGCTCGTCAACACGCTCAGCGACCAATGGCCCAAACGCCGTCTGCTGCTCGGTGGCATTCTCGGATTAGCAGCAGGCTTTGCCCTGGCTGCGGCCAGCCCCTCCTTTGGCCTCTTGCTGATCGGGTTGATGATCATTGGCGCCGCCAATGGTGCGGCACTCGGCTTGGGCCAGGCGCTGTTGATTGACGCGCAGCCTGCCACGTCGCTGCGAACCATGACGCGCTGGACGATGATGGCTGCGCTGGGCGATCTCCTGGCTCCGCTCCTGGTTGCCACGGCCCTTGCCGTACAGTTCGGCTGGCGCACGCTCTGGTGGGGCAGCGCGCTGATCTGGCTGGCCGCGGCAGCGGTGATCTGGCGGCAGCGCTTTGCGCCGGCTCACCCTCGTGCCGGCGAGGCTACATACAAGGTAGACTGGCCGGGCCTGCGCGCCAATCTGCTCATGGGCTTGCGTAGCCCGCACTTGCTGCGCTGGATCTTCTTGGATATCTGTCCGACGATGCTGGACGAACTCTTTCTGGTCTTTGCCGCGCTCTTTCTGACCGACAAGCTAGGAACGACCCCTGCCGTAGCCAGCCTGTTTCTCATGACGCCAGTCATCGGAGGGCTGGGCGGGCTGGCGCTGCTTCATGTCTTGGGCGCACGCTATGCGCCGATCCGGCTGCTGCAAGGCTCCGCGCTCGTCACTATGGCGGGCCTGGTTGTCTTCCTGGTCAGCCGTGCCCCTTTGCTCACGCTGTTTGGATTAGGTTTAGCCGGTCTGGGCGCAGCCTTCTGGTATCCCATTATGGCGGCAGGGGCCTATGACAGCCTACCCGGTCGCTCCGGCACAGTACGTGCGCTGGGTTCGCTGCGCAAGCCGCTGGAGATCGCGCTGCCCCTGCTCTTGGGTTTGGCCGCCGAACGCTGGGGCATCGCATGGGGCGTGGGCCTCTTGCTGGCAGCGCCGGTCGCAGTGCTGTTGCTGGCCCCGCGACCGGGACGCGCGCCGGATGCTGAAGTCGCCCGGTTGTCGAGGACAGATTGAGCATCGGCGTTAATCAAAGAAGTGTTGATCCCCTTCCGGCAGATACTTGCGCGCCTCCGGCACGTTGAAGGTCAGCCCCAGCCCAGGCCGGTCCCACACGTCGATCATGCTGTCCTTGACGATTGGGTCGGGCAGCCCGTCGACGATGTCATGCCACCAGGCCGGGTGACCGACCGGGTATTCGAAGGCGATGTAGTTTTGTGGCAGCGTGGCGCAGACCTGCACCAGCGCGGCCAGCCCGATCAAGCCGTCGCCGGTGCCGTGCGGGGCCATCAGGATGCCGTGCAGGTCGGCATATTCGGCCACCCACTTGAGTTCGGCAATGCCGCCGATGTCGGCAGGGTCGGGGCCGATGATGTTGACGGCATTGGTCTCGACCAGCTCCTTGAAGTTCTGGCGCAGATAGATCTGCTCGCCGGTGTGGATGGGCGTCGAGGTGGCGTGGTTTAGCTCGCGATACTGCTCGGCCAGCACATAGGGCACATAGTCGCCGGTCAGCATATCCTCCAGCCACATGATGTGATACGGCTCCAACGCCTTCGCCAGCCGGACGGCGTCGGGCAGTACCCAGCCGGGGCCGCAGTCGAGCGCCAGCCCCACGCTGTCGCCCAAGACCTCCTTCATGGCCTCCACACAGGCGATGATGTGCTTCAGCCCTTGCTCGGTGAGCAGCCCGCGCGTGGGATAGCGCGCCTTGTCGGGGTAGCTGTCGCCGTAGAAAAAGTTGGGGACGCGGTGCGGCATGGGGCTGTGAAAGGCGATGCCCTGTTTGATGATGCGGAAATTCTCCTTGCTATCGCGCATCTTCGCCATGTTCTCGGCATAGTCTTGGGGCGTATAGCCGTTCATGGGGAAACGCACCGCGCCGTTATAGACCAGCACCTTGTCGCGCACCTTGCCGCCCAGCAGCTTATAGACGGGCAAGTTGGCGGCCTTGCCCGCGATGTCCCACAGCGCCATCTCAATCGCGCTGACCGCGCTGCCCCAGGGCTTGAAGCTGCCCAGACGGCGGATGCGCAGCATGACGCGCTCGACGTTGGTGGGGTCTTCACCCAGGATATACTCTTTGTAGAAATTGACATGGGGGACCAGATAGGGTTTGTACGATTCGGCCTGGCCGAAGCCGTCGATGCCCTCGTCCGTCACAATGCGCACGACCGGGTTGCTGCCCAGGACGGTGCATTTCAGATCGACAATCTTCATCGCGAACGCTCCTCGCGGGTGGTGGAGTATGGAGGGAAGAGAAGGCGGCGCGGGTGCATGGCCGCGCCTTGTCTATTATCGCACGCGCGGGCGGTGGGGAGAAGATTCACCGCAGAGCACGCAACGCCCGGTTTGCCGTTTTGTACAAGACAATCGCCCTTGGCCCCGCTATAATCCAAATGTTCTGACCGCAATTCAGGTACTGGACTGGAGGGGAATCCGATGGGCAAGGTGGTCTTTAATATGAGCATGTCGTTGGATGGGTTTGTCGCCGGGCCAAACGACGAGGTGGACCGGCTCTTTGGCTGGTACTTCAGCGGCGACACCGAATTGACCTTTCCCGGCACAGAGATGGTCTTTAAGCTCTCCCGGCCCAGCGCCGACCTGCTGCGCGAAGCAGCCGGCACGATCGGGGCTATCGTGACGGGCCGGCGAACCTTTGACCTCGCCGGCGCATGGGGCGGTCATCCGCCATTGGGCGTGCCCCATTTCGTCCTCACGCACCGCGCCCCCCAGGAATGGGTCAAGCCGGGTTCGCCTTTTACCTTTGTTACGGACGGCATCGCCGGCGCCGTCACCCAGGCCAAGCAGATTGCCGGGGAGAAGGATGTCGCCGTCAGCAGCGCGAGCACGCTGCAGCAGTGCCTCCAGGCGGGGCTGGTCGATGAGCTCGACATTGACCTGGTTCCTATCCTGCTCGGCGCAGGCGTCCGCCTGTTCGACCACCTGGGGACAGAGCCGGTGGAGTTGGAACAAACGCGGGTGATCGAAGGACAGGGCGTCACCCATCTCCGGTTCCGCGTGGTCAAATAATACTGTTCAGATCAGGAGAAACCATCATGAGCGCCGAAACTAAAACACGCGATCTCGTCGTCACCCGTGTCTTTGACGCGCCGGTCGCCCAAGTCTGGAACGCCTGGCGCGACCCCGACCTGGTGATGCGCTGGTGGGGGCCGGAGGGTTTTACCTCGCCCATGGCGCGGATGGATTTTCGCCAAGGAGGAACCTCGCTGGTCTGCATGAGTTCCCCCCAGTTTGGCGACCTCTACAGCACATGGCGCTATCTCACCATCGTGCCGATGCAGCGCATCGAGTACATTCACAACTTGGCCGATAAGGACGGCAACACGATTGACCCTGTCCAAGCGGGCATGACGGCGGATTTCCCGCAGGATGTGCGCCAGGTGATCGCCTTCCAGCCGCTGGGCGGCGACCGCACCGAAATGACCGTGACGGAATATGGCTATCCGTCGGATCAGTGGTATGAACTGTCCAAGCTGGGGTTGGAGCAGTGCCTCGACAAGATGGCCGCGATCTTCGCCGCGGCGTGAGATGAATCGTGAGGCAGTGTCATTCCGTTCATGTAGTGGGGCACAGCCCCACCGAAGGGAGGAATGACGCTGCCTGATCGATCTGTCAAGCTCCGTTATCCTCTGGCAAAAGCACAAGCCCGCTTTGAGCGGGCGTTGTTCTTTAGTCCGGCGGCTTTAGCGCCGGACGAGCAAGCGGACGCGTGCCTGCTACGCCTGAATATCGGGGTTGGCGGCCAGCACGTCGTCCGCCATGGCCTGGAGGCGGGGCAGAAAGGCCCGCACCTGCTCGCCACGCTGCACCAGATCGCCCGCCGCGGCGATGCCCAGCAGGGCGAGCAGGGCGCGATAGCCCGGCGTATGGCGCGCCCGCATTTCCTCAGGCGCGCCCTGGGCAAAGACCTGCCGGCAGCGGCTGTAGGTGGCGACCATCCAAAAGACGGCTTCACGATGCCAGCCGCTTTGGATCAACTGGCGGCTGCCGCCAATCGCTACGGCGCGGCCCTGTTCGCTCAGGTCGGCGGCAAAGGGGTAGGACGGTTGGACCACGCGCGCGGCGTCGTCGAAGGCGGCTTCCAGGGTGGGCAACTGCGCTGTCACCTGCTCGCGGCTGAGGTGTTCACAACCTAAAAGGTCCAGCAGCGGCGGGTAACAGTCGAGCAGCTCAAAGTCCGCCAGCAGGTCATGCGCCGCCACATAGCGCCGGCGCACCGTGGGGTTGCGCAGCCCCGCGGCCAGCAGCACATGGGGCGCGCCGCCCGCGGCAAAGAGCCAGGCCATCACCTGGTTCTGGAGCGGCGCGGACGGGTCAATTGAGTCAAGCCGCTCCACAATACGCTGGGCGGCTTGGGCGCAGCGCCGCTCGACCCAGACACGCCGGGCAAAGCCTTGGCCCACCGCCGCCTGGAGCCGGGTCAGGTGGCCGGCCGGGTCGGCGATGACGTTGGGGGCGCGAAAACTGCCCGCCAGATGATAGTCGCCCAAGACCTGTTCCGGGGTCTGCACCTGCGTCTGGGGCAAATAGGTGACTTCTAGCAGCACGCAGTCATAGACGAACTTGCCCAGCTTGTGCGGCGGCAGCGGCCCCTCCACCACCAGCATCACGTCGACGTCGGACGTTTCCGGCAGCGGCGCATCATCCGGCAGCCAGGTGATCGACCCGGCGAAGTATGCACCCACAAAGCCGGGCGTGCGGCTGCCTTCCTCAATCACCCAACGCCGCGCCACGGCTTTTGCTTCGCTCACGCGCATTGTCAATCCACCGTGCCCCCATCCAGCAGGCCTACCAGCGCATCCGGCGTGGTGACGGGCAGCTTGCAGGCGTAGTTCTCGCAGACATACGCCGCCGGGCTGCCCTCCACCAGCCCGCGGCCTTCGAGCAGCGGCAGCATACTCTCGGCGTCGGGGGCTTTGAGCGCCAAGACGGTGTTGGGCAGATAGCGGCGGCGAACCTCCCCCAGCAGCGCCTGCGTCGCCGCCGCCTCCGGGTCGCCCACAACCGCTACCTCCTGGCTGGGCTGGAGCAGCGTGTCGAGGTTGCAGAGCATGCGCCCAAAGCCGGTGGGCTGGCGGCCCATCGCCTCTTTGATCGCCAAAAGGATGCGCGCCGCCTCGCGGCGGTAGCCGTCATTGCCCACCAGCGCCCCCAGCCGCAGCAGCAACTCTGCGGCCAGCGAGTTGCCGCTGGGGATGGCATTGTCGACATAGTTCTTGCGCCGCACCACCAGTGTCTCATGGTCGACGCCGGTCTGATAAAAGCCGCCGCCCGCGGCGTCGTGGAACTGGGCAAACATGATCTGCGTCAGGCGGCTGGCATCGCCCAGCCAGCGCAGGTCAAAGGTCGCCTCATACAGCGCCACCAGCCCGCGGGCAAAGGCGGCGTAGTCCTCCAGATAGCCGTTGAAGCGGGCGCGGCCGTCCTTATAGCTGCGGGTGAGCTTGCCGTCAGGTTGGCTCATCTGATCCAACACAAAGCGCGCGGCGGCCTCGGCCGCGGCCAGCGCATCCGCCCGGCCCAAGACCACGCCGCATTCGGCCAGGGCGTGGATCATCAGCCCGTTCCATTCGGCCAGGATTTTTTCATCACGATGGGGTTTGACGCGCTCCTCGCGCACGGCGAAGAGGATGCGCCGCGCCTCGGCCAGCGCCTGCGCCGCATCGGTCTCGCTCACCCCAAAGCGCTGCGCCACGTTGTCTAGCCCCCGGCTGACATGGAGGATGTTGCGCCCCTCAAAATTACCCCGGTCGGAGACGCCGTAATAAGTTTCAAAGATGCCCGCCTGCTGCGGCGTCAGATGCTGTTCGATCTCGTCCGGCGTCCAGACAAAGAACTTGCCCTCTTCGCCCTCGCTGTCGGCATCCTGCGTGCCGTAGAAACCGCCCTGCGGCGCGGTCATCTCACGCAGCACATAGTCGATCGTCTCGCCGAGCACACGGCGGTAGAGGTCGCTGCGGGTGATCTGCCAGGCGTGCAGATAGGTGCGCAGCAGTTGGGCGTTGTCATAGAGCATCTTTTCAAAGTGCGGCGCCAGCCAGACGGCATCTACGCTGTAGCGGTGAAAGCCGCCGCCCAACTGGTCATAGATGCCGCCCAGAGCCATCTGCTCCAGCGTCAGCTCGGCCATATAGAGCGTGTCGAGGTCGCGGCTGTGGCGATATTGGGTCAGGATAAAGTCGAGCGTCATCGGCTGCGGGAACTTGGGCTGAGAGCCAAAGCCGCCGTGCTCGTCGTCAAAATGTTGGCGCAGTTGGTCGATCGCCTCATGCAGCGTCTCGCCGCCCAGGTCGGCGCTCTGCGCCCCCAGCGATGCGCTGCGTTGGAGCATCTCGGTCAGCCGTTCGGCCTGGCCGTCCACCTGGTCGCGGCGGTCGCGATAGGCGTCGGCCACCGAGCGCAACACCTGCTGAAAACTGGGCATGCCATAGCGCGGCTGCGGCGGGAAGTAGGTCCCGCCGTAGAAGGGCTTGGCGTCGGGCGTGAGAAAGACGCTCATCGGCCAGCCGCCCTGCCCGGTCATGGCCTGCACCGCGTCCATGTAGATGGCGTCGAGGTCAGGCCGCTCCTCGCGGTCGACCTTGATGTTGACGAACAACTCATTCATCAGCGCCGCGGTGGCCGCGTCCTCAAAGCTCTCGCGCTCCATCACATGACACCAGTGGCAGGCGCTGTAGCCGATCGAGAGAAAGATCGGTTTGTCGGCGGCGCGTGCCGCGGTCAACGCCTCCTCACCCCACGGATACCAATCGACCGGGTTGTGGGCGTGTTGGAGCAGATAGGGGGAAGTTTCGTGGGCAAGGCGGTTAGTGTGAACGTGCCGGCTCATGGTAGTCCTTATGGGAAAAGCAGGCGGCGCTGCGCCGCGGTGACTAGGTCAGGCTAGGTCGGGTCTGCTGGGCCTAGCATAGCATAGATCAAGGGCGGTGCAGCGGGCGACAGCCTACAGTTGGGGCGCATAAAAAAACAAACCGCGCCCGGGCCGGGGCAACCGGCGGGCGCGGCTGTGGGTGAAGTTGAGCGCCAGTATAACTAGCGCACGCTGCGGCGGGTGAAGAGATTGACGATCGCCAGCAGGATGAGCGCGCCCACGAGCGCCACCAGCAGGCCGCCAATGCTGAAGTTATTCGGCCCTGCCGCCTCGATACCCAGCAGCGGTGAAATCAGCCAGCCGGCCAAAATCGCGCCGACAATCCCGACAACGATGTTGAGTAACAGCCCTTGCTGCGCATTGGTGCGCATGATGAGGCTGGCGAGCCAGCCCAGAATCCCACCGACGATGATCCACAGAATCCAACCCAACATGGTGTCTCCTCCTGGTTTGACAAGCAGTTTGCTGTCTATGCCCGCGGTGGGGCATGAAATCCGATCTAAACATCATACACAAGAGGCGGTATGTCTGTAAGCCCACCACACCTGGCGCGCAGGGTGATAACGGGACTCGGGTTGGCTGACTATTTTCGCAGCCGGCGCGACCCACAGCGCTGCGCTGCGTAGAGGGTTTGTGGAACCGTATTTCAGAATCAGAAAGGAGAGGAACATGGCTGAGCTTTCGATCCGAGAATCCCAGGGCGTTGTGCCGGAGGTCGCCGGGTGGGTGCGCGCTCTGCGCGCCGTCTATCTGGTCTGCGCTGCCCTGCTGACGATGGGGGTGATTGGGCAGGTCTTTTTCGCCGGTGCGGTGCTGCTGGTGAACGGGCGCTATTTGGAGATGCACCGTGTGCTTGCCCATCTGATCGAACTGCTGGCAATGGTGACGGTGGTCGCCGGTCTTTTGACGCGGCTCTCTTGGCGTATCCAGGCGCTGGGGCTGCTGTTTTTGCTGTTGATGTTTGCGCAGTACGTCTTTCTCTACGCCATGCCTGCCTTGGGGCTGCCGGCGCTGCGCGCCCTGCACGCGGTCAACGCGCTGGCGATGTTCTGGGTG
>JADLFO010000116.1 GCA_020845455.1 Caldilineaceae bacterium
AAGGAGCATAAAATGGGCAAGACCGTATCGTCCAGTGAGGCGCAAAACAACTTCGGCGCGATGCTGCAATGGGCCGAGAAAAACGAAGATGGAGTTGTCGTGGAACGCCGGGGCAAGCCCGCAGGCGTCTTGATTGCTTACGAGCAGTACCTGGAATTGCAACGCCTGAAGCAGCAAGAGCGCAAGCGCAAGGCCTTCGAAATTCTAGAAGGATTACGCAAACAGATTGCTGAACGCAATTCCGATCTCACGCCAGAAGAGGCCTATCGCCTAGCCGGTTTCTCAGAGGAAGTCATTCAAGAAACATTGGAGCTCGACAAAGAACTGGCAAAAGATAGCTATGCGAGCGTTGCTCGACGCTAACCTATGGATTAGCTACCTGCTGACACGCGACGACAAAAGCTCTCTACGTCAAGTAGTGCAGGCCTGTTTGGCTGGCAAAATCGAGTTGATCGTCCCAGATCAGCTCATCGCCGAGCTGCGCGCTGCCACCAGCCATCGGCGTCTAGCTAAGCGAATTCATCAGGATGAATTGACACTTTTGCTGCACCAGATAGGGCAGGTCGCCCAGATACCGCCGCCTATTGATGCAGAATTACAGCAGTACAGCCGCGACTCGAAAGATGATTACCTGGTTGCTTATGGCCTGATGTTAGAGGCGGACTATCTCGTGGCAGGCGACCGCGACCTGTTGGTCTTGCAGCAGGTCGAGAATTTGCGGATCGTTACGCCCGCCGCCTTCTACCGCATTTTGATGGATCAGGGCTTCGAGATCCTCTAGCCCGCGGGCGGGTATGTCCGGCTGTGGGCGGCGGCCACCATCGCCTGCACATTCTCCAGCGGCGTATAGCGCGGCACAATGCAGCCCGACCCCAACATAAAGCCGCCCCCGGCCCCGGCGTGGTCAATACAGCGGTTGGCCGCCGCCGTCACCGTCTCCGGCGTGCCCTGGAGCAGTTCTTCCACCGTATGCACGTTGCCGATCAAAATGATCTTGTCGCCGATGCGCTGCTTCGCCACGCGCAGATCCACGGCATGGTCAATCTCCACCATATCCGCGCCGGTGGCGGCGTACAGTTCCAGCACCTTGGTACTGTTGCCGCAAATGTGCAGCAGTTTGCGGTCGATGCCATAGTCGGCCCAGGCCGAAAAGACCTTTTGCAGATAGGGAAAGGAAAAGCGCTGGAAGGTGTGCGGCGAGATCACGTTGCACGACGCCAGCGAATCGCCGCAGTGCAGAATATCCGCGCCCGCATCCCAACACGCCTTGCCAAAGGCGATCAGCGCGTCGCTCGCCAGCCCCAAGGCGTGATGCAGCGCGGCCTCCTTCTCGCCGCCTTCGTCTAGCCCGCCTTCGACCATGCCCACCTCCATCAGCCATTCTTGCGAGCCGATGAAATAGGAGGCAAGCGCAAACGGGCCGGTGCCGGG
Organism: Caldilineaceae bacterium; assembly: GCA_020845455.1. Classification (GTDB taxonomy): domain Bacteria; phylum Chloroflexota; class Anaerolineae; order Caldilineales; family Caldilineaceae; genus QEUY01. The sequence continues at coordinate 1,432 of JADLFO010000116.1, forward strand.
GGAGCGCAGCGCCACCGCATCGCCCACCGCCTGGCGCGCCAGCCGCAGCGCCTCCAACATTACCGGCATGCGCCCATCCGTGTGCGGGTCGGGCACGGCCAGGTCATAGACCTGCATGAGGTCGCTGCACGGCGGCTCGACCAGCGAAGGCACTTCGTCTTCGCTGCGTGTGGTCTTGCAGCCAAAGCCCTCAGCGATGTAGAAATTGTCCGCGCCGATGGCGATCACATCCTGCCCTGCCATCGCCTGGAAAGCAACCTGGGCATGCGCCAGCGCGGCGGGGTTGGTATAATAGTCGCGCAAGGCCACGCCGGTATTGATCGGCGCGATGTCGTACATATAGGGCATGGCGACCACGCAGTCGGTCGGCTGGCGGCGGATGGCGGCCAGGACGCGGTCGCGCGAAGTGAGGGTCGTGACAAGCTGCGTAGGCATGGGGTATCCTTCCTCTTGGAACTATGTTGGGTCGCCCCGTTATTGTATCTAACTCACGTTCCTATACAGTTGGCGCTGAATGCGCCGGAGAGGAGAGAGCGATGACGGCTGACGAGGCGATGAGCGTCCAGACGCGCGCCGCCGTGGATGCTTTCAACGACGCCTTTAACCGGCACGATATAGCCGGCGTGATGGCGCTGATGGCCGCCGACTGCGTCTTTGAAAACACCTATCCCCCGCCGGACGGCACGCGCGTAGTCGGTGCGATGGCGGTGCGTGAGACCTTTGCGGAGTTCTTTCGCCAGTCGCCCCAGGCGCGCTTTGAATGGGAAGAGATCGTCGCGCTGGACGACCGCTGCGCCGTGCGCTGGGTTTATCACTGGGGCGGCGCACACCCCGGCCATGTGCGCGGCATCGACCTCTTCCGGCTGCGTAACGGCAAGATCGCCGAGAAGCTCTCGTATGTGAAAGGGTAAAAAGAGATAAAAGGAATTCAAGGTAAAAAGGATTCTTGAGCAGGGAGAATAATTCATGAACAACTATGTCATGTGCATTGATAATGAAGGGTACGCGGCCAGCCTTGACTTGCGCAAGGTGTACCGCGTATTGCCTGACGCAGACGCCGAGGCTCACGGCATGATCCGGATTATCGACAACAGCGGCGAGGATTACCTGTTTGAGGCGGATCGTTTTCTGCCTGTCAGTCTGTCGGGTATTGCCACTGAGGCCTTTGACGCGCTAGAGGTTGCAGCGTCATAACAGATAGATTGCTCGGTTAGGCCATGACTGCGGCCCCTAAGTTGCCGCCTCTGCACGGTTAGAAAACTGGATCTATCACTGGGGCGGCGCGCCCCGACCATGTACGCGGTACCGACCTCTTCCGGCTGCGCGGCAGCAAAATCGTCGAGAAGCTCTCGTATGTGAACTTGTAGAGTGAGCTATTGGTCGGAGGGGGCAGCGTAGGGCTGCCCCCTCCACAACTGCTTACTTTTTCAGCCCCTTGATGCCGTTATACCCGGCGAACTTGGCGCGCGGGCCTAGCTCGGCCTCGATCTGCAAAAAGCGGTTCGCCAGCGGTCCGGTGCCGCCTTCGCGCAGATGGCCGGTGTTGAGGCCGACCGTGTAATCGGCGATCAGCCAGCCTTCGCCGCGGCTGTCACAAGGCATGACGCCGTAGCCGTGGGCATAGGCAGTCTGCACCGTCTCAAACGCTTCGGTGATCGTGCCGATCTGGTTGACCTTGAGCAGCACGGTATTGGCCGCGCCGGTCTGCAACCCCTGCTGGAGCCGCTCGACGTTGGTCGTAAAGAGGTCGTCGCCCACGATCTCGATGCCCAACTGGCGGGTCAGGATGCCGTGCCCCTCATAGTCGTTCTCGTCCAGCGGGTCTTCCAAGATCACAAACGGGTAGTTCTTGACCATCTCCTCGTAGAGCCGCATCAGGTCGTCGCGCGTCTTGTCTTCGGGCGAGAAGAGGCCGACGAAGCGGTCCTGCGCCCCTTCGTAATAGGTGCCCGCGGCCACGTCCACCTGCAACCCGACCTTGCCTTCATAGCCGGTGCGCTGGATCGTGCCGACCATCAGGTCCCACAGTTCGCGGTCGTGTTTGACCACACCGGGCTGGACGACGCTCCAGCCGTTGAAGCTGTCTTGATTGTACTTTTCTTTGAGCAGCCGGGCAAATTCACGGTTGACAACCCAAGCGGCATACGAAGCATCGCTGTAGCTGTCAAGGCCATAGCACATCATCGAATAGCTGGGTTTGCCGCCGGAGCGTTTGCCGCCGCCATAGCGGCTGCTGCCGATCACGGTGATGACGCCCGGCACGGGCAGGGTGCAGGCGTTGACGCCGCCGATGTGCTGATACAGCGGGATACCCAGGCCGGCCGCGCCTGCCTGCAGCGCCGCCGCCGAGACACTGCCGGTGGCGTTGCCGCCCAGTTTGGCCTTGGTGGGCGTGCCGTCGAGCCGGATGATGGCGTCGTCCACTTCCATCTGTTTGCTGGCGTCCAGGCCGATGACCGCGGGGGCGATGATCTTTTCGACGTTCTCTACTGCCTTGAGCACGCCGCGGCCGTTCCAGCGCTTGCCGCCGTCATAGGCGAACTGCACTTCATGTTCGCCGACCGAGACGCCGGCAGTCACCACAGCCACGCCCTTGGCCCCGTTCTGGGTCACGACGGTGGCCTCCACGCCGGGATGGCCCCGGTCCGAAAAAATCTGCCGCGCACGCACAGCCACAATGGTCGATCCGACTGGCATATTATCGCTCCTTTTCAGAATGATTCTTAGAAGATTTGTGCGTCTGTTATTCGAGCATCCAAACCCGGAGTGCGTGCAGGCGTAATGCGCCCTTTGCGGTTAATCCTCCCCCAAAATGAGAGTCACGCTGAGGTCGCCCATGCTCATGGCGGGGGTGGCGACAATGCCGTCCCCCAGGCGGTAGAGCGCGGGCGAGGTGTTATGCTGCTTGAGGCCGGCGGCCAGGTCCACCCCTTGGGCCGCGGCGCGCGGCAGGGTCGAACCGTCCACCAGCGCGCCGGTCAGCACGGGGATGGCGGCATAGTCGTCACCCGTAACAAACTGGTGACCGGGTCCATCGGTGCCGTCGGAATCCACCGAGGCCATGACGATGCGCTGCGTGCCGCCGATCTCCAGCGCAGCAGAGACGCCGTACTCCTGATTGCGCCCGCCCATGCCGCGCGCCTGGCCCACTGTCACCAACATCTCACCGCTGGAGAGCAGCGCCACCGGCGGCGTAAACGGGTCGGCGGCCCGTTCTGAACGCAGCGCCAGGTTGGCGACGATACGCCCTGCCTGGCCGGCCTCCACCAGCATCGTGTAATTGTCGAAGAGGACATGCGTGCGCAAGCCCAACTGCTCGGCCCTGGCGCGCGCCGTTGGAACCATGCCCAGTTCGGGCGGAAAGATAAAAAAGACGCGCGAGCGCATCGCTTCAAAGTCGGCGTTCTTGAGCGTCTCATGACGCCAGTTGCCGCGGGTCAGATAGTCGCGCACCGCTTGCGGAGCGGAATCCCATACGCCCCACTTATGCATCCGCTCCATCGCGTCGGCGAAGGTCGTTTCGTCGGGCAGGGTGTGCAGCCAGCGATAATTGGGCGAGGTCAACATCTCGGCATAGGAGGGAGGACGATAGAAGGCGATCAGATGCACCACACGCGCCGGCTGTAGATAGCGCGAGAACTGGCCCCCCTTCATACGGTCCAAGTGGTTGCGGATTGGGATCAGATCGACGGTCGGGCCGCCGCGCTCGATCTGAAAGGTGTAGACCACCCGGCGCACATCCTCCAGGCTGACCCCTTCGGCGGGCAGGGTGAGCAGCGAACCGGTGCCGTTGCCCTGGAGCGTAAAGACCAGATCGGCGGGGCGCAGATCGGCGGCGATCTCAAGGATACGTTCGCAGCCGCGGGCGCACCCTTCATCCGGGATTGGGTGTGCGCCGTAGACCACCTCGATGCGTTCCAGACAGCGCGGCGTGCCGTGTTTGTCGATCACCGCGCCGCCGGTCAGCCGGTCGCCAAGCGTTTCCTCCAAGGCGCGGGCCGCGCCTTGGATGCCCTTGCCCGCGCCCAACACAAAGATGCGCCCCACCCGGCGCAGGTCGATCACCTCAGGGCCGGGCAGGGGGCTGTGGGCCGGGGCGTAGAGATCGCCGCCGACGGTGAGCATATCGCCGTCGCGGCGCAGCGCGCCCAGCGTGGCATAGTACGGGTCGGCGGCGCGCAGACCGGCTTCGAGGATGTCGAGCATGAGCCGGCGGCCGGCGCGATGACCATGGTCGAGCAGCGTGGATGCGTTGAGAATGCGGCCCATAGCCCGCTCATCTAGGTGTGATCGGAGGAAAAAGAGACCCCAGCAGAATCAGCCTACCGGAACCATTGCGACAAAACCAGCATAGCCAACGGGTGCGGTTTTGGCAACTGGACGGCGTGTGACGTGTAATACAACAACACAACGGCGCACCGTGGTACAATTGGCTGATCGCAGCGGCGTGCTGATGCGCGAAAGAAGAGATCCATGCCTGCACCGTTCGAGTACATCTTTTACCCCTCCAGATATGCGCCGTCCTTGGGCCATCCCCAACTCGACATCTGTCTTTCGGCAGTCTCCACGCAGCGTTTTTTTGATATGACCAGCGTACATCTGCCCGCGCTGGTCGATGGTCGGCTGGAACTGGAAAGGGTGATCCACCATGGCGCGGCCGCGCAGACCCAGCCGATCTGCCCCGGACGGATCGTCATGGAGGCGCACAACGGCGACCGCGCCGAGGCGTTCAGCTTTGGCGGCGAAATGACGCTGGAGGCGCACGACGATTACACGATCGGGCGGATCATTTCGTCGGCGCCCATCTTCAGCCTAGGAGCCGACGTGCTTGCGCCGGTACGCCTGATGATGGACGAGGTCTTGGCGCTGATCGCCAAGGAGCGGGCGCGACGCCACGACACCGACGAAGCCTTTTGGAGCCGGCTGGCCCACCTCACCCCCTATCAGCTTTTCCTGGTCATGCTGCACACGCTGCAGGTCAACGGTGCGCGCCCGCCGGGGGCGCAACCGTCGCCCCAATACGACTTAATTCAGACGGCAGCCCAGCGCGCCGTCGAGATCGTGCGCGCCCAGGACGGCTGGCCCACCGCCGTGCCCACGCTCACAGAGGCGATTGAAAAGCACGCGCAACCGTCCAAGGACAATTCCCCCGGCTGAAGCGCAGCAGCCTAGCGCAGCGCTTCGGCCCCGCGGCCCTGCTGGATCAACGGCACATAACTTTCCAAGCCGGCCTGAACCACCGGGTCAGTCAGGTCGAGCGTCTGGCGACGCTCGGCGGCCATATAGGCGGCCATCACCAGGCGGGTCACCTCCAGCCCATAGGACCAGGGCAGGAAGCCATCGCGCCCGGCCAGGAAGGCGTCGGCGGCTTCGGCGTTCTCGTCGGTGTAGCCATAGAGGTCGGCCTCGTTGTGATGCACCGTCAGCAGCCCGCGCGACGCCGTGGCCTTTTCCAGCGCGGCTTCGGCGTTGGCAATCGCTTCTGCCGCCACGTCGCCGATAAAGATCTGCGTGCTGGAGGCAAGCGTGTTGATCTCAAAGGCGTAGCCCGGCCCCATGCCGTCCATGAGCAGACGCAGCCCCTGCTTCTCGAACATCCATGAATTGGTGAACTGGGCCTTGACTATCTGCCCGCTCTCTGGGTTACGATAGGTGATCATGCCGGTGGCAAAGTCTTCGGCGGGGGTCTTGGCATAGTCCACGCCAAAGCGGTCGAGCAACTGCTGCCGCCAGTGCGGCTGGCCCCATTTGAGCAGCGCCACCTCGGCGCTGACCGACACCGGCTGCAGGAAGGTGATCGGCTTGCCCAGCGGCGTCAGCGCATACCAGCCGACGGCGATGCTGTGACAGCCCATGTCGGAAAGCACGCCGCCGCCCTGGCGCGTGGGGTCCCAGAACCAGGCTTCGTGCGGCCCGCCATGTTCTTCGGCGGAGCGCACCAAGGCGGGCGGCCCCATCGTGCGCTGCTGGGGGGCCAGTTGGGACATCTGCGTGCGCAGCGGCTTCATAAAGAGCTGATTTTCAAAATAGGCAGTGCGCAGATTGGCCGACGCGGCCAGCTCCACCAGCCGCCGCGCCTCGGCCACGTTGCGACCTAACGGCTTTTCGCAGATGACACCCTTGAGCGCCGCGCCTTGGCGCACCGCCTCGACGATCTCCTCCACCATGGCGACGCGCAGATAGTTGGGCGCATAGAGCGCGATGGCGTCCACATGCGGGGCCATGGCGCTGATGCTCTCATAGACCACGGCTTCGCCCACGCCGGCGGCGTGCGCCTGCTGCGCCAGGGCCTCGGCATGGGCGCGTGTGCGCGAAGTAACGCCCGCGACCTCCATATTGCGGATCTGGGCGATGGCCTGTACCTGGAATTTGGCGATAAACCCGGCCCCGACAAAGCCGACGCGCAACGAAGAGGACATTTCGTGCTCCTTTATGTTTTTGATGCCTGCCGCTTCGAGGTTGGGAAAAAGGGCGACACACGCGTCCACACACTTTGGCAAAAGCTCACCCTCAATTTCCTCTCTACAGCCAAGAAAATGGTACTATAGGGGACGCCAATCCCCTCAGGGTTTTCCGATCCCGTAATGACGAACAAACCTGCGCCTATGCACATCGATTTCAGCGGCAAAATTTGGTTCTGGAAAGGCCCCGCCCCCTGGTACTTCGTTACCGTTCCGGCAGAGCAGTGCCACGCCCTGAAAGCCATATCCGGCTCCGTGACCTATGGCTGGGGAATGATCCCGGTCACTGTGCAGATCGGCAAAACCAAGTGGCAGACATCCCTGTGGCCCAAAGATGGCCGCTATATTGTGCCCATCAAAGCGAGTGTCCGCAAAGCGGAAAGCCTTGAGGAAGACGACACGGTGACGATACGGCTCGAAACCGGCTGAAAAAGTAGCTGGCCGGAGAACAGGAGGAACGGGATGGAAATCCCAGACTGCCTAAAATAACTTCCTGGTTCGAGGAACCCTACTCTAGAACAGCTTCAACTGGTAATCCTCGGCCTTGTCGGGCTTGGGCGGGCGCGGGGCCTGCGTCTGCACCTCTCTGAGCGCGGCGGCGATGTCACCCACAAAGCGCGAGACTGGCGGCGTCATGCTCTGGCCGAAGAGAAAACGGCGCGCCGCGGAGGTGAGGATCAGCTTCTCCCGCGCGCGCGTCATGCCCACATAGAACAAACGGCGCTCTTCCTCCAGATCGGCGCTGCGCCCTGCGGGCAAATAGGGCAGCAGCCCTTCTTCACACCCCACGATAAAGACCACCGGAAACTCCAACCCCTTGGCGGCGTGCAGCGTCATCAGCGCCACACGGCCGGCGCGCGGGTCATAGCCGTCCTGTTCGCGCTGTAGGGTCATCTCCTCCAAGAAGACATCCAGCCGGTCGCCATAGGCCGCAGCGCGGCGCAGCAGCAGGCCGGCGCGTTCCTCTTGGGCGGCTCCGGGCGCGTCCGGCTCCAACTCAGCCCAGAGCGCCTGGCCGCGGCGCACCAACTCCTCGACCGCGGGCGCACCCAGGCGGGCGGCTTCATCCCAGAACGCGGCCAGCCGCTCGACGCGCGCCCGTCCACGCGCTGCGATACCGCCGAGCGCGGGCAGATGCGCCGCCCTGGAACCGGCCTCGGTGGCGGCCAGCCAGACGGCGATGCGGTCGATGGCGGCGGGGTCGAGCGCGCTGCGGCCTGTACCCAACAGCGTGTGCAGATGCGCCCCGGCCTGCGGATAACGGTGCAGCCAGAGCAGCGCCAGCACGCCGCGTATCTCGCGATAGGCGGTCAGCGGCGCTTGGCCCACAATCTGATAGGGGATGCCCGACCGGGCAAAGGCTTCTTCCAACGGCCGCGCCTGGGCGTTGAGCCGGTAGAGTACGGCGAAATCGCCAAAGCTGCGCGCCGCGGCCTCCGCCCCGCGGGCGTCGACGCGGCCCGAATCAAGCGAAAAATAGCTAGTGCCACCCACCATCTGCTCGATACGATGCACGACATATTCGGCTTCGGCGCGGTCGGTAGAGGCCTGGTAGGTGTCCAGTTTGACCGCGCCGGCAAAGTCCGACCAAAGCCGGAGCGCGGCACGGTCCGGGTTGTGGGCGATGACCTGGCCGGCAGCGTCGAGCAGGGCTTGGGGCGAGCGGTAGCTTTGGCGCAGTTGCACGACACGCGCCCCCGGATACTCGGCCTGAAAGCTCAGGAAATAGCGGTGGTCCGCGCCGCGAAAGCCATAGATCGCCTGGTCAGGGTCGCCGATGGCGCACAGGTTGGCCCCACCCGCGGCCAGCAGCCGCAGCAGCCGCACCTGCGCCAGGTTGACATCCTGGTATTCGTCCACTGAAATCCAGCGATAGCGGGCCTGCACCGCGGCCCGCACAGCGGGCTGCGTCTCCAAAAGCTGCACCGGCAGCATGAGCAGGTCGTCAAAGTCGACGGCGTGGGCCGCGGCCAGAGCGTTTTGATAGGCAGTATAGATGGCGGGCAAATCAAGCTCGGCGATAAGCTGCGTGACTTCAGGCGCAGCAGGCGGCAGCAGCCGGTTCTTGGCGGCGGAGATGCCGATCAGCGCCGCGCCGATCTGCGGCTCGTTCAAGCCGGAGCAGGCGCGGGCCAAGAGGCCGCGGCGATCTTCTTCGCCCAAGAGGACAAACGGCTGCGGCAGGCCGATCTGTGCGCCATAGGTGTGCAGCAGATACAGCCCAAAGGCGTGGAAGGTCTGCACGGTCATGGCCGCGGCGCGCGGCCCCAAGAGGTCGTCCAGCCGTTCGGCCATCTCCTCGGCGGCTTTGTTGGTGAAGGTGATGGCGAGCATCGAGGCCGGGTCGACGCCGTGATCCGCCACCAGATGGGCCAGGCGCACGGTGAGGGTGCGTGTCTTGCCCGTGCCCGGCCCGGCGGCGATCAGCAGCGGCGCGTCGACGCAGGCCACCGCCGCGGCCTGGTCGGGGTTGAGCCGCGCCAGCCAGCCTGTAGCCGCCGCTCCGGCTTGGGGGCGCGCCTCCGGCGCGTGCGCATCCTCGGCAGGCGGGACCACGCTGTCATTCCGAGACTCCTGTCGGGGAATCTCTCCGGCAGAATCACCCACGGGGAGAGATTCCTCGCCGCAGACAGCTCGGAATGACAGACGCTGCGCCGGGGTCTCCGCGGTCGCGGCGCCCTCCGGCGCAGGCCCCGCGCCGAACAGCCCCAGTTGGGGCGTGCCCTCGGCGGGCGCGGCCCCGGCAAAGACGCGGATCACGCCGTACTCGCCGTCATAGCCGCCTTCGGCGTGGACCTCGCCGGCGCGCACGCGGCGGATCGCCTCGGCCAAGCGGCTGCCCCCGGCGGCGGCGATCTCCTCCAGCGGCACGGCGCGCAGGATCTCCAGTTCCGGCCCCAACTGGGCCAGCAGCTTTTCATATTCCTGCTGCACGCGCCGCGACCCCGCGCCCACGGCATAGACTTCGCCCAGGATTTCGGGCAGCGGAACCAGGCTGGTATAGGCATGAGGACGGGGTGGCGGCGCGCCCACGGGCCGGTCGGCCAGTTCTTCCACACGGTGCATCACGCCCACGGTGACGGGTTTGCCGCAGACCGGGCAAATGCCGCCGTGCGCCAGCGTTGCGGGCGGCTCCCAGCAGACACTGCACTTGCGATGGCCGTCCAGATGATATTTGCCCTCTTCGGGAAAAAACTCCAGCGTGCCGCCAAAGAGCGCCGGGTCGCCGCCGCGCAGCGCGGCAAAGACGGCGTCATAGCTCCATTCACAGCGCAGCAGCGTGGCCTCGCGCGCCAGCTTCTGCGGCGAGTGGGCGTCGGAGTTCGAGACCAGCGTATAGCGATCCAAGTTGGAGACGCGCCAGTTCATCGGCGGGTCGGAGGAAAGTCCGGTCTCCAAGGCGAAGATATGCGGCGTCAGATCGCCAAAACATTCCTCCACCGAGTCAAAGCCCGATTTGGAGCCGAGCATCGAGAACCAGGGCGTCCAGATATGCGCGGGGATCAGCGCGCAGCGCGGGTCGACTTCCAACACAAGCTCAAGCAGGTCGCGCGAATCCAGCCCCAGGATCGGGCGGCCGTCGGCGCGGATATTGCCGATCTTTTCCAGCGCGACCTGGAGGCGCGCCACGGCCTCTAGCGTGGGCGCAAAGACCACGTTATGCACCTTGCGCACCGCGCCGTGGCGCGTGTAGATGTTGCTGATCTCGCCTGCAAGCAGAAAGCGCACCGGTCTGCGGCAGGCCGCGGGCAGCCGCTCCGCGACGGCGGCTTCATCCCGCAGCCGGAACAGCCCCTCTTCGGCGGGAACAAGCGCCTGGCGCATCTCCTGGAGCCAGCCGGGGTGGGCGATGTCGCCCGTGCCCACCAGATGCACCCCCTTGAACTGCGCCCAGCGCGCCAGATGCTCAAAGGTCAGGTCTTTGCTGGTGGCGCGCGAATAGTGCGAATGGATGTGAAGATCGGCGACGATCTCCGTGCGAGCCTCCGTAATATCCATGGGCGCTACGCTTTGATCTCCTCCACGTCTTTGACCAGTTCTTCAAGGCGGCTAAACAGGTTGGCGAGCCGCGGCGAGGCCCCCTCATTCGATTCCTGCAGCAAGGCGCGGGTTTCCTCCATCTTGGCATGAACCGCCGAGAAGTCAAAAACCGGGCGCGTGTCGACGGCCACCGGCAGCGGGGTCAGCAGGTCGTTGATCCAAAGCTGCAGTGCGGTCGCCAGAGGCGGCGCGGCCAGCAGTCCGATCAGCCCAAAGGCGTCGGTCATGGCGATCATCACCACCAGGGCGAGGACGCGCCAATAGCGCTCATGCGTATAGAGCTTGGGTTCGACATAGAATTCCAGAAAGAGAAAGACGACCAGCGAAAACGCCGAGGCGATCACGCCGACCAGCGGGTTGACGGTCGCGCCGAAGACCGCCACCAGCGCCACGCCTACTACCCCGCCCACCAGCGGAATAAACCAGGCCACCGCCGCGGCAAAGGCCAGCAGCACCGGGTAGCGGATACCCATCATCCAATAGCCCAGCGCCAAGATCAGGCCCGCCAAGATGCTTTGTGTCAGCTCGCTGCGCAGATAGGCGCCGACACCCGATTCAAGCGTGCGCCAGCGGTTGCGCGCCACGGCACGCGCTTCCGACGGCAGCAGCGAGAGCCACACCCGCTCAAAGCGCAGGCGGTCCGCCGTCCAATAAATGCTGACGACGATGGCGATCAACAACTGGCTAAAGACATTGCCGGCCTGCGCCGTGATCTTGACCACCGCCGCGATAAAGGCTTCACTCTGTTCGTCGGTCAACAAGGCGGTCAGGCTGGTCGGTGGAGGCAGCCGTTCGGCCAGCGACGCCAGGCCGCCGCCGCCGCTCTGCAGGACCGTGTAGAGCTGCACATAGCCTGAGATCAGCGAGTTGAGCAGCGGGTCCGATTCGTTCACCGTGCGCCAGCCCACCAGCGCCAACAGCGCGACCGGCACGGCCAACCCGACCAAATAGACGGCCAACAGCGCCAGCCAGCGTTTCCAGCCACGCCGGATCAGATATTCGGTGGGGCCGCGCACCATGGCCGCAATTGCCAGCGAGATAATAAACAGGACGACGATATTGCTCAGTTGCCACATCACAAACAGCATCGTGATCGTGGCGAGAATCCCTGCGGTTGTAACAGCGATGCGCCTCACGCGTTCCCCTCCATCTGAAGCAGCAGGCCGTCAATGTCCTTGGCGACGGTCTCGATCATATCCTCGGCGACCTGGCTTTCCTCGTCGGGGTTGCCGGCCTCCTCGACATCTGTATTGCGCACGTTTTTGCGCACATCCTGCGCCAGCGCCTGGGCTTCCATGCGCAGCACCGTATATTGGTTGCGGTTGGCGACGCTCGCTGCCTTGGCCGGCATGGCGACCACCTCTTCGGGCATGGACAGGTCGAAGAGCATGCGGTTGATAAAAATCTGCAAGATGGCGGCCAGCGGGATCGCTAGGATCGCGCCGGCCAGCCCAAAGAGAATGCCAAAGGCGGTGATCGCTAGGATCGAGACGATGGCGTTGACCCCCACCGATTCGCCCATGACGCGCGGCACCAGCAGATTGTTTTCCAATACTTGGATGGTGACCAGCGCCCCCACCACCAAGATCACCTTGTCGGGCGCGACGGCGAGGGTGATGATCACGGCGGGGATCGCGCCCAAGGTCGGGCCGATCACGGGCAGCGCCTCAAAGATGCCCATCAGCAGCCCCAAGATCAGGGCATAGGGAATGCGCAGCACAAAGAAGGCAAGGGTGGAGAGCACGCCGATGATCACGCACAAGATCGCCTGGCCGCGGAAGTAGCCGCCGATCTTGCCCTCCATCTCGGTAATCAGGCCGCGCACCAGGTCGCGGCGGTCCAGGGGAATACGCATCAGAAAGCGGCGGACGATCACCTCGCCCTCAAGCGCCCAGTAAAAGGCGAGGGCAAAGAGAGCCAGTGTGAGAAAGACCGCTTTGCTGACTGTGCCTAGCCAGCCCCACGGCGAGGTTGCGGCGGCAACCTCTGTGCCGGCGGCGGCATCGGTTGTGTTCTGCACCTGTGTAAAGGCCAGCAGTTCGGGGAGCGACAGCTCTAGCGGCAGCGCCGCGCCCAGGCTGCGCAAGAGACGGCTGCTGGAGGTCTGCAGCCAATCACGCAGACGTTGGTAGTAGTCGGGCAGCCGTTCTATGATCGTGGCGGTCTGCTCGGCCAGCATCGGCGCAACGGCCCACAGGACGGCGGCGGCAAACAGCAGCATCAGCAGATAGACCAACAGCACAGCCATCCACGCCCGCAGGCCGCGGCGTGTCAGCCACGCGACCGCTGGCCGCGTGGCGACCTCCAGTGCCACGGCGACAAAGTAAATAAAGACCACCATATAGAAACGAACCAAGAGGACAAAGCCCAGCACGACCCCCAGCGCCACCAGCGTAGCGCCGATCACCTGGCGCATAGTCCAGCGGGGGAACGGCCCAAACCCCAGCGGCGTGCTTCCGCCTTCCGCCGTCGTCTGCGGTTGTTCCATAGAGAATCTAGTTCCTTTTTGAGCTAATGTAGCCTGACCCGGTCGATGACCGGATCGACTCCCCGTCGATTTGCATTGTAACACGGAGCAAGGCACGCTTCATTTGCTGGATTCATGCCCGGATCGCCTGCCACGATCGAGAAAACGCTATGCACCGCCTGACCAAAGCCGATTTCCATCTGCACACCTACCATTCCGACAACCAAGACCGCATGACCCCGCAGGACTATGTCATGTTGGGCCGCCGTCTGGGCTACGATGCCCTGGGCTTTTGCGACCATCATCACAACCTGACCCAAGCGGCCTGGCAGACGCTGCAGGCCGAGGTGGACGCGCTGGCCGGGTCGGGGCTGCTGCTCAGCACCGGCTATGAAGCGACCTTTGTCGTAGGTCACCTCTGCGTGCTCAACAAGCGTGTCTTCGACGGCGAGAGCGTGGCCGGCTGCCGTCGCGCCCTGTGGTCGCCCGCCAACACGCGCATCTTGGCCCACCCCGACAACAACGCCCGCGCCTGGCTGCTGCCGCTGCCCGTCGGCGTACAGGGCGTGGAAGTGATCAACGGCGGGCAAGACCTCTACGCCTACCGGCCCGGCAGCCCCTGCAATGGGCTGGCCACCTATCAACGCTACCTGCTGCTCAACCACCCGGTGGCGGCGGTGGCCCAGTCGGACTGCCATGTGCGCGCTCTCTTTGGCCGCGTGTGGACAGGTTTGACGCTGCCGCCCGATGCGCCGCGCACCTGGGCCGCGCTGCAAGACGCATTGGAGCGCGGCCATAGCTGCGCGGTCATGGGCGATCTGCCGCTGTCGGTGTGGGCGGAGAGCGGCGCGATCATGGGCGATGCGTTGACGGCGGAGGGCGACCCTGACCTGCTCTGGGAGGCAGCCCCCGACAGCGAGGTCACCGTCTTTGTGGCCGACCGGCCCGTAGCCTATATTGCGCCCAACGGCCAAGGCCGCGGCCGCTACCGGCTGCAGGGCAACGGCCCCCACTGGCTGTTGGTCAAACGCGGCCTGGCGTGGGCGGTCTCGTCGCCTATCTGGGTGCAGAACCAGCCGGCCGCCGCCGCCGCGGGCCGTGCCCGGCTGGCGCAAGATCGCAGCCTGCTGCCCGCTGCCGACGGGCTGCGCCGCCGGCTGGATGCGCTGCAGGCGCGCCGGCCCGACTGGGCGCGCTCGGCCCTGCCGGTGGAAGACTATCTAACCTGGTTGCGGGCGCTGCTGCCCGACGCCTGGCCTGATACGGATTGGGGTTGGGACCCCGGTCGCGACGCTGCGGCCTTGGCCCACGCACGGCTGGACGCCGCCATGCAGATCGCCACCCCGCTGCTGGCGGAGGTGATCCGCGCCGCCGCAGTGACGCCGCAGCCCGACGCCCCCGCGCCGCGCGCGGTGATCGCCGCCGGGCAGGAGGGCGCGCCCGGCGGGCTGCTCCAGCTCAGCGTCGACGTCCCGCGTGATTGGGCGGCGATCCGGCTTTGCGACGAAGCCGGAACCCCCCTGCCCTATCTGGCCCAGCCGGGCGATGGGCAGCGCGACCCGATCGACAGCCCGCGCACACGCCTGCAAGTGGAAGAGCTCTATGTCTGGCTGGCGCATGGCGAAATGCACGAATATGTGCTGCGAAATCTGCACGTGCAGCGCCATGGGACAACGCTCACCATTCAGATCGACCTCTATCCTGAAGCGTTGGGGCTGCAGGCGCACCCCGACCCATCGGCGGCAGCGGCGCTGGCCGCTCAGGTGGCCGACCCCGAACTGACTCAGATTGATGTCCATCTGCGCATGCCGCGACGCTTTGTCGTGGTGATGGAGATCGACGCCATGCCCGGCGCGACCAGCCGCACGGTGCATGTGCATAAAGCGACAGACATGGCCGCGCCGGGAGCCGCAACAGAAGCACATCTACACAAGCTCCTCCTCGACGTGCCGGAGGGCTGGGAGCGCGACCCGGCTGCATCGACGCTGGTGGTGCAGGTTGGGTAAGGAAACGAGCGCCGGCCTCTGCCGGCCGGCCCTGCTGCCCGACGCATGGGTCAATCCGATTGAGCATTGCGATTGTCCAGCAAGCGCAGTGTAGCAAAGCCCCAGCCGATGCTCATCCATGCCGGCACAGCGCCGAGATACAGCATGCGATAGATTTCGCAGCCACTTTCGCTATAAAATTGATAGGAAAGTCCATTGCTATAGCCGCTATCTTCCTGTATAATGTCCCCTGTCCAGGATCGTTCTGTGCTTGACAGCTCCTGTATGCACAGAACCGTTCTTGACAGCACGGATGCACTGGCTCAATCTAGTCCGCCCTGCGTAGACCGCACCCCTCTGCATCTTGCTTTCCGGCTGCGCTCCCTGGTTATGTATAGCCGATCTCCCTGGCGACTATGCGTGTCTGCTGCAGTTCCCCCTATCCTGTACTGCCAATTCTGATCGACGACGGTTTTTTTGTCTTGTCGAGGCCTGTGCCAAAGTCCGTGATATCTGCTCGAAAGCGTTGAGCTTCCGGGCAGATACAAGATCCAAGCGGATAGGCTCAGGGCCGATCCTGATCGGGCAAATTACGGCCAAGGCGCGAGGGTGTTCCCCTGGCGCACTGGCTCGAGATGGCCTTTGTGGATACTCTTTTTGGAAGATTATGGCGCACCAACACTTGAGCCACATGCCGACTGCCGATCTGCTAGCGCGCTGCGTCGAAGAGACCAAACGGTTTTTTAGACGGCAGGAACACGAAGAGGCCCCCTGTTTCGAGCTAATGCGCCGCGCCCTGCAGGAGTGCAGCGAACCCGCCTGGGAATGTGTCTACCAGCTCTATCGTCCGCTGGTCGCGTCCTGGGTGCATGAACACAGCCAATTTGTCGTCTGCACCGAAGATGTGGACTACTTCATCAACGACAGCTTCCAGCGCTTCTGGCACGCGTGCAACCGAGAGCATTTCGACCGGTTTGTGGGGCTGCGCCCGCTCTTGGCCTATCTCAAGGCCTGTGTCCACAGCGCGCTCACTGACCATTTGCGCGCATGCGAGATGCAGCTGCTCCAACAACAGCCGGTCGATCTGGTCGACGATATCAGCTATGCCGATCTGATCTATGCCGATGCGGCAATGGCGGTCGAGGAGCAGATCATGGCCCAAGACCAGCGACGTATCTTTTGGGCTATGATCCGGCAGCGCGTGCAGCATGAACAAGAGCAAGCCATCCTCGACTATCAATTTGTACAAGGATGGAAACCGCGCGAAATCCTGGCCCGCTGCGGCACGCTCTTTACAGACCAACAGGAAGTCTATCGAGTGCGCGACAATTTGGTGCGCCGCCTGAGCCGCGACCCAGAAGTGCGCGCCTTCTTTGAAGCTGACCATCATGTCTGATCTTATGTGCCAAATCTTGCATGTCGGCTATGCATAGCGCAAAATGCATGGCGGAAAGTGATGCGCGGCCTCGTTGATCGGGGTAGAGGCCCGGTCGACGGCTGCTAGACCGGCTGCCGAGGTCACAGCACAGACAGCACACAGACCGAACGGCTGGCCGCGTGCAGCGCCCGCGCCCCGCATCGTGCACCCTGATAGAAGGATACGCCTTGGCCGCGTGTATGCTGCCTCCTCCGCTTAGGGAGGCCATTCTCTTGGCATATCTCGACGGTGAAGCAGACCCGAGCGTGGCCGATCACCTGGCCCGTTGCCCTCACTGTCGCAGCCGTGCGGCGGCTCTCGCCGGCGGCGAACGCCCCTTCCGGGCGTTGCTCCTGCGTGTGGACTGCCCCAGCCCCGAACGATGGCGGGATTTCTATTTCCACTTCCTGGCAGGTGACGAATTCGCCGCTATGCTGGCCCATTTGCATGGCTGTCCCTATTGTGTGCGTGAGTTGTTGATCCTGCACGCCTTTTTGATCGACCCCGCCCCCGTGCCGGTGGCAGCATCGTCGGCCAAGTTGTGCGGGCACCGCCAGTGGTGGGTCGCCACGCGGCTGTCAGAGCCGCATAGCGCGCATACGGCGGGGGTATGCTGCGGCCTCTGCGGCGAGCAGCAGTGGGCCTACAGCGCAGGCGAGTTTCGTCTGGGGGTGGGCAGCCATCGTGACCCGGCCCAGCCCGACCGCCGCATGTTGGTGGGCGCGCTGTTTGGCAAAAATGCCTTGGGCTGGACAGCCTATCTCTGGCGCGCGGCGCGCTTGGTCGCCACAACCCGCCTCGACGAGTTGAGCGCGTTCAGCTTTGCCGGGCTGCCAGGCGGAGGCTATGAATTGACCCTGAACGGCCCCGGCGCGCGCATCTATGTGCCGGGCTTGGCCCTGTATCTCCCCGGTTCGTGACCCCGCTTGTCCCAAGGACTCTCCCCTAGCATCCGTCTCACCCCGATCCGCTCCAACCGCTGCCAGGTTGCGGAACCGGCGCGGCGGGGGTATCGTTGGCTATCATGTCGGGCTGTGCTATCACGTCGGGCTGTACCACACCGCCCGCTTACGTTGTGCCGCTTGTCCAGAGGCACACCTTGCGGCGCCGCGGCGACGTATGCACCGCTGGGGGCGCCGCCGTCGAGGGTGGCTGGTAGAGGACGGCGCGTGCGGCATCCATAGCCACGGCTGCCGAGCCACTTGGACCATCGATGCCAGGCAGGACCCGCGCCCCCGCCGCGCGGGTGTTTGCCGTAGCTAGGAGGGGGACCGACAACCGATGCCACGACTGACCACCGTGCTAAATCTCTGCGAACTGCCTCGCCGCCTGCTCAATCAGCGTCTGTTCAATCATCGTACGGCTCGTACAATGCTGCTCTTGATCATACCGGCCCTGCTGCTGGCAGGCTGCCCCGGCGACGCAAGCAATGCACCGGGCGGGACGCCGGTGGTGCTGCCCGCACAAGACAGCGCTGCGGGACAAGACCCCGTGGTCAATGCCGTCTTGCCCACGCCGACCCTGGCGATGACCATGACTATCGGCGGGTTTGCAGTGGAGCCTGCGGCGGTGCAATATATCCTGGCCCAAGTGACGGTCAATATCCGTCAAGGGCCAGGCACCGAGTATCCGGTATTAGGACAGGTAGCGGCGGGCATGATCGCGTCGGTGACAGGGGTGAATCCAGAGGGAACCTGGTGGCAGGTGATCTGCCCCGACGACAGTGTGGGTGACTGTTGGGTGAGCGCCGACCCGGCGCTGACGGCGGCTGCCGGCGCGCCGGGCGCGCCCGATGCACCCCAGGGCGCGCTCCCTATTCACGAAACGGGCGATGCCACGGTAGAGTCGATCGAAACGCGCACGCTGGAATCGCTGCCGGTGCAGGTGGAGGCGGTGCTGCGCGGCTATCTGCCCGACGGTTGCGCCACGATCACGGATGTACAGCAGGTGCGCGAGGGGACGACCTTTCGCATCCGCATGACCACGCGGCGCTCCCCCGGCCGAGCCTGCCCCCAGGTGATCACACCCTTTGAGCAGGTGGTCCGGCTGGAGATCGCCGGGCTGCCCGCGGGGGCCTATCAGGTGGCGGTCAACGACCTCTGGACGTCATTTGAGCTGGCGGGTGCGGTATCGGACCGGCCGATCTACCCGGTGATCGAAACGACTGTCACGCACGTCATGGCGCGCAGCGACCTGAGCATCTTTACTGGGCCGGGCAGCCAGTTTCCGCGGCTGGGCTATGTGGCGGCAGGCATGACCGCGGCGGTGACCGGCAGCAGCCCGGACGGCCAGTGGTGGCGCGTGATCTGCCCGGATAACAGCGTGGGCGACTGTTGGGTCTCCGCCGACCAAGCGTTGACACAGATGATCACGCCCACCGCCGCGCCGCTGACGGCCACGGTCACAGCGCCCTAGCGCGGCAGACCGCCAGGCCATTAGCGCCAGGCCGTCAACGGCCCAGCTAAAGGACGACGCCCGCTCAAGCGGGCTTATCTGTGCGCCACGACCCTGTACGGTTAGAAAATCGCCCCGACTGAACCGGCTACCCCGTAGCCGACCGGCGCTTGCGAGCTGCGAACTGGGGTTTACGACAGACCGGCGGCCTGCTACAATACCATCTGCACCGGCTGGAGCAAGCCAAAACGGTGGGTCACGCCTAGCGAAAACGTCTAGCGCTGGGGCCGCTCAATACAACCTATCTCAATACAGCCCATAGAGTGTATAGATGAGGAACGGATGCTTCTCTTTGGACACCGCGGGGCCGCGGGTGAAGCGCCCGAAAACACGCTGGCCGGTTTCGCCTATGCGCGCCATGTTGGAGTGCGCGCCTTCGAGCTCGATATCCGGCTGGCCGCCGATGGCGAGTTGGCCGTGCTGCACGATGAGTCGCCGCTGCGCACGACCGGCGTGCCGGGCGTAGTGGGCGATTTCACCGCGGCGCAACTGGCCGCGCTGGACGCGCGCGGCGTCCACACCGGCTGGCCGGAGCCTGCCGGCATCCCCACGCTGGCGCAGGTCTTGGCCGCACACCCCGACCTCGACGCCTATCAGATCGAGATCAAGCGGGCTGCGCCCGCAGCGCTGCCGGTCATCTGCCGCAAGCTGGCGGCGCTCTTGGCCGAGGCGGGCGTAAAGGAGCGGGTGGTCGTCAGTTCCTTCGAAGCGGAGGCGCTGGCCGCCATGGCGGCGGTCGACCCCGGCCAGGCGCTGGCCTACATCGGCGCGTACGACAGCCCGGCCTGGGTGGAACGGGCGGTGACGCTGGGCTGTGTGGGCGCGTGTATCCCGCTCAAGAGCGGGACGCAGGCCGTGGTCGATGCAGCGCACGCCGCCGGCCTGCAGGTGACCGGCTGGCTGGGCAACAGCGAAGACGACCTGGCGCGGCTGGCGACGTGGGGCGTGGAGAGCATCACGTCAGACTTCCCCAGCCGGGCATTGGTCTATCTGGCGGGCCGGCCTCGGCCTAGATGACCGAACAAATGTTTGTTGCCCACTTAGCGAGAATGCCACGTTTCCTGTACAATATGCTAGCTTCATCAGCAGCAAATCAGATATTTGTCCAGAAATGTGGATCAGCAACAATCAGTGGCAATCCAAATTGACGCGAGACCTTTTCTTAAATGGGCGGGAGGAAAATCACAACTCCTAGCACAGTTTGTGCAGCGCTACCCGCCGGAACTGGCTCAGGGGAATCTAACTCGGTATGCCGAACCTTTCCTGGGGGGAGGAGCCGTATTCCTTGAACTTGCCCAACGCTACGGGTTTGAGCATGCTCTACTGAACGATATAAACCCTGAGTTAGTGCTAGTCTATCAAGTAGTCCAGCAACGCGCCGCTCAATTAATCGAATATTTAGAAAAGCATGAGCGTATATATCGCTCGGCAGATGAGGAAGAGCGCAATGCTTACTTCTACCGTGTACGTGATGCCTACAACGCTCAGCGGAGCAAGATTGACTTTACGCGGTTTTCGGAGGCATGGGTAACGCGCGCGGGGTATATGATCTTCCTCAACAAGACTTGCTTCAACGGGCTATTTCGGGTTAATCGTAAGGGGGAATTCAACGTACCTTTTGGCAGGTACAGAAATCCGAACATCTGCGATAGCTCAAACCTACTTCGAGTCTCTGAGCTGCTTCAATGCGCTGTTCTACAGGTCGGGCCATTTACCTCATGTGAGTCGTTTATCGATGACTCGACATTTGTCTATTTTGATCCTCCTTATCGTCCGATCAGTCAAACTTCAAGTTTTACCTCTTACTCTAGCGATCGTTTCAACGATTATGATCAGGCTATGTTGGCCAAGTTCTTTACGCATCTAAGCCGAACAACAAAGGCAAAGCTTATGCTAAGTAATTCCGACCCTCGCGCTCTCAACCCCGAAGACTACTTCTTTGAAGATTTATATGAGGGATTCCGTATTCACCGGGTATGGGCAAGCCGAATGATTAACTCCCAGGCTGATAAGAGAGGAAAAATCACCGAGTTGCTAATCACAAATTATTGAACCAATGTCTGCCAACGATAACGCTTGGGAACGCTTTCTTACTTCAACTCGCACCCTAGTACATTGACTGGTTAGATATTAGACCGAAAGGGTGTATGCTGGCGAGCAAAGGAGGAAGCGATGTCCAAACCAGCCACCCCTATCGTGTTAAGTGATGTGGACCAAGACTACTTGCACGAC
>JADLFO010000117.1 GCA_020845455.1 Caldilineaceae bacterium
CCGAACTGCCGGTACGCACCCTGTTCGAGGCGATGACGGTCGCGCAGTTGGCCGAGGTTCTAGAGACGACACGGCTGGCGGCACAGATGCTGCGCCCACGGTCGTCGCACCCAGACGCCGAACGCGGACCTGCGCCGGAGCGCGCGCCCCTGGCCGAACGTGAATCCCCTGTAGAGCGTGAACCTGTAGAGCGTGAAGAGGTCGAACTATGACGCTTGCCGAGTTGTTTGCATATCTCCACAGTCTGGATGTTCAGTTGTGGGCCGAAGGCGATCGCCTGCGCGTGAGCGCGCCCAAGGGGGTGTTGACGCCTGAACTCAGCGCCGAATTGAGCAGCCGCAAAGGCGCGATCTTGGCTGCGTTACGCGCCGCACAGGTGACCGAGAACGCCGCCGCACCCATCCCTCCAATCAGCCGTGACCAAGCGCTGCCGCTCTCGTTCGCCCAGCAGCGTATCTGGTTCATGGAGCAAATGGAACCGGGCAACTCCGCCTACAACCTGCCGGGCATCCTGCGGCTGCGGGGCCAACTCAACGCCCAAGCCTTAACCGAAAGCGTGACTGCGCTGATCGCACGCCATGAAACCCTGCGCACCTCGCCGGCCCTGGTGGACGGCAGGCCGGTACAGCGCATCGCGCCGCCCTATGTCTTCACGCTGCCCACGCTGGACTTACGCACACTGCCCCTGGCGGAACGCAGCGCCGCGGCCGAGCAGTGGTGTCAGGAAGAGGCGCGCCGCCCGTTTGATCTGACCCAAGTCCCGCTCTTCCGCCTGACTCTGCTCCGGCTGGACCAGAATGAAAGCCTGTTGGCCCTAACCATGCATCACAGCATCTCCGACGGCTGGTCGTTGGACCTCTTCACGCGTGAGCTTTCCAGACTCTATTTCGCCTACACCCAAGGGCAGCCGTCGCCGCTAACGCCGCTAGTTGTGCAGTATGCCGACTTTGCCTACTGGCAGCGCCAATGGCTGCAGAGCGACGCGCTGCGTGACCAGATCGCGTATTGGAAAAAGCAGTTGGCCGGGCCGCTGCCGCTGCTCAATCTCCCGACCGACTATGCCCGTCCTGCGGTCCAGACCTACAACGGGGCCAAAGTGACGGCTACCGTGCCAGGGCCGCGAACCCGTTCCCTCAAGACGCTCTGCCAAGCCGAGGATGTCACGCTCTTTATGCTGCTGCTGGCCGCATTCAATGGGCTGCTCTATCGCTACACAGACCAGACCGACCTGCTGGTCGGCACGCCGGTGGCCGGGCGCACCCGCCCGGAAACCGAGGCGATCATTGGCTGCTTTCTCAACAACCTGGTGCTGCGTACCCAGGTGGACGGCGATCAGCCCTTCCGTGCCCTGCTCAAACAAGTGCGCGAGGTGGCGCTCGCGGCCTATGCCCACCAGGACCTACCCTTTGAAAAACTGGTGGAGGAACTGCAGCCCGCCCGCGACGTCAGCCGCTCTCCCCTCTTCCAGGTGATGTTCCTGCAGAACGCGCCGCTGGCCCCCATCGCGCTGCAAGGGCTGGAAATCCTCGGCCCAGAGCAGACCGACAATGCGGCCGCGGCCTTTGACTTGACCCTCTCGGTGCGCGACAACGGCGACCACCTGGTCACGCTGCTCGAATATAACACGGACCTCTTTGCGCCGGAGACAATGCAGCGCTTCCTGGCCTGCTATACGACGCTGCTGGCCTCTATCGTCGCCAACCCAGACCAATCCGTCGCCGCGCTGCCCATCTTAGCGCCGGAGGAACGGCA
The DNA here is from genome assembly GCA_020845455.1 of Caldilineaceae bacterium. Classification (GTDB taxonomy): domain Bacteria; phylum Chloroflexota; class Anaerolineae; order Caldilineales; family Caldilineaceae; genus QEUY01. The sequence goes on from JADLFO010000117.1 coordinate 1,753, forward strand.
GCGGCTCTTGGTCACCTGGAACGAAACCCAAGCCGCCTATCCCCACAGCTTGGGCATCCATACGTTGTTCGAAGCCCAGGCGGACCGGCGGCCCCAGGCCGTGGCCGCGGTCTATGGCGACGAACAGATCAGCTATCAGGCGTTGGAACAGCGCGCCAACCAACTGGCGCATACCCTGGCCGGTCTGGGGGTTGGCCCCGCAACACGCGTGGGCATCTTCGTGGAGCGCAGTCTCGACATGCTGGTCGCGCTCTTGGGAACCCTCAAGGCCGGCGCGACCTATCTGCCGCTGGACCCGGCCTTCCCGCGCGAACGGCTGGCCTTTATGCTGGAAGATGCCCAAGCGCCGCTGGTGCTGACCCAAGCGCGCCTGCTGGGCGAGTTGCCGCCCAGCGCGGCGCAGACGCTCGCTCTCGACGCAGGGCACGACCTGATCGACCGCGCGCCTCACAGCCGCCCGGCGCTCCCCCTGGCTCCGGACGCACTGGCCTATCTGATCTACACCTCCGGCTCCACCGGCAAACCCAAGGGCGTACAGGTGCGCCATCAGGGAGTGGTGAACTTCCTAGAATCCATGCGCCGCCGGCCGGGCATGGGTGAAGACGACATCCTGGCCGCGGTGACCACACTCTCCTTCGATATCGCGGTGCTGGAGTTGATGCTGCCGCTGATCGTGGGCGGTCGCGTGGTGATTGTGCCGCGCGAGGTCGCCGCGGATGGGCCGGGACTGGCTAGCGTGCTGGCCCAATCGGGCGCAACCATGATGCAGGCCACGCCTTCCACCTGGCGGCTGCTGCTGGATGCAGGCTGGACGGGCGGCGCGGGTTTCAAGGCGCTCTGTGGCGGCGAGGCCTTCCCGTGGGAGTTGGCGAAACGCCTGCTCGATATCTGCGGGTCGGTCTGGAATATGTATGGCCCAACCGAAACCACCATCTGGTCCACGGTGCATCACGTCACGCGCGATGATGGCTCTGTGCCTATCGGGCGGCCCATCGCCAACACCCAAATCTACATCCTCGACCGTCATCGCGGGCCTGTGCCCACCGGCGTGCCGGGCGACCTCTACATCGGCGGCGATGGACTTGCTTTGGGCTACTGGCAGCGACCCGAATTGACGCAGGAGCGCTTTGTGCCCAATCCCTTTGCGAGTACGCCACTGGACGACGGGACCCAGCCCTCCTCGCGCATCTACCAGACGGGCGATCAAGCGCGCTACCGTCATGATGGCGTGATTGACTTTTTGGGCCGCAACGACCACCAAGTCAAGCTGCGCGGCTTCCGCATCGAACTGGGCGA
>JADLFO010000118.1 GCA_020845455.1 Caldilineaceae bacterium
ATGATCGACGGCGGGGATCTTTCGCTGATTGAGGCGCGCCCGGCTGCCATTGTTGATATCTTCAATCGTGAAGCACGTCACGCAATGGATTTGAAGAAGCTAGATCTATAGGGGCCTCCATCGTGAATCAGGAAGAAAAGAAGTTTCGTACCTTTTATGATACCGCCCTTGGCCGGATTATTCAGGGAGATAGCCTTGAAGTGCTATCTACCTATGATGATCAATCAGTCGATCTCATTATGACTAGTCCTCCCTTTGCACTTGTGCGAAAAAAGGATTATGGCAACGTTGAGGCGGCTGAATATATAGAGTGGTTTAAGCCGTTTGCGTCTGCGTTCAAACGAGTGTTAAAAGACAGGGGCAGTCTGGTGATCGACATAGGAGGCGTGTGGAACAGGGGTTATCCAACACGCAACCTATATCATTTCAAACTACTCATCATGCTGTGTGAGGAGTTTGGCTTTCACCTTGCACAGGATTTCTACTGGTGGAATCCGTCAAAGCTACCAACTCCTGCCGAGTGGGTGACGGTACGTAGAGTGCGAGTTAAAGATGCTATCAACACTGTCTGGTGGCTTTCCAAAACACCTTGGCCAAAAGCTTCCAATCGGCGTGTGCTTCAGCCTTACAGTGATAGCATGAAAGAATTGCTGGTCAAAGGGTATAGAGCAAAGAAACGCCCATCTGGACACGATATCAGCAAAAAATTTAGCGTCGATAATGGGGCCGCAATCCCACCGAACCTGATCGCCACTCCCAACACTGAGAGCAACAGCTTCTATCTACGCTATTGCGAGGAAAAGGGCCTAAAACCCCATCCTGCTCGTTTTCCAGCAGATCTGCCGGAATATTTTATTCGGATGTTGACTGATACGGGCGATCTCGTGGTCGATCCTTTTGCCGGCAGCTGCGTTACCGGAGAAGTTTGCGAACGTCTGAGCCGTCACTGGACGTGTATTGAATTGATTGAGGAGTATTGCGAAGCCGCTCTTGGGCGATTCAAGCGTGACCCACAAGGAGCATCTCGGTCTACATCCAAACCTGATGATCCGTCAAATTCGTATAAGATCCCGCGCCCTGGTCTGTTTTGGAACGGAACAGAAGATATTCCTCTCTCCGAAGATGGTGGTCAAAAACGCAGCACTAGCCAATGATCATCATCCGCGCAGCCGAAGCCGCCGACCAACACCCGATTACGCGCCTGGTGCGCGGCGCGCGCTTGAACCCGCTGCATCTGGCCTGGCCCCACTTTATCGTCGCCGAGGAAGTGACGCCCACACAGCGCACGCTGGTCGGTGCGGGCCAGCTTCGCCCCCATGCCGACGGCAGCCGCGAACTGGCATCGCTGGTCGTGCTCCCCGCCTACCAGCAGCGCGGGCTGGGTGGGGCGTTGATCCATGCCCTGCTGGTGCGCGCGCCATTTCCCCTCTATCTCTACTGTCGCGGCGATCTCGTCCCCTACTACGCACGATTTGGCTTCCGCCTCGCCACGGCGGGCGAACTGCCGCCTAGCCTGGCGCGCGACTACCGCATCAGCCAGGCCATCATTTGGGTCGCGACCCGCTTGCTGCGCCGCCCGCTCGTTCTGGCGGCGATGGTGTATCCCGGCCCGGAGTGACCGTCACTTCTCATTCTCGGTGGTTTGGCAGCCACAAGACTTTCAGGGATAATCGAAGATGGGCCGGCGCGCGTCGGTCTGTGGTTTCGATTTGCCGAGAACAATGGATGGACAGCAACCATGATGGAATACGGCTCGGTTCCGGGGGTTACCAAACCCGTAGCACGGCTGGTGCAGGGCACGGTGATGTTGAGCTCCAAACGGCTGGAAGAGAGCTTTGCCCTGCTGGATGCAGTCTTTGCCCAGGGGGGGACCACGTTCGACACCGCCCATGGCTATGGCGGCGGCGACTGTGAACGCGTCTTGGGGCGCTGGTATAACGAACGCGGTCTGCGCGACCAGGTAGTCGTGATCGGCAAGGGCGCGCACCACAACCAGGATCGGCAGCGGGTCACACCCTTTGATATCACCGCCGACCTGCACGACTCGCTCGCCCGCCAGCAGACCGATTACTTCGACCTCTATCTGCTCCACCGCGACGACCCCAGCCGGCCGGTGGGGCCGATTGTCGAGATTCTCAACGAACATAAGCGCGCCGGCAAGGTCAACGCCTTTGGCGGCTCCAACTGGAGCGTGGAACGGCTGCAGGCCGCCAACGCCTATGCCGAGGCGCACAGGCTGGAGGGTTTTGCCGCCAGCAGCCCCAACTTTAGCCTGGCGGTGCAGGCCAAACCGCCATGGGTCAACTGCGTCAGCATCAGCGGGCCGCAGGGCGAGGCCGAACGCGCCTTCTATCAGCGGACGCAGATGCCGCTCTTCACCTGGTCGAGCCTGGCGGGCGGCTTTTTCAGCGGGCGCTTTACGCGTGACAACCTGAACAGCTTTGAAAGCTATGCCGACAAGCTCTGTGTCGAGACCTATGGCTTTGAGGGGAATTTTCAACGGCTGGACCGCGTGCGCGCCCTGGCGGACGAAAAGGGGATGTCGCTGGCCCAGATCGCCACGGCCTATGTGTTGAGCGTGCCGCTCAATATCTTTGCGCTGGTCGGATGCGCCACGGGCGATGAATTCCGCGACAACGTGGCGGCCAGCACCCTGCGCCTGACGCCGGCCGAGATCGCCTGGCTGGAACTGCGCCAGGCAGAGCCGGCCTAACCAATTGCCGGGTGGATCATCGTTCTCAAACAGAGGGGCGAAAGCGAGCGAAGCCGTGTCCGACAACGAAGCAGGCCAAGCCCTTGCGGGCATCGTGGAGAAAATTCGCGGCCAGTTGACCGCGGTCAACCAACTGCGCGATGAGACGCTCAACCGCAGCCGCGCCCTGATCCGCGCCTGCGCCGAAAGCATCCGCGCCATCCATCGCCATGAATGGGACGAGGCAGAAGCCATGCTGGCGGCGGCGCGCGCCGCCGCCGGAGAGATGGTCATGGCGCTGGCCGACTACCCCATGCTCTATCACGCCGGCTACACGCAGGATGCGCTCAAAGAATTGGTGGAGGCGCATCTGCTCTTTGCCGTGGTGCGCGGTGCGCCGTCCCCCCAGCCCGCGACCCTGCATGTCACCGGCCCCACCTATCTGCGCGGCATGAGCGAAGCCGCCACCGAGATGCGCCGCTTTGTGCTCGACATGATGCGCCAGGGACAGGTCGCCGAAGCCGAACCGTATCTGGATTTTATGGACGAAGTCTACACGCTCTTGATCACGGTGGACTTCCCCGACTCGCTCACCGACGGGCTGCGACGCCATACTGACGTGCTGCGCACCGTGTTGGAACGCACGCGCGGCGATCTCACGCTGGGCTTTCGCCAAGAGCAGATGCGGCTCGCCATGCGCAGCTTCGAGGCCCGGCTGGACACGGTGGCCGGCACGCACCTCGCTGCCTCTGTCCCGCCGGAAGCCGTCGAGGTCGGGGAAAGCAACGAGGCCGCGGGCGTCGGGCCGCCGGCCTAGCCGCGGCGGACACGATGAAAGACCGTTCTCTGGTGCGCGCCAGCGACCTGGCCGCCTGGGCCTACTGCCGGCGCGCCTGGTTTCTCGCCCGGATCAAGCAGACGCCCCACCAGCGGCCCGACGTGCTCGAACGCGGCGTACAGGCCCATCGCCGCCATGGGCAGCGGGTCGTGCAGGCCGCGCGCCTACAACGCGTCGGCTGGGCATTGGCCGGGGCAGGGCTGCTGCTCCTGCTGTCCGGCGCAGCCCTGTGGTTGACCCGGTGAAGGCGAATCAACAGTCTGAGGAGTAGTGGATTGGCCCTTGCGTTTTGGAAAACTAAACCCGCCGCGCCTGCGCCGCCCGCCAGAGACCCGGTGGCGCTCTCGCAGCGCGCCGTCGAATGTCTGCAAAACGCGGTGCAGGTCCAGATCGAAAACCCCGACCTCTTTGTCGAGGAGCGGGTCGTGTGGCAGCCCGACTCCTGGCTGCTGCAGCGTATTTGGCAGGCGCTGGCCGACGGCGGCGCGGGCGAAGCCGCGCTAGCCGTGGCCGCGCTGGTAGAAGACCGCGCGCCGCTGGCCCGGCAGCAGGCGCTCTATCGGCTGGCCCAGCACACAGGCCGGCGCAGCGACCTGCGCATCTTGGTGCGCCGCGAACTGCAACAGGCGCGGCTGCGTCTCTTTAGCGTCTATGCCCCCGGCGAGGCAAACCGGCTGCTCGACCATCTGCTCTTGACCGGCGCGGCCGCCGCCCATGCCGGCGAACAAGTATTGGCCTTGGCCTGTCTGGAACGCGCCGACCAACTTGCCCACACCTGGGATCGGGTGATAGGCAGCGCCGAGCAGCGCGGGCTGCTGGCCGAAATCCTGGCCCAGATCGGGCTGCACCCCCTCACCAACCAGATCGTGACTCAGGCCATCCGGCGTTATGAAGACGTGGGTGCGCAGTTTTTACACCAAGTCCTGAGCCTGATCGGCGCCCGGCTGACCGGCGGGCCGCTGCCGAGCGGCGTGCAGCGTTTGCTGCGACGCTGTGTGGAGAGTTTTCAGGTCGCCACCTTCACCCACCTTGGCAACCGGCGCTTGGCCGCCGCCGCCTTTGGCCGCATGGGCCGCGTGGCCGAGGTCCTCGACCAACTCACGATCATCGCCAATGTGCAAGAGGCACGGCGCGACAGCGGGCTGAGCGGCGGCAAAGATGACCCCCATTTTCTGCGCCAGGTAAAACGGCCCACCGCCAACCCCGACGTCGACTTTCAGGTCTACACGCTGCAAGAGGCGATCCGCGCCATGCCGGTGCGCGCCATCGCGCGCGAGGAGCGCATTCAACTGGCCGACCGGCTGGCCTCGCTGGCGATCCGCAGCGACGGCTGGACTGCCGCCGGCGCCGCCGCCAGCCTGATCGAGCTGGGCGCGCTGCGCTACGCGGTCAGCTCGGTCGACCATATCCCGCCCCAAGACCCCACGCGCAGCGAAGGCGTGATCTCGCTGGTGCGCGCCCTGCTGGATGTCGGCGAAGCGCGCTTGGCCGAAGAGCAGGTGCAAAAAGCGCTGGCCTGGCTCAAGGCGCTGGAACGGCGCAACCCGGAGCGCGCCACCATCTGGGGGCTGGCCGAGGTCTATCTCGATCACCACCAGCCCGAAATGGCCCTCCATCTCTTGGATCAACGCCAGCCCGCGCCCACGTTGGGCGACCGCATGCGGCGTACCTTTCAGAGCCGCATGACCGACGACGAACTGCGCGACAACCGGCTGCGCTTCCAGGCGCTGCTGCGCCAGGCGGAGGGCCGGCCAGGGGAATGGGGCCGCGACCTGCAGACGATCTATGACCAACTGTGCCAATGGACGCCACGCCTCTTGGACGGGGAGGCGCTGATCACGTTCTATCTGGACGGCATGTTGCGCCCGCTGCTGGCGGCAGGCCGGCTGGAACAGGTCTGGCCGCTGCTGCCCCAGGTGCGCGAGGCGCTCAACGCCGGCAGCGGCGACAAACACACCATGCAGGTGCAGCGCGTCGCTACCCTCTTAGCCGAACAGGCCGCACCGCGGGTCATGGCTGCGCCTACGGGCAACGGCGCGGACGCCGGCCCCATCCAGACCCATGCGCACCTGGCCGATTTTGTGCTAGAATTGTGGCGCGCCGATGTCCAAAAAGGTCTGTGGCAGACCATTCATGGCGTCGAGGGCAGTCTGCCGCTGCTGCTGGCCGTCGAAGGCCCGGAGGCGCTCCTGGCCGTAGCGCATCGGCTCGCCCAGGACGGCAGCCGGTGGGCAGATGAGGCGCAGGCACAACGCACAGGGACAGAAGATTCGGCTAGGCTCGTGCCGCGTCCGGCGCCACACCCCTAGCACATAGTGCGGGCCTGAACCTGCAAGGCCCGTATAAGGTGACGCATGCTCCTGAAATATCTCTATAACTCTGACCTCGCCCAGGCTGCCTATCTGGTCGGCTGCCAGGCCCACGGTGTCGCCCTGGTGGTGGACCCTGGGCGCGATGTGCGCCCCTATCTGGCCGAGGCCGCCGCCCAAGGGCTGCGCATCGTGGCCGTCACCGAGACCCACATCCATGCCGACTATGTCTCCGGCGCGCGCGAACTGGCCGCCGCCACCGGGGCCACGCTCTATCTCTCGGATGAAGGCGGCGCGGGCTGGCAATACCAATACCTCGCCGAAACCCCGCACCGGCTGCTGAAAGACGGCGACAGTTTTTTCGCCGGCAACATTCGCTTCGACGTGCTGCACACGCCCGGCCACACGCCGGAGCATATCGCGCTGCTTTTGACCGACACGGCGGCGCGCGATGCCCAGGGCGCAGCCCGGCCCATGGGGGTCTTCACCGGCGATTTTGTCTTTGTGGGCGATGTGGGCCGGCCCGATCTGCTGGAACGGGCGGCGGGCGTCAAAGACAGCGCCGCCGGCGGCGCGCGCCAGATGTTCCGCTCGCTCGACAAATTCCGCGCCCTGCCCGACTATCTACAGGTCTGGCCCGGCCACGGCGCAGGCAGCGCCTGCGGCAAGGCGCTGGGCGCGATCCCGTCCAGCACCGCGGGCTATGAAAAACTCTTCAACTGGGCTTTAGCGATCACAGACGAGGCCGCCTTTGTGGCCGCGCTGCTGGCCGGCCAGCCCGAACCGCCCACCTATTTCGCCCAGATGAAGCGGGTCAACAAAGAGGGACCTGTTCTGCTGGCCGATCTGCCTGCCTGGCCGCGGCTGACGCTGGACGGGCTTGAGGCGGCGCTGGCGGCAAAGCTGCCTGTGGTCGACCTGCGCCCAGCCGGGGCGTTTGCCGCCGGCCATATCCCCGGCACGATCAACATTCCCTTTGACGGCTCCTTTGTCACCTGGGCCGGCTGGCTGCTGCCCTATGACCGGCCCCACTACCTGATCGCCGCAGACGCAGACCCAACCGAGCAAGAGCTAGATCGCACATGCGGGGTAGATGAGGTACGCCGCGCCCTGCGCTCGATCGGGCTGGACCAGACCGGCGGCGTGGGCAGCCCCGCGCTACTGCGCCAGTGGGTCGCGGCGGGCCGATCCTTGCAGTCGATCGCCGCGGTCGCGCCCGAGACCTTGGCGCAGCGCGTGCAGGCAGACGAGGTCACGGCCGTGGATGTGCGCGCTGCCAACGAATGGGAGGCCGGCCATCTGCCCGGCGCACGCCATTGCATGCTCGGCCATCTGCCTGCCCAGGCCGCCACGCTGCCCCAGGACCGGCCCATCGTCGTCCACTGTCAGGTGGGCGCGCGCGCTGCTATCGCCGCCGGCATCCTTCAGGCGCAGGGCTTTGACCAAGTAGAAACGCTGACCGGCGGCATCGAGGCCTGGGCCGCGGCGGGTCTGCCCGTGGTACAGACAGACCCTGCGCTCGCCGTTCCATCCTGACTATCATCCTTATCCCTCCCGCGCAGGCAGTGGGCGCAAGGCGAGCAGCGCGTTTCCGGCCCATGCCCGGCGCGGTCACCGCAGAGGAGAATCTCCCGATGTACTCTGGCTCAAGCAAGGTGCGCCGCATCGCCTGGATGATCTTGGCCGCGCTGCTCGGCTGGCTGCGCGCCCCCACCAGTGTTCAGGCTGCGCCCCCGCTCTCTCAGATCGAACCGCCCGAAGCGCTGACCACCCGGCCGGCGCTCGCCTGTGCGCTGCAGCCCTGTCTGGATTTTGTCTACGGCTGGGATGCCGACTACTACGGCACGGTAGCGGCGTTTGCCTCGCCCGACAGCCGCTTTGTACCTGGCGACACCAACCAAGCCTTCGATCTCTTTTTCTGGCGCGACGGGATGATTGGCCGCGCCAGCACCACGGCGCAGGGGCTGGAGGCCAACGACCATTCAGACTGTCCGGTCCTGTCGGGCGACGGGCGCTATCTCTATTTCCGCAGCAGCGCCACCAATCTGGCCCCTGGCACAGTCCCCAATGGCTATAACTTCTATCTCAAAGAACTGGACACAGGCCGGCTGGCGCTGGTCAGCTATACACTGGCGGGCGTCCCGGTCAACGCCGATACGCTTCACAAGCTGTACCCCGCGGCGGCTACCTTTGACGGGCGCTATCTCCTCTTTTCGAGCGCGTTCGGCGACCACGTCCCAGGGGTGGTCGATCTCAACGCGAGCATCGACATCTTTCTGCTAGACGTGGACCCCGACGCCAATGGCGACTATTTCGATACCCGCCCGGTGACCCATGCGCTGAGTACGGCGCCGGACGGCAAAGCCACCGGCAACAGCGAGTCCTCCGACCCTCACATGAGCGAAGATGGCCGCTATGTGGTCTTCGTCACCTACGCTAGCGATATTCACCCTGCCACGCAGAGCAATGGCTATGCGCCCGATGTGCTGCTGCTCGAACTGGGACAGACGTCAGACGGCACGCTGGACCCCGCTCGGCGCACGGCGACGGCCATCAATACCAGTTGCGGCCCCGGCTCGCCGCTGACTGCCCAAGGCGCGTATCGCGCCCGCGTCGGACCCTGGGGCGACACCGTGGCCTTTATGACGGCAAGCAACATCTGCAACACCGGCGACGCCAACGCCGAAACGCGCGACCCCACGACACAGGCGGCGGGCACGGACATCTATCTATCGCTGCGCGCCGGCGAGAGCGGCGACCTGGCCGACCGGCAGGTGATCTGGGCCAGTAAGGCCAACGGCGTAGGCGCACCGCAGACATCGGAAAACATCACCTATCCAGATGAGATCGAGGCCCTTGCCCTAGCGGTCGATCCGTTTGCGCCCGTTCCGGTGGGCGGCGTCAAAGTCGCCTGGATCTCACCGCACACCAATATCGAACCAGGCGACGACAACGGCGTGCGCGACCTCTTTGTGCGCCGCGACTCGGCGGTCTACCCCGCAGGGCTGCCGGTCCCCAACTGGCGGGGGCCGGACGAACCCAGCACCGAGCCTGTCGACAGGGGCGGGTTGAGCGCAGACGGGCGCTACGCCTTTTGGCTTACGTTCCAACGCTATGACACAGCACCGGATGAAGGGGCGCGCTATCACCTCTACCGGCGGCGCATCGAACCGCTGCACACCTATACGCTGACCGTGGAGGCGGCCGGCGGCAGCGTGACGCGCCTCCCGCCGGGCGTGCCGTTGGGCGGCGCGTTCGCCTACAGCGACACGGCCCAGGTCACGCTCACTGCCACGACAGACATCGGCTACAGCTTCGCGGGCTGGAGCGGGGTCGACAGCGCGGCGGGAGATCAGGCGCGTGTGGCGCTGCATCACCCGCGGCAGGTCGTGGCCCAGTTCCAGGCCATGAACGCGCCCAGCGCCGCGCCGCTCGCCATCACCACCGCCGAGGACGGCGAAAGCGCCGGCGCGCAGCCCGCGATTACCGACGCCGACCCCGACGACACGCACACGCTGCGCATGGTAGAGTCTGCGGCGCATGGCCGCGCCGAAATCCGCCAAAACCGCATCTACTATCGTCCCGCGCCCAACTATGTGGGGACAGATCGCTTCACAATTCAAGCCACCGACCGCTACGGGCTGGAGTTGGCGCAGCCGCTGGCAGTGCAAGTCAGCGTGACGCCGGTCAACGACCCGCCAACCGCGGCGTGGGCCGTGGGCCGCGGCCCCAACAGCGGTCAGCCCATCGCCCTGACGATTGAGGTCAATGACCCCGACGCGGGCGACACCTTCACCTGGGCGCTGGTCATGCCTCCGGCCAACGGAACAGTGCTCCCGCCGGGCCGGACAGCCGCCGCAGCGGGGACGATCTACTATCGGCCTGACCCCGGTTTCAGCGGCGAAGACGGTTTCAGCTTCCGGCTGTCCGACGCCGCCGGGGCCGGCGTGATAGCGCAGGCGACCGTGACCGTGACCGCGCCGCTGCATCTGCCCGCGCTGCGCCACGGCGCGCCCTGATCGCCGCATCAACAGGCCGGCTGATCGGCAGGCGATTTACCCGGCAGACAGTTCGGCAGATCGTTCGACAGGAAAGGGATTCATGCTTCAAATCAGGCAGATCGCAGCCGGGGCCGCGCTGGCCGCGATCCTTCTCGTCGGAGGCATCCGCGCCCTGGCTGCTGCGGACAGCACAGAGGCGGGCTGTCCCAACCCCGTGGCCGCTGTCGCCCTCAGCGGCCCCAGCGCAAGCCAGAGGGGCATCGTCCAGGTCTTTACGGCGCAGGCGGCCCCCTGGGGCGCGACGCCGCCCATCACCTACACCTGGTCGCCCCCACCCGAAACGGGCCAAGGCACAGACACGGCCACCTATCGTTGGGCAGCGGTGGGCCGGTATACGGTTTCGGTGCGCGCCGAGAACTGCGGCGGATCGGCCACCGACAGCCGGACGGTGCAGGTCTATACCACTCCAGCGCCGGACTTGGCAATCGGCAAAACCGCGCCGCCGGTCGCGACGGCGGGCGAGCGGATCACCTATACCTTGACCGTGACCAACTACGGCGCAGCGCCCGCCGCCGGCCTGCTGATCACCGATACGCTGCCCGCGGGCGCGGCCTATCTCGAAGGAGGGCAGTTGACCGGCGACCCGCTGACCGGCGACCAAGTGCGCTGGTCTGTGCCCAGCCTGCCCGGCGCGGGCAGCAGCGTTCAGGTAACCTACACGGTCAGCGCCGGGACCACGCTGGTCAACGACGACTATGCCGCGGCCGGCGGAGAGATACGCGCCCGCGGCGCGATCTCGGTGGAGACGCTTTTGGTCGACGACTATGTGCAAATCGACCGCTACATCGGCGGCACGTTGAGCAGCGGCGCCAGCGACAGCCGGATCGAGATCACGCTGGGCGCGGCGAGCACAGAGGCCCCGCTTACGGTGGCGCTGCTGCGGTTGGCGCAGCCTACCCACGCGCTGCCGGATACGATGGTCTTTGCCAGCCGCGCCTTCCGGCTGGCCGCCATCCCGGCGCGCGCCGGGCCGCTCGACGGCGTGACGGTGGTGGAGATGGCCTACAGCAGCGCCAAGACGGAAAGCAATCTGAAACTGGCCTATTGGGATGGCCGGCGCTGGCGCACCCAGGGCATAACCTGTTTCCGATTCCCCACGGCCGCCGCCGTGACGTGTACCGTGGCGCTGCCCGCGCTGAGCGAATATGTCCTCTTTGAACCGAACGGGAGCCGGGCCTATCTGCCGCATCTCGACTAAGCCCCTGCTGCGACCCGGCGCAGCGCGCGCTCTGCTATAATGCAGGGTCATGGACGCCAGCCGCCGCCCCGCAAGTCCGCCGCAGCCCAGCGCCCGCGCGCCGATCCGGCAGCGCGGGCTGCTTCTGCTGCTGATTGCGGCGGGCTGGCTGCTGCTTGGCCCTGGGCTGCCCGCATCCGAGCAGGCGGCGCTGTCCGGCGCGTCGCGCCTGCCCTCTCCCCTCCCCACCGCAACTATCGTCAGTGCAGCGACGGCAAATGCGGCGAGCGATACGGAGGCAGATGGCGGGGCAGAGATCACACCGGCTCTGCTCGCGCCGGATGACCGCTTTGCAGGCCACAAATTTGTCAGCCGCGAGGTCGTGACCACCACACCGGCCCTCCCCGCCGCGGCGGCGCTGCCCTCCGGTCTGGCACGCGGGGTGGCGCTCTCAGCAGACGGCCGCATCGTGGCGCTGACGCTGCGTGGCGCAGCGTCCAGCGCGGAGGATGCCGACCGCACCGCCGTCTATCGCTATGACCGCGCCACGGGCGTGCTGGCGCAGGCGGCGCAGGCCCAAGACGGCGGCATCGGCATCCCCGCGCTCTCCGCCGACGGCCAGGTGATCGCCTTCTATGCCTGGGCCACGACGCTGACGCCGGGCGATACCAACGCCGTGCAAGACGCCTTTATCTATGACCAGGCCACAGGCGAGATCCAGCGCGTCTCGGTGAGCAGCGCGGGCGCGCAGGCCGACGACCGTACGGGCGATGCCGGCGCCGCGGCGCGGCCCGCGCTCTCCGCCGACGGTATGCTGGTCGCCTTCCATTCGCGCGCCGGCAATCTGGCCATAGGCGACGGCAACGGCCTTTCCGATATCTTTGTCCACAACCGCGCTACGGGCGAAACCACCCTGATCTCGCTGGGGCCAGGAGGAGAGCCGGCCAATGGCGACTCGGCCGCGCCGGCGCTATCCGGCGACGGGCGGCGGGTGGTCTTTGAGTCGCGCGCCGCCAATTTGGACCCTGACTTCGCGCCGAGCCTGATAGTGGAGTCGGGCAGCGCGCAGATTTATCTCCATGACCACGACACCGGGCGCACGCGCCTGCTCTCGCGCGCCGCAGACAGCGCGCCGGATCATCGCGCGCCCGGCAACGGCGACAGCCGCGCCGCGGCCATCTCCGGCGATGGACAGTGGGTGGCCTTTGTCTCCGACGCGACCAACTTGGTCCCAGGCGATACCAACGGCGTGGCCGACATCTTTCTCCACGACCTGGCAACCGGCAGCACGATTCGCGTCTCGCTCAGTTCGGCGGGGACACAGGCCAACCGCGCCTCGGACCTGCCCACCCTCGGCGGCGGGCGCTATGTGGCCTTTGTCTCGGCGGCGACCAACTTGGTCGGCGGCGACGGCAACCAGGCCGACGATATTTTCCTCTATGACCGGCTGGCCCAGCATACGAGCCGGGTGTCGGTGGGCGTGGCCTCGGCCTGGACGGGGATCCAGGCCAACGCGCCCAGCCGCGGCCCCGCCGCGCTCAGCGACGATGGGCGCATGGTGGCCTTTGTCTCGCCCGCAACCAACTTGCTCGAAGAGGCTTCGCCCAGCGCCGCGCGTCCGGATACAGCCTTCATCCACGCGCGCCAAGACCCGCCCCTCTATGCGCTGCAAGGACGGGTGTTGGATGCGAGCCGCGCGCCGCTGGCCGGGGTGGAGATCGCCGCCGGGCCGCAGCGCGCCACCACCGACGCTGCGGGCAGCTATCGCTTTGCCTATCTGCCGGGCGGAACCTACACGCTGGCGGCGGCCAAGACCGGCTATACCTTTTCGCCGCCGCGGCGCACGCTGAGCCTGCTCGATTCGCTCACGGGCCAAGATTTTATCGGCTTTCCCGGCGGCGACCCCGGCGCATTTCTCGACCTGCCCCTGGCCTATGACGGGCTGCCCGCCACCTTTCTAGACACGCTGCGCGATACCGACGAAGGCGGGTGGATCGACTCCTGGTTCGACCACGACGCGCCCGACTACAGCAAAAACCAAGCCGTGCTGCTGTGGGATGGACGGACGCGCCGCGCCGACCCCTACAACGACGCGCTGGGCTGTTTCGAGCGGCGCTGCTATGACGGCCATGACGGGATCGACTTCCCCTACCGCGACCCCGACCCCGCGACGCCTGGCGTCTACGAGCCGCTGCCCATCTACCCCGCGGCGGCGGGCCGCGTGGCCGCGGCGCATACGGCCTGCGCCGCGGGCGCGCCCCGCTGTAACGGCGGCTATGGCAACGAGGTCATCTTGGCGCATGAGAACGGCTATTTCACCCGCTACAGCCATCTCGACGGTGCAGCCGTGCGCGCCGGCGATGCAGCCGCGCACGCTACGGTGCTGGGCGTCATGGGCAGCACGGGCAACAGCATGGGCACGCATCTGCACTTCGCCGTCCACCTGGACAACGGCAACGGCGTCTGGGACGGCGAAGCCGTGGACGTGCCCGTCGATCCCTTTGGCTGGGCCGGGGATGGGCCGGACCCGTGGGTGGCCGGCGCGGCCGGCCGCCGTCTCTGGCATTTCAACCCTACGGCGGAGGTGATCCTCCTGGGCAGCCAGGGCGCGACGCTGCGCGACAGCAGCGGCACGGTAACGGCCAACCTGCCCGCCAATGCCTTGGCCGGCCAAGCGCGCGTCGAACTGGCGTTGGGCGGCGCGCCGGCGCGCCCTATTCCGCCGC
>JADLFO010000119.1 GCA_020845455.1 Caldilineaceae bacterium
ATTACTACCGCTGCCGGTCTTTTCAACGGCGTGGTCGGGTTGGTCATGGTGGTGGGCGCCGACCGCATTGCCAAACGCATGGGCCTGTCGGGCATCTTCTAATCCGCAGACAACCGGAAATCGGCTAACTGGATATCAGAATCTATGCGACTGCGCGAACGAGTAGCGATTGTGACCGGCGGGGGCCGGGGCATCGGGCGGGCAATTGTGCATGCCTTTGGCCGCGAAGGCGCGGCGGTGATGATCGCCGACCAAGACGCCGGCCACGCTGAAACCACCTGCGCCGAGGTGCAGGCCGCAGGCGGCGCGGCCGCCTTTGCGCGCACCGACGTGGCCGACCGTACCGCCGTGGAGTCGTTGGTGCAGGCCACGCTGAACACCTATGGACGGATCGATATCCTGGTCAACAACGCCGCTATCTTGGGCGAGAACGGCCCTTTGCTGGAGGTGAGCCAGGATGTATGGGAGCGCGTGATCGCGGTCAACCAGACGGGAGTCTTTATCTGCTCGCAGGTAGTTGGACGGGTGATGGCGCAGGCGCAGCGCGGCAACATCATCAACATCTCGTCGGTGAACGGGCAAGTGCCGCAGCCGCGCTGCGTCGCCTATGCCGCGGCCAAGGCCGCGGTCGAGTCGATCACGATCTCGCTGGCCGAGGACTTGGCCCCCTATGGCATCCGCGCTAACTGCATCGCGCCCGGCCCGATCCAGTCGCGCGCCGCCGACGGCGAAGCGCCCTGGCCCAGCGAATCCGTGCTGCTGGGCCGCGCCGGGCTGCCTGCCGAGATCGCCAACGTGGCGGTCTTTCTGGCGTCGGATGAATCCAGCTATATCACCGGCCAGCGCATTGCCGTGGACGGCGGCCATCTGATCAACGGCTACCGCATCTACGGTGTCGCGCGCCCGCAGCCCTGCCCCCGCGCCCGCTGTTGATTTCGCCGGCTACATCATCGGCTGCAACCATCCGGGCCGCTTGCGCGCGGCCCTACCCCTCAGGAGGAATGTTGTGAGCCAGACCCCGCGTGTGGGCCTCTATTTGGGGCCTGAGACCATTGTTCGCAATCCTGGCTATTTGGAGGCGCTGCGCGAGCAGATCGGGCTGAACTGGGTCATCCTCAGCTATACCGGCGAACTGCCGCCCGATGTGCTGGCCTACAGCCCCTATGACGGCGCGCCGCCTTCGCCCGAACGGGTGCGCAGCCTGATCGCGCGCCACCTCGACGGGCAGCCCTCGACGACTGAGTTCAAGAGCGCCATGCTTTCGGTTGGCCCGCACTTTGGCACGGCGCACAACGAACCCCAGCTGCGCCAGGCGATTGACCTGATCCACGCCGCCGGGCTGGATGTCTGGCTGCTGGCAGGCATGTACACCGCCAGCGATTTTGACGTGCTGATGTACTGCCCCAGCCGCGAGGAGAACAACCGCTGGTATGAGGCCGCCTATACGCACATGGCCACAGCCTACGGCGTGGAAGGGGTGGACGTGACCCATGCGCGCTTTCCCATGACCAGCTATCCGCGCGGCCTGTTCCTGTGCATGTGCGACTCCTGCACCCAGGCCGCGGCGGGGTTGGGCTATGACATGGCGGTGATGCAGGCCGACATCCGCCATGCCTATACGCGGCTCAGGCAGCTTGACGCCCGCCAGGTGACCTCGCTGGCGCAGCATGACATGGGGCCGTTCGACTTTCTGCAATATCTGGGCGTGCGCACCGGCGTCTTCGACTGGTTCACCTTTCGCACGCAGTTGATCGCACGCAATGTGCAGCGCTTCCGCACGGCGGTTCACCGCGCCGCGGGCGATAACTTTGTCTTTGGCGTGGATACCTACCCCGCCTCGCTGGCGACCTTGGCCGGGCATAACCTGTCGCGCTGGGCCGAGTTTTCCGACTTTGCCAGCCCGCTGCTTTCGCATGTGGACATCTTCCCCATGAAGACGATGACGGTCTGGGCGCAGCTCTTGCAGAGCCTGCTGCCCCAGACCTCCGAGGCGGACGCGCTGCAGATCGTCTACCGCATCACGGGCTATGCCACGCTCGACCTGCCCCACCGCATCGCCGACTTTGCGCTGGGCGAGCCGGACTGCGAATATCGCAACATCCCGCTGCGCGATTTTGTGGCGCACGACATGGCGAAGGCCAAGGCGATGCTGCCGTCCGGCCTGCCTGCCTATCCGATCATCCAAGGCGGCGGCGCGCCGTGGGACTGGCCGCGCCCGATTGTGGAGCAGTTGATGGACGACGCGCTGCGTCTGGGCTATGACGGCTATATCTTCCAGGGGACGCGCGTGCTGCTGGACTTCGATCTACAGAAGTAGGGGATTCACCGCAAAGGCGCAGAGGAGAAGGGGAGTAGGGGAGTAGGCAATAGGGAGTGGGGGGTAGAGCAGAGTTAGCTTCTGCACCCCATTCCCTACCCCCCACTCCCTACCCCCTAAATTTCGTCGCGGCGTGGATAGGCGTCGGTGGCCGCGCTGGTCACCGGCTGCGGCTCCGGGATCGGGCGGCCCGCGGCCAGGGCGGCTTCGAGCCAGGCGCGTTTGGCATCTTGAATCTTCGCCTCGACCGCCGCGGGCGTCTCGGCCTGCACCAAGCTGCCGGGCAGTTCGACGATGCGCGCAAAAAAGCAGGTGGGTTCATCCCCATTGTCCGGGAAAATCTCGACGGTATAGGGCAACGCTAGATAATCGTCTAGTGTACGAAAAGGCACGGTACAACCTCCTCAATTTCATATCCGGCCATGAGCTGTCATCGCAGCAGTGCATCCCAACTTTGTGATATGCACTTTCCCAGATCATAGCCCAATCGACAACGGCCCGAAACGGGCATCCGTCCCCCGTTTCGGGCCATTTGTCCCGATTACACTAACCCGCGTGACATAGACAGCAGATAGTTGGTACGGACACGGCAAGTACGGACACGGCATACCGTGTCCGTACCGATTACTGCCTCTCTTCTCCGGCCTTTGCGCCCTCTGCTACTTATACACCGGCCCGAAGTTGGCACAGGCGCGGAAGTCTGCGCCCATTGGCTCGTTGGCCCCGAACTCGGCCCACGCGCTGGGCCGGAAGATTGTCTCCTCCGCCACGTTGTGCATATAGACCGGGATGCGCAGCATCGAACAGAGCGTGATCAGGTCGGCCCCGATATGCCCGTAGGCGATTGCGCCGTGGTTCGCGCCCCAGTTGTTCATCACCGTGTAGACATCGCGGAAAGGGCCGCTGCCGGTCGTGTCCGGCACAAACCAGGTCGTGGGCCAGGTCGGGTCGGTACGTTCGTTTAGGGTATGATGCACATCGTCGGGCAGATCGACCGTGTAGCCTTGGGCGATCTGCATGGCCGGCCCTAACCCCTTGACCAGGTTGATGCGGCACATCGTAACAGGCATGTCGCCGCGCGTGAGGAACTGGCTGGACCAGCCGCCGCCGCGGAAATAGCCCAGGCTGCCCGGATGCCAGGTAGTCGCCTCTAAACAGGCCGCGGCTTCCTCGGCGTTGATCTCCCAATAGGGCTTCATGACGGGCGCGCCGTCACGGCTCTGGCGGCCTGTGCCGTCCAGCGTGGCCGAACCGGAGTTGATCAGGTGCAGGATTCCGCCCGCCGCCCGCCCGCTTAGGGTGTGTCCGGTCACCCGCTTGACCGCGTCGGGACTCCAGTAGGTGCGGACATCGGCAAAGATCTGGGCGGCGTTGGTGAGCAGATAGCCAAAGAGCATCGAAGCGCCGTTCATGGCGTCATTCTCGGTGGCGACAATATAGGGGGCGCGGATGCCTGTCCAGTCAAACGACGAGTTGAGGATCGCCTCCATAAAGTCGCCGTTGGGCAGATGATCGGTCCACTGGCGCTGCCCCTGGAAACCCGACGCCAGCGCGTTGTGGCCGTTGGCTTCCTCGATATAGCCGATCTCGGCCAGTTTGGGGTTGCCCACCATGAGGTCGCGCGTGATCAGCGCCATCTTGACCGAAGTCTCCCAGGTGGCATCCTTCTGGGCGCGGCTCTGCTGTTTTTCGGGCGCGTTATAGTCCTTACCTTCTTTGCAGTTGGCCTTGGTCCATGCCAATGCCTGCTCGAACTCGGCTTGGTCAAAGATGTTGCGCTCCATGCGCCGCACAAACTCGACCATGTCGATGCTCTCGACACGCATGCCCAAAAAGTCTTCGTAGAAAGGCTGGTCTACAATTGAGCCGGCGATGCCCATCGAAACGCCGCCCATGCCCAAGTAGCTCTTGCCGCGCATGTTGGCGACGGCCAGCCCGGCGCGAGCAAAGCGCAGCAGCTTTTCCTGCACATCGGCAGGAATGGCCGTGTCGCCCATATCCTGCACGTCGCGGCCATAGATGTTGTAGACGGGCAACCCCTTCTGGTTATAGGCTGCCGAGACCGCGGCCAGGTAGACTGCACCTGGGCGTTCAGTGCCGTTAAAGCCCCAAACTGCCTTGGGGATCAGCGGGTCCATATCCATCGTCTCGGAGCCATAACACCAAGACATCGTGACGGTGATCGAGACGCCCACCCCCTCGCGGCGGAACTTCTCGGCAGTGCGCGCTGCCTCGGCGACACCGCCGATGGTGGTGTCGGCAATGACACACTCCACCGGTAGGCCGTTGTAATGGCGCAGGTTATTGCCGAGGAATTCGGCGACAGCACGGGCCTTGGCCATGGTCGGCGTTTCGAGCGATTCGCGCACGCCAAGCTGCCGCCCGTCGATGGTGGGGCGGATGCCGATCTTGGGCATGTCGCCGATCAGCCGGTTGACCGGCGCTGTTTGGGTCAGAGGGGAAGATGTTGGCATATCCTATACTCCTTAACTCCTTAGAATTGGGTTCAGATATAGATTTGACGGGACCCTTCGGCAGCCGTTTGTCATTCCGTTCGCCTGCGGGGGCGAAGCCCCAACCCTCCCGGGTGAGGAATCTCTCTGGGCAGCGCGCTGGGAAAAGAGGGATTCCTCGACAGGAGTCGGCGCTTCGCACCACTGCGTGAACGGAATGGCGGTGACCGGACGTAATCGGCTAGGCCCACTCCCCGCGCAAAAATGCCAGCGCAGTCTGTGTAAACGGCTGGGCGCGTTCGCCTGTGATCGGGACATGGCCGCCATTGGGCACAACCCACAGGTACGAGTGGGGAATGGCGTGATACATCTCCACCGGGATCGAGACGGGGAAATGCTCGTCACGGTCGCCGTGGACGATCAACGTGCGCGCTTGAATTGTGGACAGATAGGGCGCGGTGAAGTTCATATCGTCATAGCTGTCCGCAAAGCCGTGGAACTGGTTGACCAGCGCCCGGATCTGTTCATCGCCGTGGTGATGGTGCAGGCGGAGCGTCTCCCAGTCGCCGGGGGTGAGGCTGTCCACGGTGCGCCGGCGCTGCAGGGCGCGCGTCTCGTCGCCAAAATAGGGGGTCGCGCCGATCAGCACCATGGTTTCGACACGGGCCGGCTGTTGGGTCGCCATGTGCAGCAGTGTCATCCCGCCCGAACTGATGCCCATGGCCTGGAAGCGTTCGACGCCTAACTGGCCGAGCAGGGCAAAGAGATCGCGTGCCGACTGGCTGTGCGTAAAGCGGCCCGCCGGGTTGGTCGAGCGCCCATGGCCGCGCAGGTCGACCGCAATCACTTTGAAGTGCGCCGCCAGGTCGTCCACATAGGGCTGCCAGACGAGGGTGGAGCGGAAAAAGCCATGCAGCAGGACCAAGGGCGATCCCGCGCCAACCTCCTCGTAATACAGGTCGATGCCGTTGACCGCAGCGATATGGCCGTTGTCCGGCAGGGCGGGCGCTGGGTTGCTCATATCGATGCGACGATCTGCTCGACGTGGGCTGCCGTGCGCTGCGCTTCGCCGGCGTCCAAGATGCCCGCCTCCATCTCGCAGGTGTAGCTGCCGCCGGCGGGGATGGTCTTGATGTTGCCCTTGGACTTTTCGGCGCTGTAGCCTTCCGGTTCGGCGGTGGCGGGCAGCACCAGGCCGATGGCATCCTGGTCGGGAGTACGGCAGATCCAGCGCACGCCCTTGTCGAGTTGGGCCGGTTTGTGGCGCACATAGTCGGCGCTGCCGTCGGGGTGGACTTGCAGCGTGTGCGCCCAGCCCTCGGCGTCGGCGGTATAGTCGATGGTAAAGACGATCTCTGGGTCAAAGGCCAGGTCGGGGGCCAGCACATGATGCTTTTCAGGATGCTGCTCCAACTCCTGCATAAACTCGCGATAGCCCGGGCCGGGGCGTACATGCGCGGGGATGCTCTTGCGCACGCGCACATGCTCCGGCGTGGGCTGCGCGCTGTAGACCAGCCGCCCGTTGTCCACAGGCCGGAAGTTGATATGCGCCAGGTACATAAACTCCATGGGCGTGCGCTTGAGGTTGGTCACGGTGAGGTCGACGGTGCAGCGCGATTCCCCGGCATAGAGCTTGACCAGGGGATGCGCCACATAGTGATGGTTAAAGGCGACAATATGTTCATATTCGCCGCCCAGCCCGATGTAGTCGCCGCGTTCGTCGCTGCCCAACACCAGCCAGGCCTTTTGATAGGGCGCATTGGGCAGTTCGCCGTGCAGCGGGTGGGTGTCGCCGCCGGTGGGCACCCCCATGGCAGTCGCGCCGCAGTGGAGCAGAAACCCGCCGTAGGTCTCCAGATAGTTCTGCGTGGCCTTGGGCTGGTCGAACATCGATTTCATGGTCAGGGTGCGCCCGCCAAAGCTGGCCGACCAGATCTGCTGGCCCTG
>JADLFO010000120.1 GCA_020845455.1 Caldilineaceae bacterium
ATGCGGCGGCTCGTCTATCCTGGCGGTACTGGAGTACCGACCTGTGTGAGGAGGAGCCGCCGCCGTGGAATGTCATCGTTGTGCTTCGTCCACCCTGTGTCCCGGCCAGGCGCCGGTTGTGCTGGTGGGCAACCCGAATGTGGGGAAGTCGGTGCTGTTTGGCGCGCTGACCGGGCGCTATGCCGCGGTCTCCAACTATCCCGGCACGACCATCGAAGTGGCCGTGGGCACGCTGCACCACAACGGCACGCCGCGCCCTGTGATCGACACCCCCGGCATCCAGAGCATTGTGCCGTTTTCGGATGACGAACGGGTGACGCGCGACATCCTGCTGACCCACTCCCCGGCGACCGTGGTGCAGGTGGTGGATACCAAGAATTTGCAGCGCGGGCTGCTGATCGCCCTGGAACTGGCCGAGGCCGGGCTGCCCTTTGTGCTCACGCTCAACATGGCCGACGAGGCCAAACAGCGCGGCATCCATGTCGATGCAGAACAGCTTGCCGCCATTCTGGGCGTGCCGGTGAGCAGCACGGTGGCGACGCAGCGCATGGGGCTGGAGCAGTTGCTTGGCCAGTTGGGCGAGGCCCGCCCCGCGGCCTTTTTGCCCACCTATCCCGCCGCCGTCGAGGAGTCGCTGACGCGGATGATCCCGCACATGCCCGCCGGTCCGCTGGCGGGCCGCGCCCTGGCGCTGATGGTGTTGGCCGGCTGCGATGACCTGCTCGACCAACTGGAACTGGGCGAAGTGGCGCGCGGGGTGATCCACGCCGAACGCGCCGCCGTGGCCGCGGCCTTGGGCCAAGCCCCAGGGGTCGCCATTCAGCGCGCCCGGCTGGCGCAGGCCGCCGCCATTCAAGCCGCCGTGCTGCAGCGCCGCGCGGCCCCGCGCGTCTGGGCCGACCGTCTGGGCCGCTGGACGGTCCACCCCGTGATCGGCTGGCCGATCCTGGCCGCCGTGCTCTATGCGCTCTATCTCTTTGTGGGCGTTTTGGGCGCGGGCACGCTGGTGGACTGGCTGGAGAGCGTGGTCTTTGGCCAATATCTCAACCCTGCCGCCACTTGGCTGGTCACCCATCTGCTGCCCATTCCGCTGCTGCAAGAGTTCTTGGTGGGCGACTATGGGCTGGTGACGATGGCGCTGACCTACAGCCTGGCGATTGTGCTGCCGATCGTCGGCGCCTTTTTTATCGCCTTTAGCCTGCTCGAAGATTCAGGCTATCTGCCGCGCCTGGCGGTGATGCTCGACCGCGCCTTCCGGCTGATGGGTCTCAACGGCAAGGCGGTGCTGCCGATGATTTTGGGGCTGGGCTGCGACACTATGGCAACCATGACCACACGCATCCTAGAGACGCGCAAGGAGCGCATCCAAGTGACGCTGCTGCTGGCGCTGGGCGTGCCCTGCTCGGCGCAACTGGGCGTGATCCTGGGGATGCTGGGCGGGCTGGGGATCGCCGCCGCGGCGCTGTGGGGGGCTGTGGTGACGGGCGTGCTGCTGGCCGTGGGCTATCTGGCGGCCAAGGTGATCCCAGGGCGGCCCTCCGACTTTATCTTGGAACTGCCGCCGCTGCGCATGCCGGAGGCGCGCAACATCGTGCTCAAGACCGCGGCGCGCATGGAATGGTATCTGAAGGAAGCCGTACCCGTCTTTGCCATCGGCACGGCGGCGCTCTTTCTGCTCGACAAGCTGCGCCTGCTGGCGTTGATCGAGCGCGGCATGGCCCCGCTGATTGTGGGCTGGCTGGGGCTGCCCGCCGAGACCGCGGGCGCGTTTCTGATCGGCTTTCTGCGCCGCGACTATGGCGCAGCCGGGCTGTTCGACGTGGCGCGCAGCGGCGGGCTGGACCCGGCGCAGACGGTGGTCAGCCTGGTGGTCATCACGCTCTTTATGCCCTGCGTCGCCAACCTGCTCATGATCGTCAAAGAGCACGGCGTGCGCGCGGCGGTGGCCGTCTCGGCGGTGGTCTTTCCGCTGGCCTTTGTGGTGGGCGGGCTGCTGCGCCTGCTCTTCAACTGGATTCCAGGATTGATCTGATATGCGATGCCAACTGTGTAGCTTTGAATTTGACCCCAACCAACTCGCCTGCCATACGGCCTGCCCGCTGCACAGCCGCTGTACGGTGATCTGCTGCCCCAACTGCGGCTATCAGGTGGTGGATGCCTCGCGCAGCCGCGCCGCAGGCTGGCTGCGCCGCTGGTGGAAGGCGCGGCCAGCGCCACAGGATGAACCGCAGGGCGAGCCGCGCCCGCTTGAGGCCGGCCTCTGCCCGCTGGTCGATCTGCCCTTGGGGACCGAGGCGCAGATTGAGGCGATGGACACGTTGGACGCAGCGCGGCTGGCGCGGCTGAGCGTCTATGGGCTGTGTCCCGGCAGCCGAGTTTGTCTGCTCCAGCGCCATCCGGCGTGCGTGATCCGCAGCGGCGAGACCGAGTTGGCGCTCAGCCGTGACATCCTGGCGCAGATCCGGGTGCGCCCGCTGCCCGCGGGGACATGAGCCGTGAGACCTGCGCCAATCGGGTGGTCGCGACTAATATGGCTCCCGTGCCATGCGTTCAAAATTAACAGAAATTTGACAGGCATATTTGCGCGATTTTCGTGTATTATATTATTTGTCAATATCCACGCATTGGGCAGATCGTCTTGTCTGGCAGTTCTTCCTTTCGCCCATCCTCAAGTAGAGCCGGCACGGTATAGCTGTAGGCTAGGAAAGCCGGCGACTCCGCTCGGAACATCAGCGCAACCATGATCTCTGGTAAGTTCTTCGCATCCTTTTGGCATGTATTGCTTTTACATGTAGGGCATGAGTCCTCAGCATAGCCGTTTGCTGTGCTGCACCGGCGCCGACAGCCTGTATATCCATTTCTGTCGCGCCGCAGGACCCATGCGTTTCTTTTAGACGGCACAAACCGCAGCCGAATGCAAGTGTCGATCTGGCGCGGGGAACGCATGTAGTACGGGTCACTTCAGTTTAGCAAAGCTCAAAGGGGTGGCAAAGATGAGGAAGCGTACAATACTTGCAGTGGTGATCGTGGCGGCCTTGTTGATCGGCAGCAGCCCGATCGCCTTGGCCCAAGCCGGGCAGGAAGTGGAGGGCCAGGATGCCCGCCTTTTTGTGCCGGTGGTAGAGAGCGGCGCCGGCAACGCAAGTGGGCAGGCCGTTGTTACACAGAAAGTATCTGTGGCGGAACAGGAGGCCGCACTTGCCCTGTGGACTCGTGAAAGGCTCGCGGCGGCAGATGCCATGCCGCTGATGGTGCAAACTGGGCCTAGTGCGGCGGATGTCGGCGTCCCGGAAGAACCGGTGCTCGCCGGCCCAGGGATGCAGGTTGCTCCAGGCCGGGCCGCAGCCGATGCCGACCAGGTCGCGCGCGCCGCTTATGCCGTCGATTGGGCAATGTCGGCGGCGTCCGTGCAGGACGAAGCAACTCTTGAAACCGCGTTGGCGGCAGAGGCGGCTGCCATGCCTGCAGACGCCACCGGCGCCAGCCAGATTTACACAAGCTACATCGCCAACTGGCTCTCTGCTCTGCAGACCCCCTATCCCCACAGGTGGATCGGTCGTTTCAGCTTCAGCACTCCCAGCGGGACTTCCTACTGTAGCGCTACCGCGCTGGGCGGCAACAACATCGTGACCGCGGCCCATTGTGTCTATGATACGCCGAGCCGAAACGCTTGGTACACCAACAAAGTCTTCACGCCTGCCTATCGCAACGGCTCTGCACCCTATGGCACATTCGCCACAACCGCCTGCACAATTCTGACTTCATGGGTTAATCTGAGCGGCGCCTACTCCATCAATAGCTGGGCGAAATACGACGTTGCCGTCTGCACCGTCGGCAGGAATTCGGCCGGCCAGACGCTCAACACCGCCGTCGGCTACTCCGGCTATGCATGGAACTATGGCTATGTCCGGAACGTTGACAACCTCGGCTATCCGCTGAAGAACTATGCCGGCAGTTGGCTCTCCTGGCGAGGCGCATATCTGCGTCTCTGCGCTGCCGAGACCTACTACCGCTCGACCGACGTGCGCGGCATGGGCTGCAATTGGGGGGGCGGCATCAGTGGCGGCCCGTGGATTGATAGCGCATCCTTGGCTTCGCCGGTAACCTATGGGACCAATGGGTATTGGCCGGGTCGAGTTAGTGGCTATGTAACCACCGTCAACTCGGGCATTGATGGCAGCACGCAAAACCTCTATGGGATACGCTTTACCAACAGCAACATTACCACGCTGTGTAATGCGCGCGGCTGTTAGCCACTAAGAAGCCGCCGGCTAAATCTTCTCATTCAATAGACGGGGTCTGGCGTGTCTGCCAGACCCCGTCTGCTAATCTGCCGGAAATACACGGAACATGACACGCAGCCCTAGCGTCGTTAAGGATGCGGAGATAATCATTAGGGCTTTGCCGGTTCCATGTAGCCTAAGGAGGAATATGATGGCGACTAGGCGACTGTTGCTCATATGGGGTGTTGTGGTCGTCACCTTGTTTGGGATAGCTGCCTGCGGCCGCGAGGCGCAAAGTCCAGGTAGCAAAGCCGTACCCACGCAGCCGGCCGAAATAGCGACGCCTACGGCTTCTGCAAGCGAGGCAGCGGTCATGTCAGAGACCGTAACGACGTCAGAGACTGTAGCGGCGTCAGAGACCGTAACGACATCAGAGACTGCAACGACATCAGAGACTGCAACGGCGTCAGAGACTACAACGACGTCAGAGGCCGGGTCTGTCACCAGTGAAGTGCAGGGCAGTGAGGCAGGAAGCGTGGTGAGTGAAACCGTTACAACTGAGGAAGGAGCCGCTCCCAGCCAGTCTGCTCCGGGTGCGGCAGCCGGCGAAGCGCCCGATGCGGGTGAGCCGCCGTTGGCGAGCGAGAGGGTCGCCTATACCAACGACGACTATGGCTTTCGTGTCGAACACCCCTCCGGCTATATCGTCGGCGCCGTGTCGCCTGAGAAACTGGCGCCCCTGGACCCTAAGCCCGTTGCCGCGATTGCCATCATGAATCCCACGCTCGCGGCGAGCGACGTCGCCGAACTTGAGCTTCCCGACTTCGAGATCCGCATTCATCCTGCGGAGGGGGCCGGATCGCTGCAGGATTGGCTGACCGCCCATGGGTTCTCAAACGAGGGCTACCTTCCTGCCCAGCCGTTCCAGGCCGCCAACATCGCAGGGCTTGAGGTTTGCGTCACTACCATGTTGGTCCCTGGCTGCACCTATTTCGTCTTGGGCGGCGAATGGGTTTACCAAATGGCGCCCGCTTCGGCAGAAGGGGAAGCCATCATGCACAGCTTTGCGCTTGTGCCGTAAGCTGCGCAAGTAGCGATACAAGTTCGCCGTTCGGGCATATCGGGCGCATGCCTCGTGCGGTAGACCGGCGCAGTTCGGAATGACCCTTGCCCATGACTGCGCGCGACAGCAACTTGGCCGCCGGCGCGCTTGCCGGTAGGCTCGCTTTCAACAGCCTTATGCCAAGGCTCTGAAGCCTATGCGGGCTGGGTCGAATTTTGGGAGAGTTGTCAAGATGAGCCAGGAAAAACGCAACCCATCCCGGCTGTTGTTTCACCGCCCGCCGTCCAAACCAGATGAGGAACGATTGCGCACAGCGCGTGAGCAGGCTGCGGACTATCGCGCCCCAGACGATCAGGCAGCGGGCAAACACGGCGTGCCGACGATGGACGAGTGGAACAACATCGTCAGCCAGCGCATCGAGGAAGCCATGCGCCGCGGCGAGTTTGATAATCTGCCCGGCCGCGGCAAGCCCCAGCGCATCCAGCGCGAGCCGTTTGTGCCTGAAGACCAGCAGATGGCGTTCACGCTGCTGCAAAACAACGACCTGACGCCGGATTGGATCGGCGAACGTAAGGAGGTTTTGCGGCTGAAGGAGAGCTTCCAAGAGCAGGTGCAGAGCATCGCGTCCGAGGCGCTGACCCGCTGGCACGCCGCCGAAGACGCCGCGGGCCGCCAAGACGTGTTGGCAACTTGGGATCGTTGGCTGCTGCGCTGGGAGACCGAGCTAGGCGAGATCAACCGGCGTATCCAGAATTTGAACCTGAAACAGCCGATTGCCCATCTCGAGGTGATCAAGCTGCGGCTGGACGACGAACTGCGCCGCGCCGGCGTCACACGCACGCTGGTGGGCTAGGCGATTGCCGCCATAAAAGGCAGGTGATCGGCGCTTTGTTTCCCATTTGCCCACTGCTGTCGCAGGAAGCAAATGGAAGGGCAAGCGCCGGTCACCTGGTTGTAAAGTCCCCTCGCAATGGCTGCGGTAGGTCGCGCTAGCGCATCATCGGAAGCGCCAGCCCTGGGAAGTAGTAGAAATCCAGCCCCGCGCCGTAGCGGCCGGCGTCTGCTTCAACGGTGACGAGCATGCCCTCTTCCACCGCCAAGACCAGCCCATCGGGCGTATCGTAGACCGTGCCGTCATCCCTGCCGGTGAGGGTGACTGTGATGCGGCCTTCGTCGTCGACCTCCCAGGTCCCGGTCTCGACGATCGGCGCTTCGCCGTTGAGATAGTCGCTGGTCAGCCGGGCGCTGTTGTCAAAGGCCAGGAGTAAAGTCCGGTCGAGACCGCAGCAGCTTGCCGAAGGCGAGAAGGATTTGTAGAAACCGGCGAAGTTGTTCTCCGCCGCGGCATCGGTCAGGGCGCTCGCTTCATAGGCAGGCGTCACTTCGCCTGTGGCCAGCGCGCCGAACTCATACCACGGGCCGATCCAGTCTGCGCTGGTCAACTGGCCGCCGGCCAAGGTGAACGTGCGCACCGCCGGCTCTGCGGGCTGCGGGTAGGCGGGGTCGGCCGGCCCCGTGACTGTGATGGTCACGCTGCTGTCTACCTCGCTCCACTCGCCTATCTCGACAAAGGGCGGCTCCTCGTTCTGATAGTCGTTGACCATCCGCAGCGTGCCGTCTGTGTTGAGATAGAGCGTCATGTCTAGACCGGGGCTAGACGCGCCGGGCGCAAATGCTTTGTAGATGCCGGTCGCGGAGACCGGCGCGGCGGATTCCTCGGCGAGGGCTGGTGTGGACGGTTGCGGCTCTGTGCCGCCGGGGACAGGGGTGATAGGGCTGCATGCAGCGAGAAGCAAGGCCAGCAGCAGGCCGATGGCCGCGATAGCTGCGCCGCGATTGTTTGTCCGCCGTATCATAGGAACTCTCCTTCGTGGTTTTGTGCGGGCCGTATGCCCGCACAAGATGGGCCGGCGTTTGGGCGGCCCACCCTTTTTCAAGACGACCCTTGGCGCTGAATTGTTCCCAACCCAAGGCCGCCTGGCATCGGCCAGGCGGCCTTGGGTTGCTACGCAGGCGCGCGCCGCTTGCGGCGCCGAAAACCGCACCTACGCTCTCTTGTCTCTCCCCTTTGCGTCCTTTGCGTCCTCTGCGGTTAATCTCCTTAACCGTGGCGCTGCATAAAGCGGTACATGCGCTCCAGCGCCTTTTCGATATTTTCCAGACTGGCGGCATAGGCGCAGCGCACATGGCCCTCGCCGCCCTTGCCAAAGGCGCTGCCGGGGATGACGGCGACGCGCTCTTCCATCAGCAGCCGTTCGGCAAACTCATGCTCGTCCATCCCGGTCTTGGCTACGCTGGGGAAGGCATAGAACGCGCCGCGCGGCTCGAAACAGTCCAGCCCGATCTCGTTAAGACCCTGGACAATGGCGCGGCGGCGCAGGTCATAGCTGGCCACCATCTGCGCCACATAGTCGTCGACCGCGGGGTTGGTCAGCGCTGCGAGCGCGGCCTCCTGGCCGGTGGTCGAGGCCGACATGATCAGATATTGATGCACCTTGCGCATCGCGCCGATCAGCTCTGCCGGGCCGAGCGCATAGCCGATGCGCCAGCCGGTCATGGCATAGTCCTTGCTCATGCCGCCCAGATGCACCGTGCGCTCCTTCATGCCAGGCAGCGCGGCGAACATCACATGCCGGTGGTTGCCATAGACCAACTGGTCATAGATCTCGTCGGAGATCACGATCAAGTCGTGGCGTTCGGCGATCTGCGCCAGTTTGAGCAGCCCTGCGCGGTCCATGACGGCGCCGGTCGGGTTGCTCGGGAAGCCGATCAACAGCGCCTTGGTGCGCGGCGTGATGGCGGCTTCAATGTCGGCGGGGCGCACCTGGAAATCGTCGACGGCATAGGTGGGGATATCGACTACCGTGCCGCCGGCCAGCAGAACGCCCGCCGTATAGCTCACAAAGCAGGGCTGCGGCACGATTACCTCGTCGCCGGGGTCCAAAATGGCCTGCATGATCAGATACATCGCCTCGCTGACGCCCACCGTGACCAGCACTTCCTGTTCGGGGTCATAGGCGGGCGCGGCGTGCAGCGCCGCCAGCTTGGCTGTGATGGCGGCGCGCAGTTCGATCATCCCGGCGTTGGAGGTGTAGGCCGTGTGGCCGTTTTGCAGGCTGGTGATCCCGGCCTGCAGGATGGGGGCCGGAGTCACAAAGTCCGGTTCGCCGATCCCCAAGCTGATCACGTCTTCCATGGTGGCGGCGATGTCGAAATAGCGGCGAATGCCCGACGGGGGGACTGCCTGCACGCGGGCGCTGAGACGGCCGGTGTGGTCACGCAAGTTACGCGTGCCGTTGCGCGGATTCCCCTGGGCAGGCCTGGGGGTCCGCAACTGCGTTGTCGAATCGATCGATTTGGTATTGACGGTCATGGCCGGCCTCCTGGCCAACAGACGTAGTTCAGATGTTGGATGCTCACAAACGACGGGCCGCGCAGCTTGAGCGGCAGCACCGGGGAATGCCGTTTGCAATCAGGACGCCGGTTGTCGCCCTGGTTGCCGGCTGCGAGCAATGGCCAAGCCACCCACGCCATGACCGAAGTTGGCAAATGGTTCAAACATGGTGCAGTCCGATAAATGCTGAAAATGGCTCAACCCAACGCCGCGCGCCGGGCAATTCGACGGCTGTGCCAATCGGTGCTCTGCTCGTAGGCATAGGCCGCGGCCAGGATGGTTTCTTCGCCCAGATGCGGCCCGACCAGTTGCAGACCGATGGGCAGACCGGCTGCATCATAGCCGCAGGGCAGGCTGATCCCGCAGATGCCCGCCAAGTTCAGGCTGATGGTAAAGACATCGCTCAGGTACATCTCCATCGGGTTGCCGGTCTTTTCGCCGATGCGGAAGGCGGTGGTCGGCGCGGTCGGGCAGGCGATCACGTCCACCCGCTCAAAGGCCTGCTCGAAGTCGCGCTTAACCAGCGTGCGCACCTGCTGCGCCTTGAGATAATAGGCGTCGTAATAGCCGGCGCTCAGCGCATAGGCTCCCAACATGATGCGCCGCTTGACTTCGGGGCCAAAGCCCTGGCCGCGCGTGCGGCGGATGTTCTCAAAGAGATTGTCGTCGCCTGCGCTGTAGCCAAAGCGCACGCCGTCATAGCGCGCCAGGTTGGCGCTGGCCTCGGCGGTGGCGACCAAGTAATAGACGGGCAGCGCCTTGTCGGTGTTGGGCAGGCGGATCGGCACGATCTGCGCGCCCAGCCCTTCCAGGTGCGCCACGGCGGCGCGCACCGTCTGCTCGACTTCCGGCTGCATGCCGTCGATAAAATACTCCTGGGGCAGTCCAATGCGCAGCCCGGCGATGTCGTGGCCCAGGCTCGCCGTGTAATCGGGCACGGGCGCGGGCAGGCTGGTGCTGTCCAGCGGGTCGTACCCGGCCATCACCCCCAGCAGCAGCGCGGCATCGCGCACATCCTGGGTGATCGTGCCGACCTGGTCAAAGCTGCTGCCGTAGGCGACCACGCCATAGCGGCTGATGCGGCCATAGGAGGGCTTTAGCCCGACCACGCCGCAGAGTGCGGCGGGCTGGCGCACGCTGCCGCCGGTGTCTGTCCCCAGCGCGCCCAGGGCTTCGCCCGCGGCCACGGCGGCTGCCGACCCGCCGCTGCTCCCGCCCGGCACGCGTTCCAGGTCCCAGGGGTTGTGCGTGGTGACATAGCCGCTGTTTTCGGTGCTGGACCCCATGGCGAACTCGTCGGTGTTGGTCTTGCCCAACAGCACCATGCCCGCCGCCTCCAGCCGCGCCACGGCGGTGGCGGTATAGGGGGGGATAAAGCCCTGCAGAATCTTGCTGCCGCAGGTGGTCTGCACGCCTTCGGTCGCCAGCACGTCTTTGACGGCGAGCGGGATGCCCAGCAGCGGGGCGTCGTCGCCCTGGGCGCGGCGGCGGTCGGCCTCGGCGGCTTGGGCCAGGGCGCGCTCGCCGGTGACGGTCAAATAGGCATGCACGCGGCCATCCACGGCGGCGATGCGGTCGAGCAGGGCCTGGGTCAAGGCGACCGCGCTGATCTCACCGCGGCGCAGCGCGGCCAGCGCCTGGTGGATGGTCAATTCGTGCAGGGGCTGTCCCTGCCGCGTGGGCGAAGTCGTCATCGGCGGGCGATTCCTCAAGCGTTATTCTTCAAATACGGCGCGCACGCGGAAAAAGCCGCCGTCGCTGTCGGGCGCGTTGGCTAGGGCCGCGGCGTTGCTCAGGCCCGGCCTGGGTTCGTCGACCGCCATGACATTGACCAGCGGCAGGACATAGGGTGTGGGCGGCACGCTGCTGGTGTCCACCTCTTGCAGCCGCGCGGCGTAGTCAAGGATGGCGGAAAGCTGGCCGGCGAACTGTTCAACCTCGTCCTCCGTCAACCGGAGTTTGGCTAGCTCGGCCACATGGCGTACTTCGTCTTGGGTTAAGCGGACGCTCATCGTCTGATCCACCGTTAAACAGGCAGCCGACAGGCCTGGGCCGGCTGCTAGAGACAAGAACAGAGACAAGAACAACGCCGTGGATGGCTCTCCACGGCGTCTGCTGATGCTGCTCAGAGATGTGGGGACGCCGTGGGCTGTGTCCACGGCGAGGGGCCAAGCCCATTCACCGGGACACGCGTCTAGCTGCGGCAGCCTGTGCGGCTGCCCAACGGGCGCAGGTCATCTGAAAAGCGGCACGGGTGCGGCTGTCTTGTATGCGCTTCATTTGGAGAATGGACTCACTGGGCATTTCACCCACCCCACTGGAATGCGCCCAGTATACCCGCGGCTTGGCTTGGCTGTCAAAGCCGCGCAAGCCCAGGTTGTGCCCTCACCTCTTGGCGCCGGCCCCGCCGCTTGGCTGCGCCCTTGCCCCTGGGTTGTGCGCCTAGCGTTTGGTGCTCGCCAGCAGCGCGGCCAGCGCCGGGTAGTCGATCTTGGCGTTGTGGCGGCGGTCTACCGGCAGGCGCGGCAGCGCCAGGATCCGCGCCAATGCGGCCCACGCCAATGCGGCTTCCAGCGCGGCGCGGCGCGGCGGCGTCAAGGGCTGGTAGAGTTCCAGCGCCAGCACCCGCTCGCCGTCTTGCGCCACCAGCGCCGCATGTTTCACCTCGGCGAAGGCCTGCGCCGCGCATTCCACGGCAAAGGGGTAGATCACGCCCTGCGCGTCCGCCACGCGCGCCGCGCAGCGCCCCAAGAGCCAGAGCCGCCCGGTCTCGTCCAAATAGCCCGCGTCGCCGGTGCGATGCCAAACGCGCCTGCCCACGCGCACCTTGGTCTCGGCGTCGCCTTCGCCCTGCCAATAGCCGGCCAGCACATGGTCGCCGCTGACCCAGATTTCGCCGGGCTGGCGGGCAGGCAGCGTCTGGCTTTCCAGCGTGGCGGCGTCGAGCGGGCCAAGCGGCGTGCCCCAACGGTCGGGCAGGATGCGCAGCTCCAGCGCCGCGATGGGCGTCCCCACCAGCAGCCCGCCGCCGTTCTGCATTCGCGCGCGGTCGGCGGGGGCGATGGCGCTGCGCGCCAGATGCGCCATCGGTTCGGCCTCGGTCGCGCCATAGACGGCGGTAACGGCGGCGTGGGGTGCGGCGGTCTGGATGGCGTCGAGCAAGCGCGCAAAGACCGGGCCGCCGCCGCTGTAGATGCGCGTGAGGCCGGGCAGCGTTTGGCCCGCGGCCGCGCAGGCGCGCGCGATCTGCTCCAGCAGCGCGGGCGAAGCGGCCAGGCAGGTGGCGCGGTGCTGTTGGATCTGCCCGATCAAGGCCGGCGCGTCGACCCGGCCGGGGCGGCGCAGATCGACCGCGGGGAGGATAGTCGCTGCACCCGATCCCAGGAATGAGAGCACAAAGATCGGCAGCGTCGTCACCACGCGGTCGCCAACGCCCAGCCCCAAGGTGGCGTCGATGGCGGCGTGCTGCGCCTGCAGAAAGCCTTGGCTGCGCAGCGCGATCTTGGGCCGGCCTGTGCTGCCGCTGGTCAGCGTGAGCAAGGCGGGCATCGCTGGGGAAGTCTCGACCGGCGGGGGGTCGGGCGGCGTCTGCCATAGCTTGCGCCACGCCAGCGCACCCGGCGCGCCCCAGCCCGTGGCGAAGGCCAGCGGGATGCGCCGCAACGCCGGGACAATCAGCCGCAGCAGATGCGCTTTGGGGGTCGCCAGCAGCGCATGGGGGGACAGCCGCGCGCAGGTCGCTGCGATCTGGGCGCGGCCCAAGCCGGGGTCGATAAAGAGCGCGGCCGCGCCCAGCCGGAAGATCGCGCCGAGCGCGATGTAGAGGTCGGCGGCCATGGGGTGGAAGATCAGCACACGATGACCGGGCCGCAGACCGTGGCTGTGAAGCAGCGTGGCGGCGCGCGCTACGGCGTCGTCAAGCTGGGCGAAGCTGTAGGCGCGCACGCCGCGGCGCGTGGCGTCGATCAGGGCCGGTGCGCCGGGATGGGCCGCGGCCTGGGCATGCAACAGGGCGGCAAGGTTGGCGGCTGGGGCGGTGGCAGGCGGCATAAGCGGTGACTTATGGATAGGATTAGAAATCAGATGTACCCCATTGGCGTAACGTCATTGTACAGTGTACCATCAGTTGTGATCGAGCTGCTTGGGTGTCGAATGGATGGTGTGGCGATCGATGTACCGCTAGACATCGCGCCTGGCTGTAGCCAAAGAAAGAGTTCACCCCTGATGAAATTGACGTTCTCTTCCATGCTTGGTGTTGTGCTTACCGCCGTGATCTTGACCCTGAGCGCCTGCGGTCCGGCTGTGCCCGCTGCCGTTCAAGAGATCGCGCCTGCGGCGTATCAGGCTGAGTTTGTGAACGCGCCGCAGGCGCATCTGCTGGTCGACGTGCGCACGCCGGAGGAGTTTTCCGGCGGCCATATCCCCGGCGCGGTGAATATCCCGCTGCAGGAACTCGAAACGCGCCTGACAGAGATCCCCGCCGACAGCCCGGTCGTGCTCTACTGTCGCAGCGGCAACCGCAGCGCCCAGGCCGCGGACATTCTGCGCGAGGCCGGGTATAGCCGGGTCTATGATCTGGGCGGGATCAACGCCTGGCAGTCGCAGGGCTTGCCGGTGCAGTAGAAACCTGGTACGGAGTCAGAACCGCCGAGGATCGCCCGGTCGTTTACAGCCTGGCGCTGGGGCCGGGGCGCTTTCAGCCGCCAAGCGGGCTGTGGTATACTCAACGGGATCAGACAGGTTGGAATGTCCTCGGTTCTATTCTATGACCCGTTGATAGCACCCGTTTACAACCATGGCTCCAGCGATGCCCAAGACCCTGCGCTTGCCCGACGGCAGCTATATGCGCCGTCTCGACGTTCATCATATCCTACAGTTTCTCCACGCCATGCAGTGCGTCCAGGTGGTCGGCTTTAGCAACATCGGCAAGTCGGCGTTGTTGCGCCTGCTGGCCCAGCCTGATGTGCGCACGCAGGAATTGGGCGAGGCCGGTCATGAATATCTGGCCGTCTATGTGGACTGTAACCGCATGTTGGAGATGAGCGACCAGGGCTTCTACGAGCTAGTCCTGCGCTGTCTGCAAGAGAGCAGCCCCCAGGCGGCGGCGCTTCCCGAACTGGCCGCGGCCTATGAGATGTTGGTCGCGCCCGCCAGCGAGTTTCAGGTGCCGCTGGGCTTTAACCGCGGCGTCACCGCCGTACTGCAGTCGATCCCCCAGAAGCTGGTGCTGCTCTTTGACGAGTTTGACGAGCCTTTCGGACAGATCGATTCGCGCGTCTTTCTCAACCTGCGCGCCTTGCGCGACCGTCACAGCAATAAACTGGCCTATGTCACCGCGACCTGCCAGCCGCTGCGCGCCCCTATGGAAGGACATCACAGCGCCGAGTTTTGCGAGCTGTTCGCGCACCACGCCTGGTATCTCGCGCCGCTGACCCGGCCCGATGTGGACCGGCTGGTGCGCCGCTATATGGATGCCTATGAGGCCCAGTTCACCGACGCCGACCTGGACTTTGTCTATCAGTGGGCCGGCGGCCACCCCGCCATGGTCAACGGCGTCTGCTCGGTGTTGGATGCCGCCCTCGACGCACGCGGCCGCTCGCATATGACGCCCAGCGCGCGGCTGGACTTTCATCAGGGCCTGGTGCGGCGGATGCACGCCGACGAGCATCTGCAGCAGGAATGCGCCACGATTTGGGCTTATTGCAGCCCAGACGAACAGAATGAACTGCTGGCGCTCTGTTGGGCGCAATATCAACCCAACCGCGCCATCCTAGACGATCTGATGCGCAAATATCTGGTGCTGCGCGTGGAAGGGCACTATCAGATGTTCTGCCGGCTGCTCTATGAATATGTGCGGCGTAAAACGCTGCGCCCGCCCAGCGCCGCCACGCGGCTGTGGGTCGACGTGGACAGCGGCGAAGTCTTGGTGGACGGCAAGCCGGTCGAGACGCTGACCAACCTGGAGTACCGGCTCATGCTCCTGCTCTTCTACAACGCCGACAAGATCGTCGATAAATATAGCATCGTGGCCGACGTCTGGGGTGACGGCTATCTGGACGAAGTGGACGATGCGCGCATCGAAAAGCTGATCAGCCGGCTGCGTCAGAAGATCGAACCGGACCAGGGCAGCCCGCGCTTTCTCACCACCGTGCGTGGGCGCGGCTACCGGCTGGCCTTGGGCAACAACAGCGCAGACAGCGCCGCGGATCAGACGCCCGCCGGCTCGGCCCGCGCCAACAATTCGCTCTCCGCCGCGCCCGGCGAGTAGCGTGGCGGCCATTTGTGCATCCTTGCACGAGCCAATTTGGGGTGCGTTCCCCTCGCGGCTATACTATCCCACAAAGCGCAATACGCTGCAGGCGTTCTCATTTTACCCGTTCAAGTTCCATTCGCCGGTGTTCCATCTATCGGTGCAGTCCTCAGGAGGAGTTTCATGGCCGACGCCACAAGTGCCTCGATCCCGCCGGCCGGCTCGCCGGCCGCGCCAGAGACCGCAGAGACCCATGTGTTCCACGATACGCCGGGCAATCTGGCGCCGGGGG
Source organism: Caldilineaceae bacterium (assembly GCA_020845455.1). GTDB lineage: Bacteria > Chloroflexota > Anaerolineae > Caldilineales > Caldilineaceae > QEUY01. The sequence goes on from JADLFO010000120.1 coordinate 15,223, forward strand.
CTGCGCTGCTCTTTGCCGGCGTCATGGCCTTTTCGATGGGGATGACCGACGTCTTCTTTGCCGAGGCCATCGCCTGGACCTTCGCCGCCTGGGGCGCGCTGCTGATCTATGCCGGGGTCGTCGACGCTTACGAGACCTATACCGTGACCGAGGACGCGCTCTTGATCAACAACCCCGTGCGTTTTTGGGACAGCAGCAAGACCTGGCATTGGGGCAACATCCACCGCATGGACATTGTCGTCAAGCGCCCGGAGGCCAAGCCGAGCGACGTGGAGATGCAGGTCTATTTCACGCCCACCGGCGAACTCAATATCGAGCGCGAAGACCGCCGCTATGACCCTGTCCTTGCCCAACTGATCATCGACCGAGCCGTGTTGAAGCCCGCCGACAAAGGCAACCCGCAGAACTTGCACAACCTGCCCAAGGGCAAAGCGACCTATATCTGGAACCGCTAGTTCGAGTGTGCGAAAACCAACGCCGCCCAGTTCGCAAGCTGGGCGGCGTTTTGTTTTGCCCAGATGTCTGCGCTACCGGACCGTGGGCGCCACATCATAGCGGCGAATATAGACCTCGGCCTTTTCGACCAAGCTGCGGCTGCCGATATAGAGCGGCACGCGCTGGTGCAGACGTTCGGGCTGAATATCCAAGATGCGGCGCTGCCCGTCCGAGGCATAGCCACCGGCCTGCTCGGCCAAGAAGGCCAGCGGGGCCGCTTCATAGACCAGGCGCAGTTTGCCGTGGGGTTTTCTGGGGTCCTGACTATCGGCGGGGTAGTAGTAGATGCCGCCTGCCAACAGGTTGCGGTGGAAATCGGCCACCAGCGAGCCGACATAGCGCAGCGGCAGCGCCTGTTTCTGTTCGTTGTCGCCCTGCAGATCCTGGGTAAAGCGGCGCACGCCTTCTGTCCAATGGAGTTCATAGCCTTGGTTGACGCTGTAGTATTTGGGCTTGGCCGGGATGCGGATGTCGGGGTGCGAGAGCAGAAACTCCCCGATGTGTGGGTCGAGCGTAAAGCCATGTACGCCCTGCCCGGTCGAATAGACCATGATGGTGCTGGAGCCATAGATGATATAGCCCGCTGCCACCAGGTCGCTGCCCAGTTGCAGGCAGTCGTCCAACGTGCCAGGCCCGTCTGCCGACTTGCGGCGATGGATGGCGAAGATCGTCCCCACGCTGACGTTGTAGTCGATGTTGGACGAGCCGTCCAACGGGTCATAGACCAGCACATATTTGCCCGTGGCGAACTGCGGCGGGATCGGGATCGGATGGTCGATCTCTTCCGAGGCCATGACCGCCAGCCGGCCCGTGTGGTCGTTGAGCCGGAAAATCGTGCGCTCGGCAAATGCGTCGAGCTTTTGAACTTCCTCACCTTGTATATTCTGCTCGCCGGTGCTGCCCAAGATCTGCGCCAGCCCGGCGCGTGTGGTGTGGCTGGAGATGATCTTGGCGGCCAGCGCCATGTCATAGAGGATGTTGGTCAGCGTGCCGGTCGCGCCGGGATAATCGCGCTCCTGCTCCAAAATGAAGCGTTCGATGGTGACAATCGTGCCATCGCCTGGCCGGAGTCTGCTGGTCATGCGGAGAGTTCCTCCTCGTCGTCGAGAATTGAGCGGCTGGACTGGGCGCGCGGCTCTGCGCGGCGAAACAGGTGGGTCAAACAACTGCTGCCGCCTGGCGGCGGCGAGTAGACACTATCTTAACGCAAAAGCTGCACGCATGCACGCGCGACTTTTGTGCCAAGGTCAAGCTTGTTGCCTAGGGTCGGCTCAGGTTGCCGCCGGAATGATTGGCATAGAGGCGGTTGTAGTGATAGAGGTTGCTCACAATCGCCTGCACATAGACCTGCGGCTCGTGGATGCTCAACAGTTCCACAAAGACGGCGTCGTCGGCGCCCGTCTGTGCGCGCCAGTCCTCCGATCTGCCCGGCCCGGCGTTATAGCCGACCAGCGCCGAGACCAGGTTGCCGTCTAGATAGTCGCGCACCCAATCGAGATAGTAGGCCCCAAATTTGATGTTGATATAGGGCTTGTAGATCAGCGCATTCGAATAGTTGGGGTAACCCAAGCGGTCGGCCACCCAATGGCCTGTGTCGGGGATGATCTGCGCCAAGCCTTGGGCGGCGGCCACCGAACGCGCGCCTTCCTCGAACAAGCTCTCTTGGCGCACCAGGCTGAACATGACCAGCGGGTCGACGTCGACGGCCTGGGCCTCGGCGGTGATCAACTCAGCGAAGCGCAGCGGGTAGGCGCGCTGCTGCAAGAAGATCGGCGCGTTTTCCACCAGACCGGCAGGGCTGAGCGCCAGCAGCCGCGCCATGGCCAGCAGGCTGAGCCGGTAGGTCTGCAGCCGCTCAAATTCCAGACTGAGCGCATAGAGCGTGGCCGGGTCGTTTTGGTGGCGCGTGTAGACGCGCTCCAGCGCGGCCAGCGCATCGCCGCGTCCATCCAGATCGAGCAGAATACGGCCAATCGCCAGGTCCGGATCGCCCGCCACTTCGCCGGGCAGCGTGCGCAGCGCGGCGGCGTCGACCTGCAGCCATTCGGCCAGCCACTGTTCGGCAAAGGCCTGGCTGCCGTCGTCCCCGGCCAAGCTCGTGGGCTGCCCGGCCACATCCGCCACATGGCGCAGCATGGCGCCGTGGGTCGTGCCGGCCTGCGCAAGGGCTTGCGCCGCCAAAACTCCAAAATAGATGTCCGGCGCACGCTCGACCAAGCTTTGCCAAGCCGCGCGCGCTGACTCGACTTCGCCTTTGGCCTGCAAGGCGCGCCCGCGCCAGTAGGCCGCGGCATCCCAGCGATAGTCGGGATAGTGGGTCTGGAGCCGGGTCAAGGCATCGGCGCTTTCGACATACAGCCCGTTGACAAACGCGCCCACGCCGACCGTATAGAGCGCCTGGGGCGCGCGGTCACTGGCGGGGAACGTGTCGGCTAGGGCCAGCAGGTCGACCGCGCCTTCGACCTGGTTGCCCTCCTCGATCGCCAGGATGCCGCTGCGCCACAAGGCTTCGGGGGCCAGCGTATCTTGCGGGTATTGGCGGGCAAAGGTGCGGTAGATGCGCCGCGCCCCCACGCCGTCGCCCAGCCCCGCCTGGGCGCGCGCCTTGTCCAGCCAGACCGCGCCAAAACAGTCGCACTCCGGATATTCGGCGATCACGCGGTCGTAGGCTTCCACTGCCGCGGCAAAGTTGCCCGCGCCGGCATAGGCCAGCCCCAGACCGTGGAGGGCATTGCCGGCGCGCGCGTCGGTGGGGGGCACGCTCTCGATATAAGCCGTAAAGGCGTTGATGCCGGGGAGGTAGTTGCCGGTAGCGACGTTGATCACCCCGCGCTGGTAGAGGTCAAAATCGACCTGCCGTTCGACCAACTCTGCCAAGGCGTCGTGCGCCCAGTCGCTGGTGGGCGCTTCCTCGGTCGCCCAGCGCCAGCGCTCGATCGCGCCCGCCTCGTCGCCGGCCAGCGCCAAGGTTTCACCCGCCAGATATTGGATCTGGGCGCGATAGGTCGGGTTTTCGGCAATCGACAGGATTTCGTCGTAGACGGCGGCGCTGTCGGCCAAGCGCCCCAAGGTGCTGTAGGTCTGCGCCAACAACTCCAGCAGCCCTGCTTTCTGGGGGCGTGCGCCGGCTGCATCGACGGCGGCGCGATAGGCCGCGGCCGCGCCGGCGGCATCGCCCAGCGCCAGGTGAGTGCGCGCAATGCGCGGCTGGATGGCCGCGGCCAGTTGCGGATAGGCGTCGAGAAAGCGCGTGTAGGCCGTGAGGCTCTCGCCATAGCGACCCAGCCCGGCCAGGGCTACGGCGCGCAGGAACTCGGACTTGGCGGCCAACTCCTGATCCACCCCCGTGTCGAGAGCGGCCTCGCTGTCGGCTGCCACCGGAAACTCGGCGTTAAGCTGCTCCAGTTCGGCCAGCGCTTGGCTGTAGGCGTCGTCGGCCAGATAGCTTTTGACCAGTTGAAAGCGTGCCTGCAACCGGATGGCCCGCTCCACCCCGGTTTCGTTCAGCAGCGCGGCCAAGTGGCTGCGCGCTGCCACAGTGTCGCCCAGCCGGTGCAGTTCTTGGCCTTTGGCTAACTCTTCGGCGGGCAGCGGGGTAGCGGTGGGGGGTGGCGTGGGGCCGGGCGTCGGCGTAGGGCCGGCGGCAGACGCATTGTCTGTGGTGACAGCGGTCTGCGTGATGCCGGTGGCGGCCGCGGCGGACGGTTGACCAGGGGCGATCTCGGCGACACGCCCGGGGGCTGCCGATTGAGATGGAAAAAACTGGGGCCAGGCCAGGGCGATGGTCACCATCAGCACGGTGCCGCCCGCCAGCACCAGCAGCCACGGCCAGTAGAGTCGGAAAAACGTTCGCAATAGGCTCATGATCCTGTGAATTGTCTATCGTCTCGCCGCATTTGCCAGGCTGTCATGGCTTGATAGAGATCGCCTGAACGTTTGGCGAATCGCCCGCAAAACGGTATCATGCTGAGACGGTATCCTTTGTAAGACGTTTCATAGTGTACCAACGTTCCGAAAGAATGGCCGAATCGTCCGATCGGGTCTAGCGATGCTTGCAACCAAATCTGAAACGCAGACGCAGTATGAACTTGTGGTGGGCATGGAGGTGCATGTCCAGCTTCTCACACGGTCAAAGATGTTTTGCCGCTGCGCCACCGACTATGCAGGCGCGCCGCCCAACACGCGCGTCTGCCCGGTCTGCTTGGGGATGCCGGGGATGCTGCCCGTCATCAACCAGGCCGCGGTCGAGGCGACGATCAAGACCGGCTTGGCGTTGAACTGCACCATCGCCGAGACCGCGGTCTTTGCGCGCAAGAACTATACCTATCCCGACCTGCCCAAGGGCTACCAGATCAGCCAGTTCGAGCTGCCGCTCTGCGTCGGCGGCTATCTGGATGTCGATCTGCCCGACGGCGGCTGCGCTCACATCCGCATCCGTCGCGCCCATTTGGAAGAGGACACGGGCCGCTCGGTGCATGAAGGTCTCTTCTCGCTGGTGGATTTGAACCGGGCGGGCGTGCCGCTGATGGAGGTCGTCACCGAGGCGGATATCCACAGCGCCGACGAAGCCTATGCCTTTCTCACCAGCCTGCGCACCATCCTGCGCTATTTGGGCGTGAGCAGCGGCGACATGGAAAAGGGCGCGCTGCGCTGCGAACCGAACATCAGCGTCCGCACCCCGGCGCAAAAGGCGCGCGGTGAATATGGTACCAAAGTCGAGGTGAAGAATCTCAACAGCTTTCGGGCGGTTCGCAGCGCCATCGCCTACGAAATGCAGCGCCAGATCGAGGTGCTGGAGAGCGGCGGCGTGGTGGAGCAGGTCAACATGGGCTGGGATGAGGAGCGGCAGCGCACCGTCTTGCAGCGCAGCAAGGAAAGCTCACACGACTATCGTTACTTCCCCGACCCCGACCTGCCGCCGCTGGTGGTGAGCCGGGCCTGGGTGGAGGAGATCCGCGCCACGCTGCCCGAACTGCCCGCGGCCAAGGCCGAACGCTATCAGGAGATATGGGGGCTGCGGCCCATCGAAGCTGCGACCCTGACCAGTGAAGCCCTGGTCGCCCGTTTCTTTGAGGAGACGGTGGCAGCCTATGGCGCGCAGGAGGGCCAGCCGCAGCGCGTCGCCAACTGGATCGCGGGCGAGTTGTTCCGGCTGGTCTATGCCGGGGGGGAAGGCCAAGACCTGCGCCAGATCGCCAATCTGCGGGTGCAGCCCGCGCAGTTGGCGGCGCTGCTCAAGCTGGTGGACGACAAGGTGATCAACCCCAACACGGGCAAGCGCGTGTTGGAGGCGATGGTCGCCACCGGTGATGACCCGCAGGCGATTGTGGGTCGCGAAGGGCTGGCGATGGTGAGCGACACGGCGGTGATCGACGAGGCGATCCAGGCCATCTTTGCCGAGAGCGCGGCCGAGTTGGAGCGCTATCGCGGGGGCGAGACCAAGCTGTTTGGCTTCTTTATGGGCCAGGTGATGCGCGCCACCAAGGGCAAGGCCGACCCCAACGCCGCGCGCCGGCGGCTGCAAGAGTTGCTGGACAGCTAGAACCCATCGGCTAAAGATTTGAGATGTCTCTCTGGTACACCAAGTGAAACCATGGCGGCAATTCAGTACCATCTTCTAAAAGGCGAGAGCCCCATAGACCCGACAATATCGCCGGCAACGGAGGGTGAAGCTCCTACCCTCAAAATGATCGAGCAGCTAGATAAACAGCTAACGACGCATTTCAAAGACATGTTTAGCGTTCAAACCTTGCTGACTCGCCCCCTTGTCAGCTTCCAGGCCAACAAGTCTAGGCCAGTGTATCGCTGGTATAAATACAAGGAAGCATTCTCTGCCTCGCTAGTAGAATACCTCTTTGAAACCTATCATGTAATGAACGGATGTATTCTTGATCCGTTCGCAGGAAGCGGGACGGCTCTCTTTGCGGCGAGCAATTTGGGGCTGAATGCCGATGGCATTGAGTTATTGCCTATTGGTCAAGCAATCATCACGACGAAGCAGCTTGTTGATTCGCAGTTAACCGCCGATGACCTAGAAACCCTAGTAAACTGGCGTGACCAGCATGAATGGCAACATGCCGAAGCTACTCTGCCTCTACCTGAGCTACCGATTACAAAAGGAGCCTATCCTGCCCAAACAAAGGAGGCCATTGAGAAATATCTTGGTGCTTGCCAGAGCGAGAATGAACGAGTACAAACAGTTTTGCGTTTCGCATTACTTTGTGTGCTGGAAACGATTAGCTATACGCGTAAAGATGGACAATATTTACGGTGGGATTATCGTTCAGATCGCACACTAGGCGGGAAATCCTTTAGCAAAGGTGTGATCCCTAACTTTGCTGATGCAATCAGCGCCAAAATCAGCGAAATCCTTGACGATTTAGCGCCTCCGGAGAAGCAAGGCGAGTTATTTCCTTACAGCGGATCCCCAGGAGAAATAAGGCTCTTGAATGGCTCGTGTCTTGAGCTAATGCCAACTTTGGCTGAAGGCATATATGACGCCATTATCACTTCCCCTCCCTACTGCAACCGCTACGACTACACACGAACATATGCATTGGAGCTTGCACTCTTAGGCATTAACAAAACAAGCTTGTCGGAACTCCGCCAGCAGATGCTAAGTTGCACAGTAGAAAACCGATCTAAGGATTTATATGCCATCAACCCGGCGTGGCAGGCTGCAATTGCGGTAGCTGATAATCATGCACTGCTTCAGAGCATTCTTAGTTTTCTTGAGTATCAGAAACTTTCCGGAAAACTGAACAACAGTGGAATTGCTCGGATGGTGCGAGGGTACTTTTATGAAATGGCCTGTGTGATTTCAGAGTGCGCCCGTGTTCTAAAGCCTGGCGCGCCGCTATTCATGGTGAATGATAACGTCCGCTATGCAGGAGTCAGCATATCAGTTGACCTAATTCTTTCCAGTTTTGCTGAGCAACTTGGGTTTGACGTGGAGACGATCTTGATTTTACCAGGGCAGAAGGGTAATAGTAGCCAACAAATGGGAACCCACGGGCGAGACCCCCTACGAAAATGTGTCTATGTGTGGAGGAAGCATTGACCCCTGCTCCTTACTTGGCTCATCTTCAATCGCTTGATGATCTGGTAACTACCTACGAAGCCATCCGTGCGGGTTTTCTCGCCCTAGCTCTAGAGAAGAATCGAAAAGCATCTAGGCTTGTTGGAGAGGCGCGTGCTCTACAGGCCGCAGCTTTAGCAGTTGGAAAACCTGGTGACTTGCGGGACATCGGAGGAATTCGAATCGGACTCTTGACTGCTAGCGGTCTATCTGACAAATCACTGAATCATCTTTCTGAAGAAGATAAAGAAACGGCTATAGACGGCTTAATCAAGGAATATTTGGAACCTGCTGGCGAAAGATTTGTGGAGGAACTTGTCTTTCGCTTTCTTCTAGTTCGGGGTGATAGCCTCGGCGGCTCCATGCGTAACATGGCAGGCACGATTGCTCATCGGAAATTTGTACGTGCGGTCGTTTCTGCATTGTCGATAGCCGGAGTTAGTTTCCGGTGGCAACATCCAAGAACGAGAACGTGGTTAGCTGCCTCTGAAAATGATGTAGAGATCGAAGAAATCGCGCGTGGACTGACTTGGCAACTCAAAGGGCACAATCGTACATTACTATTCAACCTGACAGCGCCCATTGTGAAAAATAATGTTGATATATGCCTCCTGAATCTTGCTCCAACTGAAATTTCGTCCGGCTATAGGAAACCAGAGTCCTACCTTGCTCTTGGTGAGCTAAAAGGAGGAATTGACCCCGCAGGCGCTGATGAGCATTGGAAAACTGCTAGGAGTGCGCTAGAGCGTATCCGTGCTTCATTGACTGCCGAAGATGCATCTCCCGCCACATTTTTCATCGGTGCAGCAATAGAACGCAGGATGGCTGGTGAGATATGGGAACAACTGCAAAATGGACACCTGAGCAACGCGGCAAACTTGAACAATGAAATGCAGTTAGCATCAATAGCACAGTGGCTTTGTGGCTGGTGCTATCTTCAGGAATAGACAGCCCAAAAGCTGGAGAACGTGCCAAATGAACTGCAACATGTGCATCTAGCTTCTTTGTATAGTTGCATGGTCAAAGGGATCAAGGTCTATGAGCGAAATTCAGCGCATCTGCGTGCAGTGTGGCTATGCCAACCCGTTGGAGTCGCGCTATTGCGCCCGCTGCGGCTATGACAGCCAAGGCGCGCTGCCCGCACTGCGCCCCTCGCTGCCGGCGGTGATCGGCAGGGCCGCGCTGCCGGTGCTGGTGGGTGCGGCGAGTGTGGCGCTGCGTGTGGGGTGGAAGCTGCTGCAGCAGCGCGGCGCGCGCGCCCAATCGTCGCCCGCGCCGCAGCCGGTGATGCGGCGGCCCGCCGCGCCGCCTGCCCCTCGCCCCGCCGCGCGCACACGGCGCACCATCCACATCCGCTCGACCTGGGCCACCGGCGACGCCAGCGGCGTCTGGCAGCAGGGCAGCTCCGAGCATTTCATCGAGATCGAAGAATGAGAGAGTTCACCGCAAAGCCGCAAAGGCCAGAGGAAGAAAGGCTGGAGGGGGTAGGCGGTGGGCTGTACGGACACGGTATACCGTGTCCGTACGGGGTACGGGGCAGAGAGAAGAGCGCATCGCCCGGAGCCTGCTTCTAAACCCTACTCCCTCTTTATGGACGCGGGGTCAGGGTGAGGTCGACGTCGAGCAGTTCACCCTTGCGCCAGATGGTCAGGGTGATCACGTCGCCGGGGCTGGTATTGCGCTGCAGATAGGCCAGCACATCGTCAAAGCTGGTGACCGCCTCCCCATTGATGGCGACGATCACGTCGCCCCCAGCCTCCTGTGGGCAGATCAGCGCATAGCGGCTTTGGATGGCGCGCGTCCCGCCCTGTAGCCCGGCGCGCTCGGCAGGCGAGTCGGGTACCAGGTCGGTCACGACCGCGCCGCGCAGATCGGGCGGCAGCCCCATATCGCCCGCGCAGATCGGGCTATAGGTCTCCCCATAGACACCCATATAGCTGTGCGCATAGCTGCCGCCTTCGATCAGCGCCGGCGCCACGCGCTCTACCAGGCTGATCGGGATCGCAAACCCGACCCCGCTGTTGGAACCGCCTTCGGTGCGGATCTGGGCGTTGACGCCGATCACCTCGCCGCGCTCGTTGAGCAGCGGCCCGCCCGAATTGCCGGGGTTGATGGCGGTGTCGGTCTGGATCGAATCGGGGATGCTGAAATTGTCGCGGGCGCGGATCGAACGCCCGATGGCGCTGACGATGCCGCTGGTCAGCGTGCCCTCCAGCCCAAAGGGGTTGCCGATGGCCGCCACACGCATCCCGACCCTGACCTCTTCCATCTGCCCGCGGCGAACCGGAACCAGCGTATAGCCTTCGGCGTTAATGTGCAGCACCGCCAAGTCGCTGTCGGGGTCCACGCCTACCACGTCGGCGATGGCCATCGTGCCGTCGCTAAAGGTGATCTGCACCTCGTCTGCGCCTTCGACCACATGGTTGTTGGTCACAATATAGCCTGCGCTATCCCACACAAACCCCGACCCGCTGCTGAAAGGCAGCAGGTCATTCGGGTCTAGCTGAGGGGCGCGCGAATCGTTGGGGATGGCCGGATGTCCCGCGCTCAGCACGATCACGTTGACCACCGAGGGGTTGACCTCGCGGTAGATCGTCTCTAAGACAGCCGTCTCATAGTCCACGCCGCTTTCGGGGGTGGCGATGACGATCTGCGGGGCGGGCGTGACTGCCGCGAGGGTCGCCAAGACGCGCATGGCGGACGGGCGCGGGGGGGTGACCGCAACACGAGCCGGGCGCACAAACAGCCATGCCCCGGCGGCAAAGGTTAGAATGCAGCCAAGCAGCAGCAAGACTGCGAGGCCCACGCCGATCCACAGAACCGGGTTGTGAGAGCGTTGTGTGGGTTCTACCATCCGACTTCCCTTTATTTCTCTATGTTCTTACTGCCTGCTGCCTATTGTACGTCGATCTGACTCTGAGGAAAAGTGAGACTGCTCGCACTCGCCGCCCGGCCCCGGCAGCATGACAACCGTCCTCGCCTATGGTACAATGCCGCATCATAGCCGGCGCCGCAGGCAGCCGCGCCGGCTGCCGTGACGTCTGCCGTGACGTCTGCCCTGTTGTTCATTCCGCCGCCCATCCCGTTGCCCATCCCGTTGGATGTCAGGCATGAATCGTCGCCATTTGGCCTTGCTGGTTTTGATCAATACCGTGGTCAGTCTGGTGGTCGCCCTGGGTGTGGTCTGGGCCTTTGAGTCCCGCCGCCCCGACCCGGAGGAACTGGCCGCCCTCTATACTCCCCGGCCCGAACCGATCTTGGCCGCGCCTGCGACCCAAGCGCCCGCCGCGGCCCAGCCCACGCCGCTGCCCGGCGCCGCGCCCGCGGCAGAGGCGCCCACCGCCACGCCGGAGAGCGCGCCGCAGGCCGAGGAGATCTACATCGTGCAGCCGGGCGACACGCTGCTGGTCGTCGCCACGCGCTATGGCATCGGCGTCGACGATATCCTGGAGGCTAACAACCTGAGCAACCCCGACTATGTCTTTTCGGGTCAGCGGCTGGTGATCCCGGTGCAGGGCGGGGGCGGCACAGTCACAGATACGACCGCAGCCGGCGGCAGCGGCGAGCCGGTGGTCGAAGGGGTGAAGGTCGCGGCGGTGTCGGGCGCGGCTGACCTCGCCAATGAGCAGGTCATCGTCGCCAATGAGAGCGATCTCGCCTTCAGTCTACAAGGCTGGAAGTTGGAGCGCGAGGGGGGACCCAGCTACACCTTTGGCAATGTGCCGCTCTTCCCCGGCGGCAGCGTGCGTCTGCACAGCGCCGCCGGCGCCGACACGACGGTTGATCTCTACTGGAGTCAGCCGTCGCCCGTCTGGCAGAGCGGCGCGGTGGTGCGCCTGTTGAACGCACAGGACAGCGTAGTCAGCAGTTATACCGTCCCGTGAGCCGTATCGTCTGCATGATGTAGCCTGCATGATGCGGCCCGGCGGGCGATAGACCAGATTGGATGATCGAAAACAGGATGACAGCAGAAAGACAGCCTTCGCAGGAAGGGAAGCCGGGCGGCAAACCCAACCGCCGGCGGCCGTTTCGGGGGCGGCGGCGCGAGCGGAAACCCGGGGCCGAAGCCGAAAGCCGAGAGCAGCCTCAGCCGCCGCCTGCCAAGGAAAAATCTCTGGACAAGGCCCAGCGCGAGCGTCGAGAGCGCCGGCGGCGGCGTAAGCTGCAGGGCAAACAGCAGAGCGCGCCCGAACCCTATGTCAATCTTCTAGCCCAGGACGAAGAACTGAACCGGCCTTCGCCGCGGGTTGTGGTCTACACGCATGTGATCCGGCCCGACGCGCGCGATAGCTATGAGTTCCGTTCGGAGCATTTCTCCAAAGTCACGCGGCGGCTGGAGGATTTTAAGATCGACCTCTCGCCCTTCTTCCGTATGGTGGAGGAAGAGGAGCGCCGCGCCGAGCAAGGGGTCGGGGACTATACCGCCGACGACCTAGACGAAGATTGGGGTGCACAGGACGACTGGGAGGAGAATGCGGACGCCCTCGACGCGTCTGCCGCCTCCGCCGCAACCCTGGCCGAGTCGCCCACGGTCGACGAACTGGAAGCGTTCGACGATACCGACCCCGACGCAGGCGATGAAGGCGCGGGCGCGGTGCAGTGACCCTTGGCGGCAGATACAGGGTCGCTGCCGCAACAATCTATAGGATGAGGAGTAAACAGCGTGGCTAACATCGTCGCTAACGTCGTGCCCATTGAGCGGCTGTGCGAGCATGTGGGCGAGACCATCACCCTGCAGGGGTGGCTCTATCATAAGACCGGCAAGGGCAAGCTCCACTTTTTGCAGGTGCGCGACGGCACGGGCGTCTGCCAGGCCGTGGTCTTCCGCGGCAATGTCCCCGACGAGCAGTTTGAGGCGGCCAAGGAACTAACGCAGGAGAGCAGCCTGCGTCTGACCGGCGAGGTCAAGGCCGACCCGCGCGCGCCCGGCATCCCCGGCGGCTATGAGGTGGATGTGCGCGGGTTGGAGATCATGCAGATCGCCGACCCCTATCCGATCTCGCCCAAAGAGCATGGCGTCGAGTTTTTGATGCAAAACCGCCATCTCTGGCTGCGTTCCTCGCGCCAGTGGGCCGCCATGCGTGTGCGCGCCGTGATCGTGCGCGCCATCCGCGACTGGCTGGACGACCATGGCTTTTTGAATGTCGATACGCCCATCCTGACGCCCGCCGCAGCCGAGGGTACGACCACGCTCTTTTCGGTGGACTATCACGGCGAACCGGCCTATCTGGCGCAGACCGGCCAGTTGTACAACGAGGCCAACATTTTTGCCTTTGGCAAGGTCTACTGTTTTGGCCCCACCTTCCGCGCCGAAAAGAGCAAGACGCGCCGCCATCTGCAGGAGTTCTGGATGGTGGAGCCGGAGATTGCGTTCTGCGATCTCGACGGGCTGATGGAGGTGGAGGAGCAATTTGTCTCCTACATCGTGCAGCGCTGCTTGACCGAGTGTGACGCCGAATTGAAGGTGCTGGAGCGCGACCTGACCCATCTGCAAAAGGTGACGCCGCCCTTCCCGCGCATCCACTATGACGAAGCGGTGCGCAGGATCAACGCGGCCGCGGCCGCGGGCGAGCTGGTGCCGGGGTATGAAGACCCTGTGCCCGCCATCGAATGGGGCGATGACTTTGGCAGCCCGCATGAAACCTATCTCGCCGCCCAGTTCGACAAGCCGCTCTTTGTCCATCACTACCCGACGCAGGTCAAGGCCTTTTATATGGAGCCGGAGCCGGGCCGAGCCGAGGTCTGCCGCAGCGTGGACCTGCTGGCCCCCGAAGGCTACGGCGAGATCATTGGCGGCAGCGAGCGCATGAGCGACCCGCAAAAGCTGGTAGAGGCGATTGAGCGCCACA